>DDNW01000108.1:23019-24892 GCA_002341345.1 Erythrobacter sp. UBA2510
GGCTTTCACAGCGAGAATGGCTCGCTGTGAAAGCCCTTCCTCGCATTTCATCCTGCAAACGAGCCATCACGGCTCATGCAGTTAGTGGGTCCCGACCCTAGAGCGTATTGATGATAGCCGAGAAGTCGAGGCCGCCATTGTCCTTGGCGAATTCCTCGTAGATCTGCCGCGCGCGCTGGCCCATCTGCGGATCGACGCCGGCAGTTTTCGCTGCCTCCATCGCCAGCCGCAGGTCCTTGAGCATTAGCGCGGTGGCGAATCCGCCCTGATATCCATTGTCGGCGGGCGAGGCCGGGCCGACGCCGGGCACCGGGCAATAGGATGTCATCGACCAGCACTGGCCCGAACTGACGCTGGAAATGTCGTAAAAAGTCTGCGGATCGAGCCCCAGCTTCTGCGCCATGGCAAAGGCCTCGCAGGTGCCGATCATGTGGATGCCGAGCAGCATATTGTTGCAGATCTTGGCCGCCTGTCCGGCGCCCGCGCCCCCGGCATGAATGACCGCCTTGCCCATCGCGCTCAGCACCGGTTCTGCCCGCTTGAAGGCCTGTTCGGTGCCGCCGACCATAAAGGTCAGCGTACCGCCATTGGCTGCGGCAATGCCGCCCGAAACGGGCGCATCGACCATGTCGTAGCCGGCCACTTCGGCGCTTGCGATAACCTCGCGCGCGGTTGCCACGTCGATGGTCGAACAGTCGAGCAGGATCGCACCGTCATTGGCTTGGCCGATAATGCTGTCGGTATAGATCGCCTTCACAATTGCGCCATTCGGCAGCATGGTGACCACGGCCTCCGCGCCTGCGCAAACCTCGGTCGCGTCAGTAAATGGCGTGCAGCCATTGTCCTTCGCGCGCGCCAGCGCCTCTTCGCTGAGGTCGAAGGCACTGACCTCGTGCCCTGCCTTGACGAGGTTGGCGGCCATGCCACCACCCATATTGCCGAGCCCGATAAAGGCGATCTTCATGTCAGCGTCCCTTCCACTTGCCTTCGCGCTTCTCGACGAAAGCGGCCATCCCTTCGGCCTTGTCCTCGCTCGCAGTCAGCACCTGGAACAGCCGCCGCTCGAACACAAGGCCCTGATCAAGCGTCGTCTCGAAGGCGGCATTGACCATTTCCTTGTTCGCAATCGCGGCCATCGGCGGCATGCTGGCGATCAGCGCTGCGGTCTTCATCGCCTCGTCGAGCATCTGGTCATGCGGGAAGACGCGCGCGACGAGGTTGGCACGCTCGGCCTCTTCGGCGCCCATCATCCGGCCCGTCAGGCACATTTCCATCGCCTTCGCCTTGCCGACCGCCCGGGTCAGCCGCTGCGATCCGCCCATGCCCGGCGCAACGCCCAGCTTGATCTCGGGCTGGCCGAACTTCGCATTCTCTGACGCGATGATGAAGTCGGCCATCATCGCCAGCTCGCATCCGCCGCCCAGCGCGAAACCGTTGACCGCCGCGATCCATGGCTTGCGCACTTTCTTGACGAGGTCGCTGGTCCAGCCGGCAAAAAAGTCCTCAAGGTAGAAATCCGCCGCCGGTTTGTCGCTCATTTCCTTGATGTCGGCGCCCGCGGCAAAGGCCTTGTCGCCCGAGCCGGTCAGCACCGCGCACAACTGGCTCTTGTCCGCCTCATAGGCAGCAAAGGCCTCGATAAGTTCCTTTAGGACCGTGCTGTTGAGCGCATTGAGCGCCTGAGGACGGTTGAGCGTAATCAGCGTTACTGCGTCGCGCTGTTCGACGGTGATGGTCTCGAAGCTCATAGGGGTTTCCACTCTTCATTGGCGGGAAGCGGTGCAAAGATCGCGTCGAGCAATTCGTCGCTCACATCCTCTGGCGTCGCCGGATTCCACTTGGGGTCGTTGGTCTTGTCGACGATCACCGCGCG
>DDNW01000108.1:25002-25463 GCA_002341345.1 Erythrobacter sp. UBA2510
GTCTTGTCGACGATCACCGCGCGCACGCCCTCGGCAAAGTCAGGCCTCACAAGCACACGGGCGGCGATGCGATATTCCATTGCCATGTTGTCGGCGAAACTGTCGAGACTTGCACTTGTGGTCAGTTGGCGCAGCGCCACCTTGCAGGTCTGTGGGCTCTTGGTGTGGAGCGTGGCAAGTTCCTTGGCCGCCCACTCGCTATCGTCGCCTTCGAGGCTGGCGAGGATATCTTCGAAACGGTCGGAGGCAAAATGATGCGCGATCTGCGCCGCATTGCCCTCGATCCGCGCAGGCGGCGGTGTCTTTGCCAGCGCTGCGAGCACCTGCGCCGGCTCGTGACCTTGCGCGATGCGCGCCTTGGCCTCGGCCACATCCTCGCTGTCGAGATAATGCGTGGCGATCCCCGCCCACAGACACTCCGCCCCGTCGAGCCGCGCGCCGGTCAGCGCGAGGAACTGGCC
>DDNW01000108.1:25576-25898 GCA_002341345.1 Erythrobacter sp. UBA2510
CCGGTCAGCGCGAGGAACTGGCCCAGCCTCCCCGACAGGCGCGAAAGATACCAGCCACCGCCGACATCGGGGAACAGTCCGATCCCGGTTTCGGGCATAGCGAAGCGCGTATGCTCGGTCGCAACGCGATAAGGGCAGGGCATCGAAATGCCTACGCCACCGCCCATGGTGATGCCGTCCATGAACGCCACGATCGGCTTGCCATAGTTGAACATCTGGTGGTTGAGCTGGTATTCGTCATGGAAGAACTGGCGACCGGCAACCCCGCCATCCTCCAGCGCGGACTTGCGCAACAGGTTAATGTCGCCGCCCGCGCAGAAGG
>DDNW01000018.1:0-224 GCA_002341345.1 Erythrobacter sp. UBA2510
AACCGCATCCGGCTTGGCTCCGCCGGCGTGATGCTGCCGCATTATGCGCCGTTGAAGGTGGCCGAGCAGTTCCGCGTGCTGGAAGCCTTCGCGCCGGGGCGGATCGATCTCGGGCTGGGCCGGGCGCCGGGAACCGACGGACGGACCTCGCTCGCCCTCAACCCCGCCGCGGCCGAACGCCCGGCCGAGTTCCCGAACGATGTGCAGGATCTGGCGGCCTGGGT
>DDNW01000018.1:504-5209 GCA_002341345.1 Erythrobacter sp. UBA2510
GAAACCGAGGAGGAGGCGCACTATCATTTCGCCTCCCGCGCCCGCTGGCAGCTCTATCGCGACCGGGGCCGTTATACGGCGCTGGAAAGCGCCGAGACGGCGGTGGGGGCGGCCTATTCGGAAAGCGAGACGGCTCGCATGGAGCAACTGCGCCAGACCGCGATGGTCGGCACGCCGGACATTGTGGCGGAACGCATCCGCGCTCTGGCCACGCGGCTTGATATCGAGGAAATCGCGGTGGTGACCTGGGCCCATGACGAGGGCGTGCGGCGGCGGAGTTACGAGTTGCTGGCGAAGGAATTCGGCATGGCTGGTTAAGCGCTGCCGGTTTTTGATAGGCTCCGGCGCAAGGCCGGAGAAAAGCGCGGAAAACTGCGCGGCATATAGTCAAAGGATGGAGACGAACAGATGGCTAAACTTGGATTTGTCGGACTTGGCATCATGGGCACCCCGATGGCGGGACACCTGATTGCGGCGGGTCACGAGGTTTTCCTGAACACGCTCGGCCAGGTGCCGAAAGAGCTGATCGATGCCGGCGGCAAGGCCTGCGTCACGGCGGCGGACGTGACCGCCGAAGCCGATACCGTCTTCATCATGGTCCCGGACACACCGCAGGTCGATGAAGTCCTGTTCGGCGAGAACGGCATCGCCGGCGCGCTGACCAAGGGCAAGATTGTCGTCGATATGAGCTCCATCTCGCCGCTGGCGACGAAGGAGTTCGCGGCCAGGATCAACGAGCTCGGCTGCGAGTATATCGACGCCCCGGTCTCGGGCGGCGAGGTCGGCGCCAAGGCGGCCAGCCTGACCATCATGTGCGGCGGCTCCGAAGCGGCCTTCGCCCGGGTGAAGCCTTTGTTCGAGCTGATGGGCGGCAACATCACGCTGGTCGGCGGCAATGGCGACGGGCAGACCTGCAAGGTCGCCAACCAGATCATCGTCGCCCTGACCATCGAGGCCGTCGGCGAGGCCCTGCTGTTCGCCTCCAAGGCGGGCGCCGATCCGGCCAAGGTGCGCGAGGCCCTGATGGGCGGCTTCGCCTCCTCGAAGATCCTGGAGCTGCATGGCGACCGCATGGTGAAGCGCACCTTCGATCCGGGCTTCCGCATCGAGCTGCACCAGAAAGACCTGAACCTCGCCCTCTCCAACGCCCGCGAAATGGGCCTCAGCCTGCCGAACACGGCAACGGCGCAGGAGCTGTTCAACGCCTGCGCGGCGCATGGCGGCTCTGCCTGGGATCATTCGGCGATGGTGAAGGCGCTGGAAATGCTCGGCAATCACGAGGTGGCGTGAGCCCGGCCCATGATAATCCGGCCCGTTGTGATTTGCGGCGGGCCGGACCCTACCGCAGCGCGAAGATCAGAATGGCAAGGATGAGCAGGGCGCTGGTTCCCCAGACACCGGCCTGGATCCTGTGTCGCAGCTTGCTCATGCCAGCCCCCTCGCGCGCTTCCTAATCATAATAGAACTGCTCGGCGACAATCTGGTCCCCGGGAACCCCGTGCGCCAGCAGCGCGTCTTCGACAGATTCCAGCATGGCCGGCGGCCCGCAGAGGATATAGAGCCATTCGGCCGCGTCCTCGAAGCCGAAGACCTGACCGATGGTCCCCCTGTCGATCAGCCCGACCAGTCCGCCCCAGCCCGGCCCGGGCTCCGAGATGATCTGGACGACCTCCATATTCGGGCGCCCGGAAAGCGCCTCCAGCTCGTCCGCATAGACGATCTGGTCGGCCACCCGGTTTCCATAGAGCAGGATCATCGGGCGCGGGTCGTCTTCGGCGCGCATCTGCCGGGCGATGGAGAACAGCGGTGCGATGCCGACCCCGCCGGCGATCAGCGCGATGCCCTTTCCCTTGCGCCCCGTGAGCGTGAGATTGCCATGCGCATCGCCGAGCCAGGCGACACTCCCCGGCGTCACCTCTCCGATACGTCGTGTGGAATCCCCGACTTCCTTGATGACGAACCGGACATCCGGCCGCTCGGCCGGGGCGGAGCTGATCGAGAACGGGTTCTCCTGCAATGAGAACGGGCTGTGGCCGAGGGTGATCCAGGCAAACTGCCCCGCCTCGAACCTTAGCGCGTCGCCCCGCTTCGGCCGCAGGGCCAGCTCCCACGTCTTCAGCGCGATCTTCCTGACCGACGTCACCTCGTAGGGACGGCCCGCTTCCTTGAGCGGCGCAATCACATACGTCCAGCCGAGCGAGGCAAGGGCCAAACCGAGCAGCACAAACCAGAACCCGGCCAGCAGCGGGTCGGCACTGTAGCGCCCCGCCTCAAGCGCGTGGTGCGTCACCGCCGCCGCGATCAGCACCGCGCCGATGGCATGCATCGCCCGCCAGACCTCGTAGCGGTACGGCAACTGGTCCCGGAAAATCGACATCAGCACGAAGCACGGCAGTGCCACCCAGGCGATCAGCCCGGTGATCAGCGATCCGGTATCGAGGCCGAGCGTGAGCTGCCCCGTCGCATCCCACGGCAGCGGCGAGCCGAAGGGGGACGTGCTGTAGAGATAGGGATGCACAAGGATGAAAATCAGCGCCGTGCGGGCCACGAGCTGGTGAAACCGCATGGTCACATCCATCCCGATCCGTGCCGAAATCATCCGGAACCGCCCCGACAGCACGAACTCGACCAAGAGAATGGCGAACGCTGTCATGCCGAGGCCGGTGGCGATCTCATCGAATAGGGTGCGTGGGGGGAGGTTTTGGAGCGCGCCGAGGAGGAGCGGCGTGATCGTGATGAGGAGATAGCCGGTGAAGAGGATTATGGGATGCATCGTCATTCTCTCTCTGGGATCGCGATCACGCCATGTTCCCTTGTTTCCTCTCGACGGCTGGGTGATCTCAATATTGAGATCGCACACCGTTGCTCTGATGTCGCAATTTCAAGGCTTGTGAAGCATAGTCTGCGTGCAGATCAGATTTTGTTTGCCGATTTATGATAGTCCGAATGGCATTTTTTCCTCATGGAGTTGTATAGTTTCTACGTTGAAAAAAACACACGAGGCATGCATGGAATACCAAAAAGTTGAAATTGGCCCGGGCCAACTCTTGCTCGACCCGAACAATTACCGATTCCATGACATCAAGGGCTACAAAGAAGTAAAGCTTAAAGCCCGTTACAAAGAAGCTGGGGTCCAGACACGCGCGTTGTCGCTACTACAAGAAACTACCGCATTTGATTTGGATGCCCTTCGCGATTCAATCCGTACCAACGGTTTCATTCCAATTGAGCAAATTGTCGTAACCCCCTACGATGAGGACGAGGGGGAGTCGAAATATCTCGTAATTGAGGGAAATAGACGTAGCGCAGTTTTGACAACTCTCCTCGCCGACGCCGACGCTGGCGCTGTCGATTTGGCAGATGGGATTAGGCAGTCACTTGAGACAATAACTGTAGTGGTTCTCATTGGAACTGAAGAAGAAATTCAAGCTTATCAGAGAACTTTGATGGGAATCCGGCACGTTGCCGGTATCAGAGAATGGGGGCCGTATCAGCAGGCTAAATTGGTTGTTGAGATGTTTGAAGAAGGGGGTGCAACTCTTAGCTCTGTAGCTCAAAAAATCGGCATATCTTCACGGGAAGTCGCGCGGCGTTATAGGGCATCGAAGGCACTACGCCAGATGGAAGAGGACGAGGAGTTCTCCGAACATGCTGAACCCCGCTTATATGCTTTCTTCCATGAAGCGGTATCTCAGCCGAAGGTTCGCGATTGGCTTGGGTTTAACGATGAGAACTACAAAGCAGAAAACGCGGATGCACGTCGGTTATTCTTCGAAATTTTAAGTCCCAGAGAAGTTGATGGCGAAAAGCGCGCCCCAAAGTTGACCAGTGCCAATCCTCAAGTGCGTCAGCTAAAAGATATCGTAACGAAGAGTCATCCTTTGGAGATCCTTGCCGATCCGGACAAAACATTTGATGACGCTTTGCAAGCCGCGCACGCTGACGTGGTTGAGGACGATGAAGGAGTGGTGGAGAGATCCCTCGCAACGACAATTGGCGCGTTAAAGAAACCTGGGCTTGCTTATATGGAGGCAAACGAACGTGCCAAGGAGTTGTGGGAAGAGGTTCTTGAGAATATTGAAAAAATCAAAAAGATTTTCCCCAAATGACACCAAAAGCAATCGTCGATGCCATCGAAGAGATGCTGGGTATCACAGGACGCCCTCTTGAGGTTCGTAATGCTATTGAGCGCGTTTTGCTGGAAAATGGAGTGAATGAAGCCGCTGCTGCTGAGAGAACTCATCAACTTCATAAGAAAGTGAAAATTGAAATTTCTCAACGCCGTGATATTCGTGAAGCGGCAGGTGAAATTGCAATCCTCCACTTAAGAGGCCAGCATGAAGAGATCCTGCATGGTTCCTCTCACGTCTTTCAAGATGATCGAAATTCAATAAAGAAGGCCAAGCTCAATCGAATTTTCGTCGACGAAATTTACACTCGAATTAGAGATTTGAGTTTTGCCCAATTCGAGGTTTTCAGCCGCTGTGTTCTACGCGAACTTGGGTGTAAAACCGCGAGAATAACTCCACATGCTGGAGATCAAGGTATTGATTTTTATGGCGAGCTGACGGTTGGAGATCTTTTGGGGGCAGATCCGGCTATTTTGAAGCTTATGCACGAAACGCGGCTGATTTTTGTAGGTCAAGCCAAGCATTATCCCAGCAACTCTATCGGCCCTTCAACGATTCGAGAGTTGGTTGGTGCT
>DDNW01000018.1:5343-6200 GCA_002341345.1 Erythrobacter sp. UBA2510
AGAGTTGGTTGGTGCTCTAGCCCTTTCGCGTACGTACACGTTTTCACGCGATGATATTGATTTGCTTGACGACATATCGATGAAGCCGTTCTCACCGGTCATGGCTCTCCTGTTCAGCACCGGAGAGTTCACGAAGGGGGCACGAAACCTCGCTCAACGAGCTGGTCTCATTACTTTTTCAGGGTGGCAGTTGGCGGTGTTTTTAGCGGATAAAGGTGTAGGCCTTGTGGCTGACACTGGACAATCTAGGTTTGACGCGTCCGCCTTTGACGCTTGGCTTTGTTAGATAGCACTGGTGGCGAATTCACCTGTGAATAGCCGACCTCTAAAGAGTTTTCTGGAGTGAAGTTTTTTATTTGACTATTTCCTGAATATCTACCTGATTTCTTCCGTGATGTGGTCTTTTCTATAGAATAGTAATCCAGAAGGCGATTTTTTACTTTTTTAGCAGGCTATATTATAGTCATTCTGTTCCGTTAGATTTTCTCGTGGGTTGCGGATCGTTTCAGTTTAACTTTCGGCCCTGACTAAAATTAGCAGTTTACTATACTGTTTTTTCTCCCCAATCATGTTGCGCTTTTGCTCGGTTGCCCGTCCCCATCCTCATCACCCCTTCTTCCCCAGCGGCGTCTCCACCACTGCCTTCAGCTTCAGCGGCCCCATATCCCGGTTCCGGAACATCTCGTTCGGGCTCATATCCCTATAGTCGAAATAGCCTGACCCGTCCATCACGCCCATCTTGCGTCGTTCCAGTCACTCTGATCGCTCTAAGCCTGCGCCCGCTTGCCGTAATCAAGCGAGTGGTGCGGTGATCGACATCGCTCTAGGATTAATGCTCACGCCGCGCGGCCCTGGAT
>DDNW01000023.1:0-3420 GCA_002341345.1 Erythrobacter sp. UBA2510
TCCTGCAGGATCGCGCCGACGCGGTAGATATTGTGATAGCTGCCGATCACCCACAGCGCCCCGTCGGGCTTCAGAACGCGTCGGCATTCCGTCAGCCAGTCCCTTGTAAATTCGTCATAAGTGGCAAAGCTGGCGAAGCTATCCCACTCGTCGGTCACCGCATCGACATGGCTGCCGTCGGGGCGGTTGAGATCGCCGCCAAGCTGGAGGTTGTAGGGCGGATCGGCGAACACCAGATCGACGCTGGCATCGGGCAGCGTGCGCATCGCGGCGACGCAATCGCCATCGAGGATTTGGCCGAGCGGCAGCGGGCGTGTGTCGGCCGAGGCCTTCTTGACCCGCGCGACAGGCCGGATTTTCGTCAGTTCGCCCACATCATACCCCTGTAGTTATCCACAGGGTGAGTCACCCGGAGTCCGAGGTCAAGCGCGAATTGCCCAGGCGATGGCCGGGTACGCCGGGCCGCTCACAGGGAACGAAAAGAGTCCGGCACAAGATGTTGAGTCCCTTGGGCCTTTGCAGACTCGATATGATGGGGTGTGTCCCTTAGGACTCGCTTCGGCCAGATGCGGCCAACGGAACCTATCGAATAGTGCCGAAGTCCATTTCCGCCTGCGCGACGGGTGCGAAACTGCGGCGATGCAGCGGGCTCGGGCCGTGCAGGCGCAAGGCCTCCATATGCTCATTCGAGCCATAGCCCTTGTTGCGTTCCCACCCATATTGCGGATGCTCCAGCGCCGCCTCGCACATCATCGCATCGCGCCACTCCTTGGCCAGAATGGAGGCGGCAGAGATCGCGGGCTCGCTCCCGTCGCCGCCGACAATGGCGCGCGCGGGCCAGCGCCATTCCGCAGCCCGACCATGCGGGGTCAAATTGCCGTCGATCAGCGCCTCGGTGCATTCCGCGCCCAAGGCCTCGCACAGCAGGGCCATCGCGCGGGTCATCGCCACCATCGTCGCGACAAGAATGTTGAGGCGGTCGATCTCTTCCGGGGTGACCACACCGATCCCGAACGCGCAACTGCCGCGGATTTGCACCTCCAGCTTTGCACGGCGATTGGCACTGAGCTTCTTGGAATCGTCCAGACCCGCCGGTGCCCCCTTGCCCAGCACCACGGCGGCGGCCACAACCGGCCCGGCCAGCGGCCCGCGCCCTGCCTCGTCGATCCCGGCGACGAGTGGAGCGGGCGGCACTGTGAAACCGGAACAATGTGAGAGCGTTCGAACAATCATGAGAAACCTGATCCTTGCTGCCAGCATATTGTCTGCCCTGCCCCTCGCAAGCTGCGCGAGCGCCGCAACCGGGGATAGCGTCGCCGTGGGCGAGGCAATCGAACTGTCCGCGGACTCGCCGTTTACAGCGGTGGTGTACGGCACCTTTAACGAGCCCTGGGCGCTCGATTTCGAACCGGGGACCGGCAATGTCTTCATCACCGAGAAATCGGGGAGCATTAAGTTCTACCAGCCCGCCAACGGGCGACTTGGCACAGTCACCGAAGGATTGCCCGAGGTCGCCTATGGCGGTCAGGGCGGTTTGGGCGACATCGTCTTCGCGCCCGATTACGAGAGCAGCGGGATAGTCTATCTCAGCTGGGCCAAGGGTGAGCCGGGCACGGCCTCGCGCGCGGCGGTGGGCCGGGGCAAGCTGGTCTGCGAAGAGGATGACAGCTGCCGGATCGAGGGGCTGAGCGAAATCTGGCAGCAGAGCCGCGACGGCGCGCGCACCGGCCATTACTCGCACCGCATCGCCTTCTCGCCCGATGGCCGGTACCTGTTCGTTTCGAGCGGCGACCGGCAGGAGATGGCTCCGGCGCAGGACCTGTCCAACAATCTCGGCACGGTGGTGCGGCTCAATCTCGATGGCACGCCTGCCGCGGGCAACCCCTTCGCGGGTCGCGAATCGCCAAGCGACCAGATCTGGTCCTACGGCCATCGCAACCTGCTCGGCCTCGCCTTCGATGCGGACGGGCAATTGTGGGACATCGAACACGGTCCGGCCGGCGGCGACGAACTCAACCGCGTTGACGAGGGGGCCAATTACGGCTGGCCGGAGCGGTCATACGGCGACCATTACAATGGCGATCCGATCCCCGATCACCGCGCGGATGACGGTTTTGCCAAGCCCGCGCTCAGCTGGAACCCGGTGATCGCGCCGGGCGGCATGACCTTCTATTCGGGGGAAATGTTCGCCGAATGGCAGGGGCAGTTGCTGGTGGCCAACCTCGCGACGACCTCGATTGTCCGCATCAAGACCGACGCAGCGGCCAATTCGGCGACCGAGGAAGCGCGCTATACCTTCCCCAATCGGCTACGCGACATCGCCGAGGCACCGGACGGCGCAATCTGGGTGATCGAGGACAAGCAGGGCGGCCGCCTGCTGCGGCTTACGCCAGCCGACCGGTAAGGGAAACGCTTGTCAGCGCGCTCCTGCGACCCTATCGGCGCGCCTCTTATGTCTGACCAGTCCGCCTTGCTCGCGAGCATCATCCCGCTCGACCAGGTGCCTGCCGAGATGATCGAGCAGGTGCTCGACCGTGCCTTTGGCCCGGGCCGCGAGGAACGCACCGCTTACAAAGTGCGCGAGGGGATGGACTGGCTGCCGGGCCTGAGCTTCGCCGCCCTCGACGAGGACGACATGCTGGTTGGCACGATCCAGGCCTTTCCCGTCGCGCTGACCGACGACGATGGCCGCGCGCATCCGCTGATCATGATCGGCCCGGTGGCGGTCGTGCCCGAGCGGCAGGACGAGGGATTCGGCCGGGCGATGATGGCCGCACAGAAAGCCGCGATCGATCCGCGCAGTCCGATCCCGCAAGTGCTGATCGGCGACGAGCCTTATTACGGCATGTTCGGCTTTGTCGCCGCACCGACGCAGAAATGGCGCCTGCCCGGCCCATGGGATCCGGCCCGACTGCTGGTGCGCACCGACAATCCCGCGATTCTCCCCGAAAGCGGCATGCTGGGGCCTTGGCGCGGCTGACTGGCTCTGGCAGGCTCATGCCTGCAATGATCCGCACGGCACCACAGCTATGACCGCCTCCCTGTTCGAGCGGCTGAGCGATTTGTTCGAGCGCAACAGTGCGGTCGGCATCAAGGGCATGCGCGATGATGCCCACATGCTGACGACGCCCCCGCGCCCGGCGGCGGTGCTGATGGCCGTAACCGATCGCAGCGAACCGGGCATATTGCTCACCCAGCGGCCAGACACGATGGCCAGCCATCCCGGTCAGGTCGCCTTTCCCGGCGGCAAGCTGGAACCGGGCGAAAGCGCGGTCGAAGCGGCGCTGAGGGAGGCCGAGGAGGAACTTGGCATCGCTCCGCGCGACGTGCAGGTGATCGGCTCGGCGCAGCACTTCGTTACCGGCTCGGGCTTCCGCCTTACCCCGGTACTCGGCCTCGTCCCGCCCGACCTGCCGATCA
>DDNW01000023.1:3512-14712 GCA_002341345.1 Erythrobacter sp. UBA2510
GTCCCGCCCGACCTGCCGATCATGCCCGACCCGCGCGAGGTGGTCGACTGGTTCGAGGCGCCGCTGCGCCACGTGCTCGACCGGCGCAACCACGTGCACAAGGTCGGTATGTTCAAGGGGTATGAGCGCCCCTATGTCGAGATCATGTGGGAAGGCCGCCGGATCTGGGGCATAACCGCCGGGATCATCGCCAATCTCTCGCACAGGCTGGCGTGGGACGACCTGATCGATGGCTGACCTTCCGGCGGCAGAATGGACGCAGCGCGATGATCTGGCGCGGCTGGTATCGGCGATGGGACCGCAAAACCTGCGCTGGGTCGGCGGCGCGGTGCGCGACACGCTGCTGGGCCAGGGGGTGGCCGATGTCGATGCGGCAACGCCGCTGCTGCCCGAAGAGGTCACACGGCGGCTGGAAGAAATCGGCATCCGCGTCATCCCGACCGGGATCGATCATGGCACGGTCACCGCAGTTCTGCCGGGCGGCAATGTCGAGATCACCACCTTGCGCAAGGACGTCGCGACCGACGGGCGGCGTGCCACGATCGCCTACGCAAATGACTGGCGCGAGGATGCCGCGCGCCGCGATTTCACCATTAACGCGCTCTATGCCGATCCTGAAACGCTGGAGATCAGCGACTGGTTCGACGGGCTGGCCGACCTTGCCGCGCGGAGGGTCCGCTTTATTGGCGATGCGCGCGCGCGGATCGCCGAGGATCACCTTCGCATCCTGCGCTATTACCGCTTCCAGGCGCGGTTCGGCAGCGCATTGGACGAGGAGGCAGAGGCGGCCTGCACCGACATGGCCGCAACCCTGAAGGGCCTCAGCCGCGAGCGGGTGGCGACCGAGTTGCTGGCTCTGCTGTCCCTCCCCGATCCGCACGAAACGGTGGAGCGGATGTTCGCCCAAGGCGTGCTGCCCGTGGTCCTGCCCGAATGCACACGCGAAGAGATCGCCTGCCTCGCTGCCCTGATCGCGCATGAACAGGCCGAAGGCATCGCGCCCGATGGCCTGCGCCGCCTTGCTGCGTTGCTGCCGCCCAACCCCAGGACCGCCGAACAGGTCGCCGCGCGCCTGCGCCTCTCGACCAGGGCGAAGAAGCGGCTGGCGACAGCGGCCTCGCGACAGCCGGACGATGGCGCGAACCCGCGTGCGCTCGCCTATCGGCTCGGTCGCACAGAAGCGCTTGACCGGTTGCTGCTGGCCGGTGCCTCGACATCGAGCCTGCAAGACTGGGCGATTCCCGAACTGCCGCTGAAGGGTGGCGAGATCGTCGCGCAGGGCGTGGGCGCAGGCCCGGAGGTCGCGCGAATCCTGCAAGAAATCGAGAATCGTTGGATAGCGGAAGGCTTTCCGGACCGCGAACGGGTCCTGAAATTGCTTCAAAGCTCAATTGATTGCTGAATTGTGCCCATTTGGGCTTGCAATCGCCTTAGCATTTAGGCCAGCTTGCGTTCATGCGGCTCCCCTTAGTGTCTGCTGCATGCGGGTTCGCGCCTTTTCGTGCGATTTCGGCCCCGGCCCTTGCGGCCATTTGCCCCCGCGTCACATCCGGCAGAATCCCCTTGATTGGGTCGGACTATAAAATTCCCACGGGTGCGCCTTGCCGTTTCCCACGACAAGTAGAGGACTGAGAATGAATTTTGCCAAGACCACCGCTTTTGCCGCCGCGCTAGCGTTTGCTTCCACCGCCATGACCGCCATGCCCGCCGCCGCGCAGGCTTCCGTGTCGCTCGACGTCGGAACCACGGTCATGGGCAATGACGGCAACGCTGTCGGCACAATCACCTCCAACGACGGCACGACCGTGGTGATCGACACCGGCACGCATGAGGTGCCGCTGGGCGCCGACAGCTTCGGCACCAGCGAAACCGGCCCCACGCTCAACATCACGAAGACCGCGCTCGACGACATGATGGCCGCGCAGCTCGCCGCACAGGCAGAGGCTCAGGCCGCCGCGGAGGCTGCCGCTGCCGAACAGGCCGCGCTCGCCGCTGCCGCGCTGGACGAGGCACTGGTCGTGGGTGCGCCGGTCATTACCGCCGATGCCCAGCCGCTGGGCATGGTCGACGAGATCGACGGCGAGAGGGTCGTGATCAAGGGCGACGTGATCGAGTTGGTTACTCTGACCAAGAACCTGCTGGCGCTCGACGCCGAGGGCCAGATCATGGCGCTCGCCAACTTTGCCGACATTCAGGCGGCGGTCTCCGCCCAGTCCGGCGGCTAAGCGAGATGCTACAAATTATCGACAAAGGGGCCGGGAGGAGTGATCTTCCCGGCCCTTTTTGATTCAGGATAATGTGAAGCATGCTCCGCCATCCTATGCACAGTGCTCGCAATATTGCGCTGGCTCATGATTGAACGGAGTTCCCGATGAAACACCTGGCTTACGGCATCATGGCCGCTTCGACCCTGATCGTCGGCGTGGCCGCGGGCTCCAGGTCGCCCAGCTACGGACAGTCTGCCGAAGGGCAGGAAAGTGAAACTCAGGAAGAGGCTCAACCGACGATGGGCGGGCACGGACCAGTCATGGGCATGGGCATGGGCATGGGACCGGGCCACGGTCAGGGGATGGGCCATGGCAACGGCGCAAGCATGGGAGTGGGTATGGGCCAGCACGGTCAGGGCGGAGAGCATGGCGAAGGCAAGCCGGGTCACATGGCGCGACACCGCTTCGCGATGATGACGGGCATCCCTGCCCCCTACACCGACATGACCAACCCGCTCGAACCGACGGTCGAGACGCTCGCGCTCGGCGGCCAGATTTTCGCCGACAATTGTGCCATGTGCCACGGTCCGGCTGGCAAGGGCGACGGACCTGATGCGACCGGCCTGAGCCCGGCCCCCGCCGACCTCGCGTGGCTGTCAGACAGGCCGATGGGCCAGCGCGACCCGTTCCTCTACTGGACCGTGGCCGAAGGCGGGATGCCGTTCGACAGCGCAATGCCCGCGTTCAAGGATGTCCTGACCGAAGACGAGATCTGGGCGGTGACGACCTATGTCAAAGCGCATCTGCCGCAGGCAACGGAATAGGTCCTCAGGACCGATCAGGCGAAGCAGGCCTCAGAACTCGACGTCGAGTTCCTCGACTTCCTCGGGTTCGGCCAGCGCCTCTTCCTGCCAGCGCTTCATCGGCGCCCATTCGGCGATCGTCTCGCAATAGGCCGCGCTCTGCGGCGACATGTCGACCGCATAGGTGATGAAGCGCGTCGTGACCGGCGCATACATCGCATCGGCAATGGTCGGCTTCTTCCCGAACAGGAACGGCCCGCCATATTGCGACAGGCATTCGCTCCAGATCGTCTCGATCCGCTCGATATCGGGCTTGGCCCCGCTGAAGATCGGGAATTTCTCGTGCCTGACCTTCAGGTTCATCGGCAGCGCGGAACGCAGGTTGGAAAAGCCGGAGTGAATCTCCCCCGAGATCGAGCGGCAATGCGCGCGGGCAAGGCGATCCCTTGGGAACATGCCCGCCTTGGGATGGCACTCGTTCAGATATTCGGCGATCGCGAGCGTATCCCACACGCTGGCGCCTTCATGGGTCAGGCGCGGGACCAGCACCGAGGGCGAGAGCAGCAGCAGCTCGGCCCGGTTGGTCTCGTCATTCTCGACCATGATCTCTTCAACGTCCAGGCCAGCGAGGTGACAGAGCAGCCGGCCGCGCAGCGACCATGCGGAGTACGTCTTGCTGGAAATTGTCAATTGCGCGTTCGCCATGCAGGTCCCTTAACGTCTAAAGCTTGCGTTTGGAATGATGCGCTGCAACATGGCCCATAGAGGGGCACTTGAAAAGGCCGTTGGAATCATCCGCCGGACAGAGATAAAGGTTGCTCATGTTATACAGTGGCTATCAAGCCTTCTCCGACCTGATGATGCCCGGCCGCTGGCTGGCCTCCACGGCCACGTCGCTCGGCAATATGATGCCGCGTGGCTGGCCCGGTCGCGGGCTGGTCGATCGTGGACTGGCGGCCTGCGAGGTTTTTGCCGGGGCCAAGCTGACCCATGCCCGCCCCCCCTATGCCATCGAGGAAGTGCTGTGCGGCAATGCCCTGACCCCGGTGATCGAGGAGGTAGCACTCGATCTGCCGTTTGGCAGCTTGCTGCATTTTGCCAAGCCAGAGATAGCGACCGCCCAGCCCAAGGTGCTGGTCGTCGCCCCGCTGTCCGGGCACTTCTCCACCCTGCTGCGCAACACCGTCCAGACGCTGCTGCGTGACCATGACGTCTACATCATGGACTGGAAGAACGCGCGCGACGTACCACTGAGCGAGGGGCGCTTCGGATTCGACGATTATATCGATTACGTGATCCGCTTCATGCAGGAACTGGGGCCCAGGTCGCACCTGCTGGCCGTGTGCCAGCCCTGCGTTCCGGCGCTGGCGGCGACCGCGCTGATGGCCGAAGACCGCGATCCATGCGAGCCGGCGACGCTCACCCTGATGGGCGGGCCGGTCGATACGCGCGTCTCGCCCACGGTGGTGAACGAGCTGGCGACCTCCAATTCCTTTTCGTGGTTCGAGGACAACGTCATCCACACCGTGCCGCTGCGCTATCGCGGGGCCGGACGCAGGGTGTATCCGGGTTTCCTCCAGCTGACGGCCTTCGTTTCGATGAATGCGGGTCGTCACCTCGACCAGCACCGCAAGCTGTACCAGCACATCGTCGACGGCAATGACGAGGAAGCGGACAAGATCCGCGATTTCTACGAGGAGTATTTCGCGGTCCTCGACCTGACCGCCGAATTCTACCTCGAAACGATCGACAAGGTGTTCCAGCGCATGCTGCTGGCGGCCGGCGAGCTGACCTATCGCGGCGACCGCAAGGTGGATTGCCGCGCGATCCAGCGCACCGCGCTGCTGACGGTCGAGGGTGAGCGGGACGATATCTGCGCCGTGGGCCAGACGGCAGCGGCGCATACCTTGTGCTCCAGCCTGCGCCCGCACCTGAAGCGGCATTATTTGCAACCTGCGGCCGGACATTACGGCATTTTCTCCGGCTCCAGGTGGGAGAAGCAGGTCTATCCGCAGGTCAGGAACCTCATTCTCGCAATGAGCTGAGCGGTCAGTGCATGACCGATCTTCGGCCATTTCTGCCCAAGCCTTAGCAAACGAGCTCGGTATACACTCCCTTCATTACCGCATCGAAATGCAGGGCAACGAGATGATCGCAATCGCACGCCCTGCCCCGTAAAGCGTCACGATCCTGGATCTCGATATTGCGACGTCGTGTATCGATCAATCCGTCTTTGCGCATCCGGCTGAGAACCCGCGTAATGTAAGACCGTCCCACACCCAGTAAAGAGCCGAGTTGGTCTTGCGTCATCACAACGTCGTCCCGTTCCGTCCGATTGAGGGTAGCGAGGAGCCACTTTGCGGTTCGCTGTTCGATTGTATGTACGGCATTGCAGGCCACTGACTGAAAGATTTGCGCAAGCAGGCAATCGGCATAGCGAGCCATCAAATAGCGCAGCCTTACACTTTGCTGCATTCCCAGTTCCAGATCGAGGAGCCCGATCCGGTAAAAGCTGCCTCCGGTCAGCACGGTGGCGCGACAATATGCTGGCAGGCGACCATGACTGACAATGCCACCGACTGCGCCTTCGCTACCGATGAGTCCGGTCTCGATAGCTGAACCTTCCGACATCAGGACCTGGAAAGTGACGACGGAGGTGCCACACGGAAAGTAAGCGTCGACTACATCGTCGCCCGGTTCATAGAGCACGTCGCCTTGTTCGTGATGAACCAGTTGCACTCTTGGTCGGATGTATTTGCGGTCGTCCTCTGCGAGCGTGGCAAGCAGGTGGTTGTCCGACAGGTCCACCTCGATTGTCTTCAGATCGCGCTTTATGTGCACTTGTGAGCATACCTCGTTTTCTCAACGTGCAAATGTGCGCCCAGGAGGAATGTTCCTCAGATCGTAAATTTGCAGGATCCATGGGGCGCAACGACTGGAAATGCCGAACTTTTCAAACAGGCTCGTCATTCTCAAGGCGTTATGCGCAAAGGCACCCCTGACGTACGAGCTGGACGTCCGGGTATTCTGAATATTCGATGCTAGGTCGTTTAGCGCCCCGGTCGGTCCTGATCGTGGAGGACAGCGTCCTCATTGCGATGGAGGCTGAAGAGAGCCTGCGGGAGTTCGGTTGCCGCGACATCAGTGTCGTTGGCGTGCTGGCCGATGCCATTGAGATAATCAATGATCGCAGGTTCGATTTCGTCCTGCTCGATGTCAACCTCGGCGATGAAACCACCGATACGATTGCCCTTCGCCTGCGGGCAGATGGTGTGCCATTCGCAACTGCGACCGGTTATGGTGAGACTATCGCGGATCGCGAGGCCTTTCACGATGCGCCGGTCCTGACCAAACCCTATTCCAAGGAAGACCTGCTGTTGGTTTTACGCGATATGCTCGCAGGCGAAGATCAAGATAATCCGTAACCAGATATAGCGTGCGGATTGCGCCTCTTCTGCGCGTGATGGAGTTCAATATCCGCCTTCCGTGCATTAGCCCCCGTCTTGCCAGCCTAAAACCTGTTATCCTTCGGGAAGCCCGTCGGCGGCAGGCGACCGGCGGCGCCGCGCGCCACCTTCCACATGCCGATCTGGTCCTCGGTGCGGGTGCGCCCGCTCTCGCCGCCCATGCGCCATGACAGGCCATCTTCCAGCCTGAACGTGGTCGCATCGGACAGGCCCCCGTCACGGTAGCGTTGCAGCGTCACACCCTGCCCGCGCGCCATCACCGGCATCTCGTCGAGCGCAAAGACCACCAGCTTGCGATTGTCGCCCACGACCGCGATGTGATCGTCGGCAGGTTCGACGGCGCGCGCAACAACCAACCGCACCTTGTCCTTCAGATTGACGACCTGCCGCCCCTTACGGGTCTCTGCCAGCAGTTCGGCGGTTTCAGCGAGGAAGCCCTTGCCGATGGAGGAGGCGAACAGCACGCGGGCGGCCGGCGCGTGAACCAGCACCGCCACGATCTGCGCCGCGCTGTCTATGTCGAGCGTGTTCCTGACCGGCTCACCGAAACCGCGCGCCGAGGGCAGCTTGTCCGCGCCCAAAGTGAACACGCGGCCATCGTCGCCGACCAGCAGCAGCTTGTCAGTGGTCTGGCAATGGACGGCAAACGCGGCCTCGTCCCCTTCCTTGTACTTGAAGTCGCCACAGCCGTCGGTGCCCAGATCGACATGGCCCTTGGCCGCACGCACCCAGCCCTTCTTCGAGAGGATCACCGTCACCGGCTCCTTCTCGATCATGGCGTCCATGCTGAACTCCACCACGGGCGCGGCCTCGGCAATCGTGGTGCGCCGCGCGCCGAGCGCGGTATCCTCGGCATAGTCCTTACGCAGCGCGGCGAGATCCTTCTTCAGCCGCGTCTTCTGCCGCGCCGGACTGTCGAGCAACTTCTGCAGATCGTCCTGCTCGGCCAGCAGATCGTCCTTCTCCTGCCGCAGCTGCATCTCTTCCAGCTTGCGCAAAGACCGCAGCCGCATGTTGAGGATCGCCTCGGCCTGCCGGTCGGTGAGCGCAAACTCCGCCATCATCACCTGTTTCGGCTCGTCCTCGGTCCGGATGATTGCGATCACCCGGTCGAGGTTGAGGAAGGCGATGATATAGCCTTCGACCAGTTCCAGCCGCGCCGTGATCTGATCGAGCCTATGGCGGGTGCGACGCTGGAGGATGTCGATCTGCGCCGTGAGCCAGCTTTTCAGCACTTCCTTCAGGCCCATCACCATCGGAGCGAGCGCAGCTCCCCCTTCTCCGGCACCAACCGGCCCGACATCGAGCACGTTCATGTTGAGCGAGAAGCGCGTTTCGAGGTCGGTCAGCTTGTAGAGCGATTCCTTGAGCAGCTCCGGGTCGACATTGCGGCTGCGCGGGACGAGCACGATGCGGATGTTTTCATCGCTCTCGTCGCGCACGTCCTCCAGGATCGGCAGCTTCCTGTCCGAAATGGCCTGTGCGATCTGCTCGATCAGCTTGGCCTTTGGCACCTGGTAGGGGATTTCGGAGATGACGAGCTGCCATGCCCCGCCCTTCATCCGCTCGATCCCGGCCTCGCGATCCTCGGCATTCTCGGCCTCTGCCGCGTGGAACCGCCCGCGCACCCGGAAAGAGCCGCGCCCGGTTTCGTAAGCGGCGGAAATGGCGTCCGCGCTATCAACCACCAGCCCGCCCGTGGCGAAATCTGGGCCATGGAAGACCTGCATCAGCTCGGCATGCGTTACATCGCGGTTGAACAGCACCAGTTCGGCGGCGTCGATCACCTCCGCGACATTATGGCTGGGGATGCTGGTCGCCATGCCCACGGCGATGCCGCTCGCGCCATTGGCGAGCAGGTTCGGGAACAGGCCGGGCATGATGACCGGCTCCTGCTCCTCGTTATTATAGGTCGGGACGAAGTCGACCGTGCCCTCGTCCAGCCCGGCCATCAGCTGCATCGCCGTCTTCGTCAGGCGGCATTCGGTGTAGCGATAGGCGGCGGCGTTATCGCCATCGATATTGCCGAAGTTCCCCTGCCCGTCGACCAGCGGATACCTGAGGGTGAACGGCTGGGCGAGGCGCACCATCGCGTCATAGACGGCGACGTCGCCATGCGGGTGATACTTGCCGATCACGTCGCCGACGACGCGGGCGGATTTCTTGTAGGTGTTTGTGGGGTCCAGCTTCAGCTGGCGCATTGTCCACAGCAGGCGGCGGTGGACCGGCTTCAGCCCGTCGCGCAGGTCCGGGAGCGAGCGCGCGGTGATCGTGGAGAGCGCATAGACGAGATAACGCTCCGACAGCGCGGAATCGAAGGGGGCATCGATAATCGAATCTCTTGGGGAATCGCCGGGTCCACCAGCCATTTCGAGCGTGTCCATGCGGCCCGCCCTATCAGCCGCACGGCCCATGGGACAGCGCGGAACAGACGCCTTTCAACAAGCGTTCCATTTTCAAAGCCCAATCAAGGAGATGAAACATGGCACGCATACTTATTCTCGCCACCGACGGCTTCGAACAATCAGAATTGATGGGGCCGCGCAAGGCGCTGGACGAAGCCGGATTCGAGACCGTACTCGCCAGCCTGGAAGAGGGCGAGATTACCGGCTGGGACAACAAGGACTGGGGCGACAGCGTTCGCGTCGATCTTACCGTCGATGAAGTTGCCAGCGGCGATTATCAGGCGCTGCTGCTGCCCGGCGGTCAGATGAACCCCGACATCCTGCG
This sequence comes from Erythrobacter sp. UBA2510, assembly GCA_002341345.1. GTDB lineage: Bacteria > Pseudomonadota > Alphaproteobacteria > Sphingomonadales > Sphingomonadaceae > Alteraurantiacibacter. Next base: position 12,720 of record DDNW01000023.1, read on the forward strand.
GATGAACGAGCGCGCGGTCACGATCGTGCGCGAATTTGCGGAGGCTGGAAAGCCAGTCGCCGCGATCTGCCACGCGCCGTGGCTGTTGGCCGAGGCAGGCGTGCTCAGCGGCAAGACGGTCACCGGCTGGCCCTCGATCCGCACCGATCTGCGCAATGCAGGCGCGCATGTGGTCGACCAGGAGGTCGCCGTTGATGGCAATCTGATCACCAGCCGCAAGCCGGATGACATTCCCGCTTTTTCGGACGCGCTGATCACTGCGGTACAGGAGATGGCCGAAACGGCCTGACAATTATCCGAAAACAACAGTTCGCAGGTGACGATCCTGCGCATGAAGCTGCCCCGTCATCACCCCTGGATGGCGGGGCAGTTTGTTTAACAGGGTGCCGCTTACCTACGCTGCATGTCGTGCGCGTCGCTGGGGATCCGCACTTCCAGCCCGTCGAGGCCCTCAGCCAGCACGATCTGGCAACTGAGCCGGCTGGTCGTGTGAATATCAGCGGCGAGGTCGAGCATGTCTTCTTCCTCGTCGCTGGCGGGCGGGAGGCGGTCGAACCATTCGGACGCCACGATCACATGGCAGGTCGAGCAGGCCATCTGCCCTTCGCAGGTCCCCTCCAGCGGCATGCCCGCCGCCTGGCCCACTTCCAGCAGGCTGGTGCCCGCTTTGCCCTCGGCGTCGACCGTCTCGCCCTCGCGGGTGACGAAGTGGACTGTGACGGTGCTCATGCCTTGGGCTATTCCTGCGTCGCTGCGGCACCCTTGATCATGGCGACCGCTTGTTCGAGCTCTTCCATAGTCGTGTAGCGCCCAAAGCCAAGGCGGATAGCGCTTTTCGCCTCCGCAGGCGACAGGCCGATGGCGGTAAGCACGTGGCTCGGCTTGCCCGATCCGCTGGCGCAGGCACTCCCCGCACTGAACATGATGTCGCGGCAATCGCTCATCAGCCGCGCGACATCGAGACCATCCTTGCGGATGCTGAAATTGGCGAAATTGCGCTCGGTCATGCTGCCGTTGACCGTCCAGCCCGCAAACAGTTCGAGCGCACGGTCGAACAGCGACCGGGCATGGGTGTTGTCTTGCGCCATCTGCTCGGCCGCCAGCCGGGCCGCCGCGCCAAAGCCCGCACACAGCGCCGGGTTGAGCGTGCCCGAACGCAGGCCCTCCTGCAGACCGCCGGTGATCTGCGGGGTCAGCGTCACGCCATCGCGTACCCACAGCGCGCCGATCCCCTTGGGCCCGTAAAGCTTGTGTGCGCTGACCACGATCAGGTCGGCGTCTTGCGGAGGCGCGAGCTTGCCCGCGCCCTGCACCGCGTCGCACAGCATTAGCGCGCCAGCCGCATGGGCCTTGGCCGCCCATTGATCGACCGGCTGGACGGTGCCGATCTCGTTGTTGACCTGCATCACCGCGACCAGGCTCGTGCCGTCCGGCAGGTCCTGATCGGGCTGGCAAACACCGGCGCTATCGACGCTAAGATAATGACCGCGCCCCAGCGCCTTGGTAGTATCGTAAACGGCGGCATGCTCGATCGTGGAGAGGGCCATCGGGCCGTCGCCCGGTGCGCCCCTGATGGCGAGGTTGATCGCCTCGCACGCGCTGCCGGTAAAGACAACGCGCCCGCCTGCCGGAAACAGCGCCGCGACCTGCTCGCGCGCAACTTCGACCGCGGCCTTCGCCGTGCGGCCAAGCCGGTGCGGACTGTGCGGATTGCCAAAGGTTTCGCTGTCCGGTCCGCCGAGCCATCTCAGCATGGCCTCGCGGGCCTCGGGTGCGAGCGGAGTGGTAGCCTGATTATCAAGATAGATCATGGTTTTTTCATATGGCGCAAGATTTCGCGGGCGTCACCCCGAAGCTGGCGCAGGTTCCGGCCTTTCTTTGCCGGTAAGCTTGAAAAAGCGGTGGTTGAGGTAGCGCGATTTCAGGACAGGGAGGCCCACGCCTCGGCAAAGGCGTCGAGATCGGCGGGCGTCGTGTTCCAGCCGAGGCTGAC
>DDNW01000023.1:14858-19620 GCA_002341345.1 Erythrobacter sp. UBA2510
CCCAGCCGAGGCTGACACGGATCGTGCGCGCGGCGGTGTCATCATCCACCCCGAAAGCGTCGAGCACACGGCTCTTCTTCAGCGACCCGGAGGAACACGCGCTGCCAGCCGATACCGCAAAGCCCATGGCGTCCAAGCGGATCAGCGCGGCTTGGGCGCTCATGGTCGGGTGGGCGACAGAAATGAGCCATTCGGACTGGGGCCCCAAGATCAACCCCTTTCCATATCCCCACAGTTTATCGCGGAATGCGTAGCGCTCCATATCGGATGTTTTCCACGAATGCAGACCGCTGGCCTCAAGCGCGGCGGCAAAACCCAGCGCTGCCGGCATGTTCTCGGTACCCTGCCGGTAACCTCTTTCATGACCACCTGCTGGCTCGAGCATGGCAAAATCACGGACCAGCAAGGCACCGATTCCGACGGGGCCTCCCAGCTTGTGCGCCGAGATCACGGCCATATCACAATCTGGGAGGCTGGCCTTGCCAGCCGATTGCGAGCAGTCGGCCAGAAACAGGCCGTGCGCGGCGCGAATTGCGGCGCAGGTATCGACCATTTCCAGCGCAGTGCCGGTTTCGGAATTGAGGCGCTGGACCGCAACAACCGCGCGTCCTTGACGGGCAAGAGAGGCCTCCAGCTGCTCGAGATCGACCTGAGCCTTGTAAAGCGGGACATCCACCACCTCCGCATCGGGCGCAGCACGGAACACCGCATCGTGCTCGACCGCGCTGACGATCCGGCGCCTTATTCTTTCTTGGCCGACCTTCGCGCGGTTGAGCGCAATCCACAGCGCCTCGCTCGCGCCGGAGGTGAAGATCAACTCCCCGTCCCAGCCGAGCGCCGCCTTGCACCGCGCCCGTGCATCCTCCAGCGCGGCGCGCGCCTTCCTCCCTTCCGCATGGGGAGAGGACGGGTTGGCCCAGATGGCAAAGCCCTCCTCCATCGCTGCCTTCGCCTCGGGGCGGAGCGGGCTGGTAGCGGCGTGATCGAGATAGATGCGGCCCAAGACCGGCGAGTCCTCATGGAATAATTGCGAAATACAGCTTTGCCACTATATAGCCCGACACTTCGCTCGTGCCACCTGCACGGCCCCGCCAATGTATCCGCAATCCAGCTCCGGGCTATAAAAACACATGCCGCATGTTATCTTTCCCGGCCCCGAAGGCCGCCTCGAAGGTCGTTTCGCCCCCGCCACGCGCCCCCGCGCACCCGTCGCCATGATCCTCCACCCGCATTCGCAGGGCGGCGGGACCATGAACGACCGGATCGTGCAGCGGCTGTACAAGACCTTCGTCGATCGCGGCTTTGCGACGCTGCGCTTCAACTTTCGCGGCGTGGGCCGGTCGCAGGGCAGCTTCGACAACGGGATTGGCGAGCTGTCGGATGCCGCCGCCGCGCTCGACTGGGTGCAGTCGATCCACCAGGAGGCACAGACCACCTGGGTCGCGGGCGTCAGCTTCGGCGCCCTGATCGGCATGCAACTGTTGATGCGTCGCCCGGAGATTCGTGGCTTCATCTCGATCGCGCCCCCGGCGAACATGTACGATTTCAGCTTCCTCGCGCCCTGCCCTGCATCGGGCATCTTTGTGCAGGGCACCGCCGATACGGTCGTCCAGCCGGTCGCGGTGCAAAAGCTGGTCGACAAGCTGCGCACGCAGAAGCACATCACCATCCACCACGAGGAAATCCCGCGCGCCAACCACTTCTTCGAGAACGAGACCGAGGAACTGATGGGCGCGGTCGACAACTACCTCGACTTCCGGCTCGACCCGTCCTGCCCGATTACCTGAGCTGACTGGCGCTGCCCGACCGGGCAACACCGGTAGCCCACTTGCACTCCCTTCATGTTATGTTACACTGTACCATATAATGAAGAGGAGTGCCGCCAATGTCTTACATCAATCATCAGGTCGATCCGCACCGCCGCGTCGCCGCGCTGGCAACCACTTTTGCCGTCCATGGCGCGCTCGGTCTGGCGGTCATTGCCGGACTGAAAGTCGCCGGGGTAATCGAGGAAGAAGACAAGAATCCGGGAAGCATCTTCATCGAAGTCCCCGAAGACATTCCCGATCCGACCCCCACTATCGAGCCGGAAGTGCCGATCGATACCTACACCCCGCCCGCTGCGCCGATCCCAAAGTTCGACTTCAAGACCCCGCCCGTGATCGATATCGAGCCGGCGGACCTGTCGAAAACACCGCTCGAACTGCCGCCCAGACCGGGGCCCAGCCTGACGCCCACCCCTACACCCAGCTTTGCCGCAGTGGGCCCGCGTCCTGTCGGCGGATCGGGTTGGATCAGCACCGACGATTATCCGGGCATGTCGATCCGCCGGAACGAGGAAGGGACCGCCAATTACGTCCTTCAGGTCGGGTCTGACGGCAGGGTGAAGGACTGCAACATAATCGTCAGCACCGGCCATCAGCGGCTCGACGATGCGACCTGCAAGCTGCTGGCACGACGCGGGAAATTCACACCTGCCACCGATACCAACGGCGCAAACGTCGCAAGCACGTTCAGCGGGCAAGTGACCTGGCGCCTACCTGATTAGAGTTCGATCCACTCGCGTGGATGCGGCACCAGCCCACGTCCCCTCCCGACCTCCCAAAGTCTACCTTATCGGGAGGTTGGGAGGGGGAGCAGGCTGGCACCGCGCCTGTTTCAGTCACGCTGAAACAGAGTCTGGTCTGGAACGCCGGGAATCGCCCAGATCGCCACATTGGCGAGCATGATCACTGCCAGCACCGCCATCAGCCATGCCTGTTTGCGGTGCTGACCCCGCCGGAACAGCCAGACAGAGCCGCCAACCAGCGCGAACGCCGCCAACACGGTGAGCGAGAGGGCAAGGTCAAGCATGCCCCATCCCTACGCGCCCTTTTCGGCTACGACCAGAGCGGAGCGCCCGGCCCTATTTCTTGCCGAAGAACTTGCCTGCCATCCCCGCGATATCGTCGAGCGGATTGCCGTCGCCGTCGAGGTCGAGCATGTTGGCGAATTCCATCAGCGAGCCCTCACCGCCGATCTGGGTGACGATCTGCGACAGGATCGAAGGGTCGAGGCCGGTCTTGGCCGCCGCCAGTTCGACCGTATCGCCTTGCATCTGGTGCGACTTGCCCAACGCGGCAATCGCCTTTTCCGCCATCGCGGGTTCGATCCCGACCTTGGCTGCCAGATTGGTCACGTCGTCGGGCGCACCGGCGATGTTCTTCAGGATTCCGTCAAGCAAGCTCATGCGCCGTCCTTCCATATCAATGTGCAAATTCTGTCCCCACGCACAAATCCGACAATTTTATGCCTCGACTCGGTACGCCAGGTAAGAATACGTTTCCTTCTATACTTTATTGGCTAGCCTGGCACGATCTAACAGAGTGCTGACTTGCCTCTGACATGCCGTCGCAAAGCCGGAGTTAGACGATGCGAATGTTTGTCATGGCGGCGCTGCTCGCCTGCCTGCTGCCCGGCACAGTCCATGCCAAATGGCATGTCGCCTCCAGCGAACATTTCGTCATCTATGCCGACGACAAGGCACAGGATGTCGAGCGTTTCTCGCAAATCCTTGAACGCTATCATCGCGCGCTTGAACGCCTGACGCGCCAGCAGGTCCCGACGCCCAGCCCCTCCAACCGCGTGACCATCTATGCCGTGGGCAGCGAACGTGACATGCGCCGCCTGACGGGCAACAGATATATCGCCGGCTTTTACAGCCCCCGCGCTGGTGGGTCCTCTGCCTTCGTACAGGACATAAGTTTCACCGGCAGGACTACCAACTTCACGCTAACGGTCCTGCTGCACGAATATGCCCACCATTTCCTGATGTCCTCCTCGCGCTATGCGCTGCCGCGATGGATCAACGAAGGATCGGCGGAATTCTACGCTTCGGCAAAGTTCAAACCCGATGGCGAGATGCAGATCGGCATGCCCGCACAGCACCGGGCCAGCGAACTGTTCTACGCGCCCAAAGTCGATATTCGCGATCTGCTCGATTACGAGAACCGTGATGAAAAGAGCCGTAGCAGGTTCGATTCCTTCTATGGCCGCAGCTGGCTGCTCTACCACTATCTGACCTTCGATGAGGCGCGCCAAGGCCAGCTGTTCGACTACATGGTGGCGCTACGCGAAGGTAAGGATCCGCTCACGGCTGGCGAGGAAACCTTTGGCGACCTCGACCAGCTGGACAACGACCTCGACGCCTATCTCGCGCGTAGACGGATGCTGGCCGTAACTTACACCGCCGACACGTTCGAGACCGGCCCGATCTCGGTCCGCGAGTTGAGCGAGGGACATGCCGAGGCCATGCCGCTGATCATCCGCTCCAAGCGCGGGGTCGACGACGAGATGGCGGCCGAACTGCTGCCCGAAATGCGCGAAGTTGCGCACGAATACCCGGCCGATGCCAATGTCCTCGCCGCTCTGGCCGAGGCCGAGTTCGATGCAGGCAATTATGCCGAAGCGATCGCCGCCGCCGACGGTGCGATCGCCATCGATCCCGGTATCGCTAACGCCTATGTCCAGAAAGGTTATGCGCTGTTCAGCATGGCAGAAGACGCAGAAGACCAGATTGCAGCATACAATGATGCGATGGAGCCGTTCATTGCGCTCAATGCGCGCGAGAACGATCATCCGATCCCACTGATCTACCTTTACCGCAAATATGACTGGAGCGGCACCGAGCCAAGCGACACCGCCAAGGACGCGCTGTTTATGGCCAGCGAACTCGCCCCGTTCGACGAGAACCTGACCCTCAACACCGCGATCATGTTCGCTC
>DDNW01000023.1:19765-20373 GCA_002341345.1 Erythrobacter sp. UBA2510
AACACCGCGATCATGTTCGCTCAAGAGGGACGGATCGACGTCGCGAGGGCCTATCTCCACCCGTTGGCGATGGACCCTCATGGCGGCGACATGGCAGAATATGCGCAAGGCATGTTCAATGCGCTGGCCAATGTCGAAGAGGGCGTGCCCTTCACCTACCGCCCGGAAATCGAGGGAGAGGACGTCACCACCGATATTGGCGAGGGTTCGGTCGGTACCGGGAACGAGCCGGGCGGAAACGGCGACCCGTCATCAGCGGAGTGATGGCACGGCTCTGGCGGGCAGGATAGTTTCCGCGAAACAGCAGCGGCGCGCGGAAAAGGGCCGCATTCAGCCTGATGGATTGCGATGGCCGTGCATCCACTGCCATCGCAAACGTTGATCAAGGTCTGGTGGCGGCCTTTCGCCTGTTACTTGTGATGGGTTCGCTCAGGCGGCCTGCGGCGCGGCCTGACGGACGCCCTCGTCGACATGCGCCTCGAACCGGGCGAAGTTGTCGACGAACAGCTGCACCAGGTGCTGCGCCATCGCGTCATAGGCATCCTTGTCGGCCCAGGTCGAACGCGGATCGAGGATCGTCTGGTCGATGCCCAGTTCCTCCAGCGCGG
>DDNW01000006.1:0-1732 GCA_002341345.1 Erythrobacter sp. UBA2510
TCCTTCTGGCCGATGATGTGTTCGTCCAGCGCGGCGACGATCGCTTTGGGTGTGAGGCCTGACTGCAATGTTTGGGACATCGGCGCCAATTGGGTTGCGATCAGGCTTTCTTCAAGTGACCGAAAAGCCATTGCGGGCCAATCCGCACCGCAGCCTGCTCGAACCAGCGCAATGGAATCACCGCCAGCTCGCTGCATCTGCGCCAGAATGCCCGTGGCTGCTGCTCAACGACCTGGGCGATGAACAGCGCGCTCGCAATCATCGCCATCACCGTCAGGACAATGGCGATGCCGGGGCGAACATAATGCGCGAGAAATCCGATCAGCAGGTAACCGAGATACTGATGAATCAGGTACAGCGGATAGGTCACCGAGCCGATCGTTTTCGCATAGGGGAGGCTCAACCGTGCTCGCGAGAGAACGATAAATGCGAGAAAAAACGAAGTAATGATCACCGCCAGAACGAGAGGATCAAGCGCCTCCTCGCCAGTAGCTTCGACCGTCTGCCTGGCACGCCGTATCGCGTCCTCGATGTTCATCCCGAGCGATAGCGCAGTCGCTGCAATGCGCGGCACCGTCCATCCTCTGGTACACCCGAAATACAGCAGGCAACCGGCGCAAAACAGCATGTAATATTGGTCGAAGAGTGGGATGTGATAGTCGAAAATCCGCACGATCAGTTGGAGGCCGAGCCAGACCACCGCGCATTGTTCCAGCCGATTTCGGAGGCCGGCAAGCAACAGCAGGCAAACCGCCGCATAGAAAACCACCTCCAGGGCCAGCGTCCAGTACACCCCATCGACCGCTCTCACGCCGACCAGCGTGCTCACCATGGTCAGATTGACCAGCCATTGCGTCAGCGTCACCGGAAATCGCGGATCCTGCAGCAGGGCGAGAATGATGCCTGTCAGAACCAGCGCAAACAAGTAGGCTGGATATAGCCGCAGGATGCGTGCCGCAGCGAACTCGCTGGGCTTGCGTTCCCCCACGCTCATCATGATCACGAAGCCTGAAACGATAAAAAAGAAGTCCACGCCCAGATAGCCGTAGCGTGCAATCTCTTCCACCCACCCATAGTCGGGAACGAGAGGAATATAATCCCTTCTCCCACGCGAAAGGTAATGGAAGAACACGACGGCGAGCGCACAGATGAAGCGCGCGTAATCCAGCCAGTCGATCCGCCTGTCGGGCGGGCCAGATTGCTCGAAACTCAAATACCTGACCCTGAAAATGGGAGCGCCTTGATCAGGCGACCTTAGGGTCGGGCCGCGTCTTGGGTCAAGCCGCCGCGTCTGGGGCCGCTAGACGGTTTCGAGTGTCACGTTGCCGTTGGTGAAAACACAAACATCTGCGGCGACCGCCATTGCCTTGCGGGCGATCACTTCGGCGTCGGTCTCGTAATCGACCAGTGCGCGGGCGGCCGAGAGCGCATAATTTCCGCCAGAGCCGATCGCTGCAATCCCGCCTTCGGGTTCGAGCACGTCGCCATTGCCGGTCAACACCAGCATCACCTCTTCATCGGCGACGATCATCAGCGCCTCGAGGTTGCGCAGGTATTTGTCGGTCCGCCAGTCCTTGGCGAGTTCGACCGCGGCACGCAGCAGCTGGCCCGAATGCGCCTCGAGCTTCTTTTCAAGCCTCTCGAACAAGGTAAAGGCGTCGGCGGTGGCGCCTGCAAACCCGGCGACGACCTTTTGGTCCTTGCCGATGCGGCGCACCTTGCGCGCATTGGG
>DDNW01000006.1:1852-4017 GCA_002341345.1 Erythrobacter sp. UBA2510
TTGCGCGCATTGGGCTTCATCACCGTATTGCCCATCGAGACCTGACCATCGCCCGCCACGACGGTCTTGTCGCCGCGTTTGACGCCGATGATGGTGGTTCCGTGCCACTCGATAAGGCCGTGACTTGCCCGTCCGTCGTTCATGGACCGGGATATTGGGTCGCGCAGCTCAGCCGTCAAGCGAAGCGCGGAAGAGAGGCGTCAGCTGCCCGCGCCACCACCACTGCCGCCAAGCGCACCCACGCGCCCGATATTGCCGAACAGGTCGTCGAAGAAGCCACGCTCGCGGCCCAGCGTCGGTGTTTTGTCGCCATCGGGGTCGATATGCGCGATTCGCTCGATCCCGGTACGCTCCGCAGAGATCACATTGCCTGCCGCATCGAACTTCACCGCGAGGACGGAGTGCTGAAAGATATCGGGCGTGTTGAACGGCGCCTGCTCGGTCTGGCTGGAAATATAATACCACACCGGATCGCCGAACTGGCTGGTCAGTGTCGGCTGGCCAAGCGCTCCGCGCACCGAATCGCGATTGTCGATTCCCGGTTGGACCGAGGCAACCAGCGCCTCATCCATCAGATAGCCGCGATGGTCGGTGATCGACGCGCATCCGCTGACCAGTGCCAGCGCCACGATTGCTCCCGATGCCCTCAGACCCATGCTGCGAAAAACCGAAACCATGCTCACCTGTCCTTCGATCGCGCTACACCGAATGCTCGGTGCATTGCGGCCCGGCCGCGCGCGGTTATATGCTTCCTGCTCACGCCTTAAGGCCTCCACCGGGCACGCGCAATGCGCTTGCCCACAGGCCCTAAGGTCATGAGCATTGAATGACCGCTTAACGAGGATGCCGCCTGATGTCGCTGCTCTCCCGCCTGTTCGGCCCGCGCACCGATCCGCGCGATGCCATGCGCCCCTTGTGGTACAAGGTTGTCGAGCTCGGCCGTCTGCGCGAATATTACGCCCAGTGCCGCGTCGCCGACACGCTGGAAGGGCGTTTCGACATGGTCACCGTGATTCTGGCCGTAGTGCTGCTGCGGATGGAAAAGAGCATGCTGCTGGGCCGCAAGAGCGCCTATCTGGCCGAACTGTTCGTGGAGGACATGGACGGGCAATTGCGCGAAAGCGGCGTCGGCGATCTCGCGGTCGGCAAGCATATGGGCAAGCTGATGGGCGTGCTCGGCGGCAGGCTGGGCGCGCTGCGCGATGCCTTCAAGGACGGCGGTACCGAGGCGCTGGCAGCAGCATTGTCACGCAATGTCACCTTTGCCGATGATGGCGACCCGGCGGGCCTTGCCCAGCGAATCGCCGCGCTGCGCGATCAGCTCTCGCGTGTTTCCGACGCCGATCTGCTGGCGGGACGGTTCCTGCAGTGATGGAAGCGGAATTTTCGCGGGTCTACGATCGACGCAACCTGCCCGCAAGGCCAGTGGTGCTCGAGGCGAACGAGGCCGAGCGCACCGCCCTCGCCCGGCGATTCGGTCTGGTCGCGATTCATGGCCTGCGCGCCGAGATCACGCTCGACGCCGCGGGCGAGTCGATCAATGCCAATGGCCTTCTCGAAGCCGAGGTGGTGCAAAGCTGCGCGGTATCGGGCGACGACCTGGCGGTGACGATAGCCGAGCCGCTGGCGCTTGTCTTCGTGCCCGCCGCGCCTGCGCCTACCGCCGAAGAAGAAATCGAGCTGGAAGAGCACGAGCTCGACGAGATCGCCTATGAAGGCACCGCATTCGATCTGGGCGAAGCGGTCGCGCAGAGCCTCGCGCTCGCGATCGACCCCTTTGCCACCGGCCCCAATGCCGAGGCCGCGCGGCGCGATGCGGGCCTTGCCGACGAGGACCGCAGCGGGCCGCTGGCGGCAGGGCTGGCCGCGCTGAAGGGGCTGACCAGGGAATAGCCCAGCGGCTGGCTTTGCGCGCTTCTTGTGCACCGCACCCAATTTGCTTTGACAGGCGCATCATGCCGGTTAGATTTGGCGCCTCCTTTACCCCCTCCCCGAAGAAGGAATTTCCTCCATGCGCCCTGGCCGTACCCCGTTCACCACCCTTAGCGTCATCGCCCTTGCCGCAGGTCTCGCGGCCTGCTCGGAACCTGCCGAAGAGGCGGTCACCGAAGAGGTCGCGGTCGAAGAGCCCGGTGTGATCGAGGCACGGCAGGACAATTTCGAAG
>DDNW01000006.1:4126-8189 GCA_002341345.1 Erythrobacter sp. UBA2510
TCAGGACAATTTCGAAGAGATCGGCGACGCGTTCAAGGTGATCCGCGACCAGCTCGAAGGCGACAGCCCCGACTTTTCGCTGATCCTGACCAGTGCCGAGACGATCCAGGCCGATGCGGCCAAGATCCCCGATTTCTTCGTCGAGGAAACCAGCGTCGATACCGGTGCTGATACCGAAGCGCTCGCCACGATCTGGGAGCAGCCGGAAGACTTCGCCGCCGCACATCAGAAGCTGGTCGATGCGAGCGGCGTTCTGGTCGAGGCCGCAGCCTCGGAAGACGTCGCCGCCATTGGCGAGGCAGTCAAAGGTCTGGGCGCCTCGTGCAAGAACTGCCACGACACCTTCCGCCTCGACGACGAATAAGCCTGCCCTATGACCAGCCCGGAAATTGGCAAGATCAAGGTCTGGGACCTTCCGGTCCGCATCTGCCACTGGAGTTTCGCCGTGATCGTCCCTGCCATGTGGTGGACGGCAGAGAATGGCGAAATGGGGTGGCACATGCGGCTGGGCATCATGCTGCTCGGGCTGCTCGTGTTCCGCATATTGTGGGGCTTGATGGGCAGTTCGACCGCGCGCTTTTCCCAGTTCTTGCGCGGGCCGGGCAAGGTGATCGCCTATTTCAGCGGGCGCAGTGAGTGGAAGGCTGACGACATAGGCCACAATCCGGCCGGTGGCTGGAGCGTGGTCGCGCTGCTCCTCGCGATGCTGGCGCAGGTCAGTTTCGGCCTGTTCTCGGGCGATCCCTATGACGGTGCGACCGGCCCCCTCAATGAAAAGGTCGGGGTGATGACTGCCGACACGCTGACCGAACTGCACGAAACCTTCTTCTACGGCCTGTTGGCGCTGGTCTGCCTGCACCTGCTGGCGGTGATCTATTACTCGGTGGTCAAGAAGGATCGGATCGTCCCGCCGATGTTGACCGGCAAGCGCGCAGCGCCCGAAGGCGTTGCCGGAATGGTCGCCGCGCCTGCATGGCGGGTGCTGGTGGGCGTCGTCATCGCTTTTGCTGTCATGTGGTGGGTCTGGAGCGGCGGCCCGGGGCTTTGAGCGCGGCCATGGGCACATAGAAATCGAAGAAAATTCAATCGCGGGATAGCCGCCATCCGCACGTCCTTGCCAAGCTGCTTCACTACGTGGCACCGATCCCTTTCTGATCCCGGGGCAATCTACTCACTTATATCATAACAACCGAAGCGAGAGGCGCTTGCAGGCACGGCAACATTTCTGGGACACGCTCAGGGCGTCCCTGATGCTTCTTGGCATCCCCTATCATGTCGCCCTGTCCTACCGCCCGGGCCAGCAATGGATCGTGCGATCGGATGAAGGCTTTGCGGCCTTCGTCTGGATCGCGGAACTGATCCATGTCTTTCGCATGCCGGCCTTCTTCCTCATCGCCGGTTACTTTTCCGCCTTGCTGCTCACGCGACGTCTGCCGGGCAAGTGGTTCAAGGGGCGCCTGACGCGGCTGGGAATTCCCTTCGTCACTTCGATCCTCACCCTTGTCCCGCTGATGAACCTGGCCTGCGAGTTTTCCAATCTCGCCTACCCCGATGCCATTTCTTCGTTCTTCTGGAACTCGTCACATTCCGGCGGCTATTGGGTGCGGCACCTGTGGTTCATCGTGGTCCTGCTCTATCTGAGTGCGGCGATTGCCCTGACCCACAGGCTGATGCCGCGTCTGCGCGAAGCGACATTATCGGCACGCGTGGACGGTGCAATCGCAAGGCATTTTCTTGCCATAACCGCCATTGTCGCGCTGGTGGTCGGCCTGTGGGAAGCGGGTGCGGTCGAGCTGTTCTACATTGCCGGGCTGGCAACCAACGTGCCGCAACAGATTTTCCGGCTCGACGAGCTGATCACCTATGCGCCCTATTACCTGATCGGTCTGGTCCTGCAGCGTGCGCCGATGACGCTGGAGCGGATGTGCCAATTCTCGGTGCCGATCGCAGTGATCGCTGCATTGCTGCTCGGCTTCTGGTTGATGCACCCGTTCTCCATGCACCCGGCGACAGGACGGCTGGTAGCGACGCTGGCGGCGATATTCTCCACCCAGACTATCGTTGCAATTGCCCGCACGGCATTCGACCGCCCAATCGGCTGGGTGAGGGATTTTACTGATGCGTCCTTCGTCATCTACCTGCTGCACCTGCCGATAATCTGTGCGCTGGTCTGGCTGGCACAGGACATCGCCATGCCGGTATGGCTCAAAGGGGTGGCGATCATGCTGGTGACCTTGGGGGTGTCCTATGCAGGTTGGCTGGTCGTATCGCGCAATCGCCTGCTGTCATTGCTCTTCGATGGCCGGACCAAGGCCAGTTCGCGAAACCGGGATCCCGTCAGCCTGGTTTGAGAACTCGGCGAATGACCGGTTCGCTTTCCTACACCGCGATGCGCCGCCTCATCTTGCCGCGGCTCTTCTCAATCGTCGATCCTCTTCGCCTTCGCATGGCTGAATCCGTGCGAATCCATCGGTCTGTGCGCGGCATCTGATTCCGGTGCGCAGGAGTCGATGCCAAGCGCATGGACTCACAAACTCAAGACCGCGAAATTTCAGCTTCAGGACCGTGTTCCATGTGTTCCATCCTGTAGGGTTTCCGCCACGAAAAAGGGCGGCCAAGGCCGCCCCCTTCGCTGGTTTTGTCGGATCGATCAGAACGGAATATCGTCGTCCAGATCGTCATAGTTGGAGCCGCCGCCCGAAGCCCCTCCGGATGCTCCGCCGGCACCCTTGTTCCAGCCGCCGCCCCCGGACGAACCGCCCGAACCGCCGCCCTGATTCCAGCCGCCACCGCCGCCGCCGCCAGAGCCACCGCCTTGGGCGCCGTCGAGCATGGTCATCGTCGCGCCAGGCCCCTGCAGCACGACTTCGGTCGTGTACCGGTCATTGCCGTTCTGGTCCTGCCACTTGCGGGTGCGCAACTGGCCTTCAAGATAGACCTTCGAGCCCTTGCGCAGGTACCGCTCGACCACGCCGACCAGACCCTCGCCGAAAATGGCCACGGTGTGCCAGTCGGTCCGCTCCTGCCGCTCGCCGGTGTTGCGGTCCTTCCACGTCTCGCTGGTGGCGACACGCAGGTTCGCGACCTTGCCGCCGTTCTGGAAGCTGCGGATTTCCGGGTCGGCGCCCAGATTTCCGATAAGCATGACTTTGTTGAGGCTGCCGGCCATCGAATCTCTTTCCTCGTCCTAGTGAACGGAGGGCTTATCGAATGGGCGAGTGAGTCGCCACCGGCACAGGGTTTTATCCCCACCGAGGCGGCTAAAGCCCCAGCGCCACGGCACTCCAGTATGTCAGCCCCGCGAAGACGTAGGCTAGCCCGAACAGATAGGCCAACATGAAGAGCGGCCATTTCCACCCATTCGTTTCACGCCGGGCGACCGCGATGGTCGAGAGGCATTGCGGCGCGAACACGAACCACGCGAGGAAGGCGAGCGCGGTCGGCAGGCTCCACCCGGCCTGCAATTGCGGGATCAGCCGCTCGGCCTCCTGCTCCTCGTCATCGGCATCGACAGCATAGGTGGTCGCGAGCGCCGAGACTGCGACCTCGCGCGCGGCCATCGCCGGGATCAATGCGAGGCTGATCTCACGATTGAACCCAATCGGCTCGACAATGACTTGCAACCCGCTGGCGATGGTTCCGGCAAAGCTCGCATCGACCTGACTCTCGCCCGGCTCGGCCTTGGGGAAGCTGAGGAGCAGCCACAGGACGATGGTCGCGGCGAAGATGATCGTGCCCGCGCGGCGCAGGAATACCCATGCGCGTTGCCACAGCCCGATCACGAGGTCGCGCAAGGGCGGCCACTGATATTTGGGCAGCTCCATGATGAAGCCCGATGCGTCGCCCTTGGTCACGGAACGGCGCAGGACCAGCGCGACTACCATCGCACCGATGATCCCCGTGACATAGAGGCCGAAGAGGACAAGGCCCTGCAGGCCGATGCCCGGTCCGACGCTGGTCGCGGGAATGAAGGCAGCGATGATGACGGCATAGACAGGCAGCCGCGCCGAGCAGGTCATCAGCGGGGCAATCAGGATCGTGGTCAGCCGGTCCTTGGGATCGG
>DDNW01000008.1:0-922 GCA_002341345.1 Erythrobacter sp. UBA2510
TCACTTTCAAGATGCCGAACACTTAGGCGCATCCAACTGTGAATGTTACACAAACACTCCCCAGCATACCCGCATAAAGCCCTGCTGGAAAGTCAGCCACGTCCGACCGGTTTGAAGCCTGCACCCCTGGGCCAGATTTGAGGGATTTGAATATAGAAGAATTTCTGCTTCATCTCGACGATGGGGAGATCGAGATGGCAAATACGCTGCGTAAACCGGTGAGCCCCGTCAAGAGATCGCTGCCCATAGCAGTGGCAACACCTGCCACAGCCATAATCTGTTTGCGCGAAGCTTTCACGTTTTTTGGGGCTTCAGGCAGGCCGCGGCTAAGTTTCGCATTATCTAATCAAAAGGTTGACGCGGAGTGCTCCCATAACACCTGGTAGCATGTGTTCTTATTCTCCCATCAAAAGGGCAATAAATTGCAAATCGGCAAGTTCAAATTCCCCGTCGAAGCGTCGTTGGTTGTAGTTGTGCTCGCTATCTTCAGCGGACTGGGCCTTTGGGTTGTGAAAAGCTTCCCAGACCGATCTCCAGTTTCAGCTGCGCCTAAGCTTCAGGAGCAGACCAAAGAAGTCTGTGAGGAGAAGATTTTGAACAGCCTTTCTGGCTCAAGGAGATCCACAGAAGAAACGAGTATTCGTGATTCAGAATTTGTCTGGAAGATCACAAGCTACGGAAATGAGATCACAGCCGACGCAAAAGTAACCAGCCATAACATCTTCGGAGCTCTTCTTGCCTCGAGCTGGAGCTGCAAGGTGCAGTTAGTTTCACAAAGGATACAATTCGTTAGCTTGGCCGAAAACTAACCGTTCGATTTGTTCGCGGATGATTGGAACCGAGAACTGACCTGAGGGGGCGGGGACGACAAGTTGGGCTAACTTGGAGGTAGTCGATATACAGCCGCGTGAATTCTTCGGCT
>DDNW01000008.1:1114-2938 GCA_002341345.1 Erythrobacter sp. UBA2510
CTCGCGCCGGCGGCGAATGTCTGCAAACCGCCGATTCTGACGCACCGTCGCGAACGGCCCAGACCAGACCTTCGTCAGGGAGGTTTTCGCTGCGTCGCAACTTACCCGAAGGTGCCATTCATGCCGGTGCTGTTGACCCGACCAGGATTGCCTCTCATGGCTCGTCAAGACATGGCGTGAACATCCTCAGCAGCGAAGTCGATGAGGGTTCGTATCTTTCGAGGTAAGGTCCGACCTTCGAGATAAACGACGGTAACCGGTCCCCCATCCATGTCGAAATCCTCGAGCAATGGAACGAGGCGGCCAGTGTCCAGCATGTCGGCGGTCGCGAACCGCGGCGCATAGGCGATCCCCATGCCGGCCGAGGCCAACTCGATTGCCGCCCGGGCCGAGTTGACATGGAACCGGCCCCGCACTTGGGCGACGATCGCGGTGCCGTCTTTGCTAAACGTCCACCGATGCGGTTGGCGCCGGTTGGTATCGACAATGCAGGCGTGCTGAGAGAGATCATCCGGTGTTCTCGGTGCCCCGTGCTCATTCACGTAGTCTGGATGCGCAACCAGTGAGCTGTGAAACGTGCCGAGCTTGCGCGTCTTGAGTGACAGCGTCTCCGACACACCCATCCGGAACGCCAGATCGATGCCGTCGGCGGCCAAGTCGACGTAGCGATCGTCCAACCTGAGGTCGAAAGTCAGATCCGGGTGCGCTTCGGCGAACCGGGCCAACATGCCGGCCACGTAGACTTCGCCGAAGGTCACAGGCGCCGAGACCCGGATGATCCCGCTCAGGCCGCGCGACCCCTCTGACACAGACCCCAGCAGAGCATCGAGCTCATCGAGGACGGCTGGCGCCCGCGCGAGGAGATCCTCGCCGGCCGGCGTCAGCCCCACCTTCCGGGTCGTTCTCTGGAGCAGCCGCGCGCCGAGGCGCGCCTCCAGTTCGGCCACGTATTTCGAGGTCAGGCGGTTCGAGACCCCCAGTTGCTCGGCCCCTGCGGTGAAGGAGCCGGTCCGTGCGGTGGCCACGAAAGCCTTGAGTTCGTCGACAATATCCATGAGCGCCCTTTTGAGAATAAATTCGCGATAGTCATTCCATAAAATCGTCATTTTATGGAATATGGGAAAGCCTTACTTTCGCTTTAGTGATCAACAGGCCGCCGCAGGGCGGCAAAGCGAAGGAGAATGCCATGCGTATCGCAGTTATCGGCAACGGAAATGTCGGCTCAGGGCTCTCGCGGATTCTGGGCGAGGCCGGCCACGAGGTGACAACCATCGGCCGCAACGACGATCTCTCTACCGCCGTCGCCAAGGCGGAGGTGGTAGTCGTCGCCACGCCCTACGGGGCCATCGCGGATCTTGCCGGCAAGGCCGACTTCAGCGGCAAGACCGTCATCGACGTCTCGAACCCGGTGACCGAGGACTTCTCCGGCCTTCAAGTCGGGCACAAGACCTCGGCGGCCGAAGAGATCGCCTCCAGGCTGTCCGGCGCGACGGTGGTGAAGGCGTTCAACACGGTCTTCGCCCAGCACTACGGCACGGGCCTCAAGGTCAATGGCCAGTGCATCCAGACCTTCGTCGCTGGCGATGACGAGGCCGCGCGCGAGACGGTCAAGGCGCTGGCCGCCGAGATCGGCCTCGAGCCGGTCGATGCCGGCCCGCTCGCCAACGCCCGCTACCTCGAGCCCATCGGCTTCCTCAACATCCAGTTCGGCTACGTCTTCGGTCACGGCACCGGGATCGCGCCGCGCTGGCAGTTTTCCTGACATCCCAAACCCCACGGAGCATCTGACATGACCACGCAGACCCATACCGACTACGCCGCCGC
>DDNW01000135.1:0-235 GCA_002341345.1 Erythrobacter sp. UBA2510
TAGGTGTCGTAGATGCGGTCGATGTAGAGCGAGCGCAACGTATTGTCGTCGGGGATCTCGCCCAGCGCCTGATAGTGCTTGTGGCCAAGCCCCTCGAAGAAATCCATGTCGACGATGCTGGCGCCCGTCGCGACGACGGCATCGACCATGTTCGAGCGGATCAGTTCGGCATATGCGTCCATGCAGCCGCCCGCGCTGGTCGAACCGGCGATGACGAGGAAGATCGTGCAATCGC
>DDNW01000135.1:419-2769 GCA_002341345.1 Erythrobacter sp. UBA2510
AAGGAAGATCGTGCAATCGCGATCTTCGAGCATAGTGTTGTAGATCTTGGTGGCCCGCGCGAGGTCGCGGCTGGTGAAGCTCATCTTGCCCATCGCATCGACGATCGGACGCGCATCGAAGCTGGTGATGTCGATATGTTCGACTTCGGACGAGAGCAGCTCGGCCTTACGGACGTCGTTGGGGCGGGTGTCGGTCTTGTCGCTCATGACGCGGGAATCTCCGTGGGAGGGGGTCTGATGCACGGCCCCATAGCAAAACCGGCGCGTGCCAACAGTGCTTTTCGCCATTGCGGGCCCGGTCTATGTCTCAACGCATGCAAATGGAGGGGTTCCCGATGAACAATCCAATACTCGCGCCCGCGGCGGTCCTCGTCGCTTGGTCGCTGTTCATGCTGCTGTGGATGGCCGCGGTCCGCTTTCCGGCGCTCGCGAAGGTCGATCTGAAGGGCGCGGATACGCGCGGCGGCAGGGGCTCGGACCTCGAAGGCATCCTGCCCCGCGAGGTGCAGTGGAAATCGCACAATTACACCCATCTGATGGAACAGCCGACGTTGTTCTACGCGCTGGTCGCAATCCTCGCCCTGTCAGGTGCGTCGGAGCTCGATAGCTGGCTCGCCTGGGCCTATGTCGTGCTGCGCATATTGCACTCGCTGTGGCAGGCAATCGTCAACACCATCCCGGTCCGCTTCGCGCTGTTCCTGTTATCAAGCACGGTGCTGATCGTGATGGCCGTGCGCGCGCTGCTGCTGACGCTGGGCTGACCCGCTACCCGGCGATGCCCACCATGTCGGCGAGGTAAGTGTCGGTCCAGCGGTGAACGTTGTCCTCGCGCACGGTGACGATCTGGTTCTCCCACCGCGCCTTGCGTTCGGCCGGCCCCATATCGAGCGCCAGCCGGATATTATGCGCCAGGTCGTCGGCGCTATGCGGATTTACGAGCAGCGCCCCCTCCCCGCCGCAATCAAGCTGTGCAGCGGCCCCGGCAAAGCGTGACAGGATCAGTACGCCCGGATCATCCGGATCCTGCGCGGCGATATATTCCTTGGCCACCAGGTTCATCCCGTCGCGCAAGGGCGTGACCAACCCGATCTTGGAGGCGTGGTAGAAGCCATAGAGCTCCGCCTGGCTATAACCGTGGTTCACATAACGGATCGGCACGATATCGACCTCGGACCGCGCGCCGTTGATCTGGCCGGTCTTCTGTTCGAGCAGCGTCCTGATCTTCTGGTAGGAGCCGACATCCTCGCGGCTGGGCGGCGCAATCTGGATATAGACAAGCTGGCGCACACACTCCGGGTGATTGTCGAAAAAGCGCCCGATTCCGTCGATCCGCTCGGGCAGGCCCTTGGAATAATCGAGCCGGTCGACGCCGAGCATCGCGGTCCGGTGCCGGGTGCTGGACAGCAGGCGCTGGGCTGCCTGACGGGCCTCGCCCGTGTCGCCCTGCGCGACGAAATGGTCGTAATCGATCCCGATCGGATAGGCCTTGGTCAGGATCTCGCGCCCATCGCAGGAGACGATGCCGGTTTCCTCATCGACGGGCAGGCCCAGTTCCTTGGCACAATAATGGCGGAAACTGTCGAGCCATTGCTGGGTCTGGAAACCGATCAGATCGTAGCTCAGCAGCGAGCGGACCAACCGCTCATGATATGGCAGCGAGACGAACAGGTTGGTCGCGGGCCACGGAATATGCAGGAAGAAGCCCAGCGTGTTCTTTAGTCCGCGCGCGCGTAACCTGTCGGCCAGGGGCATGAGGTGATAGTCGTGCACCCAGACAAGGTCGTCCCCGGCGATCAGCGGTCGTACCGCATCGGCAAACTGCTCGTTCACCCGCTCGTATCCCTTGCCGTATTCGCGTTCGTATTCGGTCAGGTCGATCCGATAGTGGAACAGCGGCCACAGCGTGGAATTGGCATAACCGTTGTAATATTCCTCGACATCGTGCGTTTCGAGATCGATCGTCGCCACGGTAACCCCGTCGCCCGAGGTCTGGACGTTCAGCGCACCTGTGAAGGTCTCGCATTCCTGACCGGACCAGCCGAACCAGATGCCGCCTCTCTTCATCAGCGCGGCGTTAAGCGCTCCGGCCAATCCCCCTTGCGCACCAGCCGCCCCGCGGGCCTTGGGCACGGCCACGCGATTCGAGATGACGACCAGTCGGTTCATGTTTCCCCTCACGGGCGGCGCACCGCCCCTAACGCACCGAGCCCCACGATTTGGACAACAGTCCGGCGCAATTGATCACCCCTACCAGCGAGTAGGTCTGGGGGAAGTTCCCCCATAATTCGCCCGTTTCAAAGTCCATGTCCTCAGACAACAGACCCGACCCGGTGCGATGATCGAGCATGGT
>DDNW01000135.1:2953-3744 GCA_002341345.1 Erythrobacter sp. UBA2510
TCGAACAGCTCGCGTGCTTCTTCTTCGCGGCCCATCATCGCCAGCCCTTCGATCAGCCAGAAGGTGCAGATGTTGAAGGCGGTTTCGGGCGCACCGAAATCGTCCTCGGCGGCATAGCGCAGCATGTGCTCTCCGCGCCTGAGGTCGCGTTCGACCATGGTGAAGGTCTGGCGGAAGCGTTCGTCATTGGCCGAGATAAAGCGCAGCTCGAGCAATTGCAGCAGGCTCGCGTCGAGATAGGGCGTCTGGAAACTGGCGCCGTAATGGCTTTCTTCTCCATTTTCGTGCCAGGCATTTTCCTCGATCGTCGCGCGGATCGTGTCGGCCCGTTCGCGCCAGAGCCTCTCGCGCTCGGCCTTGCCCAACAGCCCGGCAGTGGTCGCCAATCGGTCACAGGCGGCCCAGCACATCACGGCGGTATAGGTGTGAACCTCCTGCCGGGTGCGGAATTCCCACAGGCCCGCATCGGGCGTATCGTGCAGCTTCCACGCCATTTCGCCGACCTGTTCCAGCGCCTCGAAATCGCGGTCGTCAGCAAGCCGCAGCAGCCGCTTGTCGATAAATCCCTGCACGGTCGGCAACACGATCTGGCCATAGACGTCGTGCTGAACCTGCTTGTAGGCGGCATTGCCGCGCCTGACCGGCCCCATCCCGCGATAACCGGAGAGATAGGGTGCGGTGAGCTCGTCCAGCTCGGCAATGCCCATCACCGAATAGAGTGGCTGGATCTGTCCGCCCTTCGATTTCGCATCGTCGACGATATTGCGCAGGAAGCCGAGATATTTCTCCAG
>DDNW01000135.1:3944-4417 GCA_002341345.1 Erythrobacter sp. UBA2510
GGAAGCCGAGATATTTCTCCAGCACGTCGAGCGCTCCCAGCCGGTTAAGCGCCTGCACCGTGTAATAGGAATCGCGCATCCAGCAGTAACGGTAATCCCAGTTGCGCTCCGAATTGGCCGCTTCCGGGATCGAGGTCGTCAGCGCAGCAACGATCGCGCCGGTTTCCTCATGCTGACACAGTTTCAGCGTGATCGCGCAGCGGATCACCTCTTCCTGCCACTCGAACGGTGTGGCGAGACTGCGGACCCATAGCTGCCAGTATTTGCGCGTCATCTGCTCCATGTGACGGACTTCTTCGCGCAAATTGCCGACGAAGGGTTCATCCGGGCCGAGGAAGAAATGTGTGTCCTGCTCGATGCGGAAGGTGCGGTCCGCCATGAGGTAGCCAACCGGAGCATCGGTGCTGAGGCGCAGCGCCTGATCGGGCATGAGATAACGGATATGGTTGGTGCCGTTGGTCGTCTCCGCCAGC
>DDNW01000009.1:0-405 GCA_002341345.1 Erythrobacter sp. UBA2510
CGAATGTTCTGACGACGGACACTGTCGATGAAGAGCCTTTCAGGGACGCCATCGACCCCGGCGAGCTGGGCGAAGATGCGCTCCCACACGCCGCGTTCGGCCCAGCGCCGGAAGCGGTTGTAGAGCGTCTTCTTCGGACCGTAGACGTGCTCGGGACAATCGCCCCAGCGACCACCGCTCTTCAGAGCATGGACAATCCCGGAGAGCACCCGACGGTCATCGACCCTCGGCATACCACGCGTATCCTGCGGCAGAAGCGGTTCAATCCGCGCCCACTGCTCATCCGAAAACCAGAAGAAATCCGCCATCCACCACACCTCCTCGCTGGAGGCAGGTGAATCACATCTCGATGCTCCTGTGAATCCCCTTTATGGGTCCGGACCCTAGGGTCAGGACCCATTAATT
>DDNW01000009.1:591-8292 GCA_002341345.1 Erythrobacter sp. UBA2510
TCCTTCGCTCGCTCCTTGCACAAGCCAATTCTGATCCAAGCCACGGCCATGTGCTTAATGAGTCCTGACCCTAGTCTCGTTGTCAGGACGATTGATGGCAAGGGCTTGCTGTAAGGATGTGCTGAACGCGACCTGGAAGAATCTGAGCCCATCGAGATAGCTGCTCACCTACTCAGCACTGTGGGTTCAAGATGACCGCAATTGGGCCGCTTGCGGTCAGTCTGCTATCGGTGCGGAGGCTAAGCCATAGAAGACATTCGCTCCTCTTCGAAAGCATACTTAATCTTAACCGACTTAATGCTAGAATATCTCATTGCCAGACAGGCGAAGAATAGGAAGCATAGCTTGCTATGTGGACCGCGGACCCAAAAGCGACAGACCAGCCACAATTGCTGGAACAGAGGAACGCAAAGTTGATGGAGTGACTGGCTTGAGAGACCGCGCGCATACCAAGCCGGATCCTTCAGGCCTGCAAGAGACATTGCCATTGGTGTCAGTGCTGATCCCGATGTTCAACGCAGCCAGAACAATCGAACGCACTTTGGCGA
Organism: Erythrobacter sp. UBA2510; assembly: GCA_002341345.1. Taxonomy (GTDB): domain Bacteria; phylum Pseudomonadota; class Alphaproteobacteria; order Sphingomonadales; family Sphingomonadaceae; genus Alteraurantiacibacter. The sequence continues at coordinate 1,140 of DDNW01000009.1, forward strand.
GCGTGATAAATCAGACGCATCGCAAACTGGAAATATTGGTCGTTGATGACGGCTCGACCGATGACAGCGTTGCGATTGCCGAACGCGTTGCAGCGCACGACAGTCGCGTCACGATCATTCGCCAGGCTAACGGAGGCGTTGCTAGTGCCCGTAACGCCGGTATCGCAGCATCTGGCGGTGCTTTTATTGCTCCGATCGATGCCGACGATCTGTGGCATCCAGACAAGACAGCGCTGCAGTTGTCGGCAATGATGGGGCCAGACGGCAAGGACGACCTATCTATTGGACTTGTCTATTGCTGGTATTCGATCATCGATGCCGACGATTATGTAAGGATCGACGATTGCCGGAGTACGGCCGATGGCGATGTGCTGGAGGCGATGGCGCTACGCAATATCGTGGGGCACGGTAGCGGCGCGCTGATGCGCCGCGAAGCCGTACTGCAGGCGGGCGGATATGACGCCTCGCTCAGGGCGCGCAACGGTGAGGGCTGCGAGGACTACAAGCTCTATTTCCAGATCGCCGAGCATTTCCGTTTCGCGCTCGTGAGACAATCGCTGGTCGGTTACCGCGAAACGCGGCAAAACATGTCGAGTGACCCGCGCAAAGCTCTGCGCTCGCGGGCGCTGTGCGTGCCCGAATTCCTTTCCCGTCACCCCGATCTGGCGAGCGAGTTCCATGACGGAAAGCTGCGCATCATGCGCTTCATGCTGGGCCGTGCCGTGCGTACCGGCAAGGCGCGCGATGCAGCGTTCTTGTTGTGGGAAATGCTCCGGAACGATCCTCTGCGCGCGATGGCTAATCTCGGCGATCTGGCCAGGGGGTTCCTGCGGCAAGCGCGAGGCAAGGACACGGCAAGGCGATCTTTTCTGCCTCAGGCCCCCGAATAATGATAGGCAGCAGCTACCCGTAAGAGCATAGGCCGGTTCCGACGTTCCTGTATTATTTACATTATCCTTGCGGGTCATGCTAATCGGACCTGTCCATGCGAACGAATACGGATGTCATGTTGAAGCAACGGGTCAAAAGAACGGCATACGCACTGTTGCCGAGGCCGGTCTATGCATGGCTGCTCAAGCGTTCGGGACGTTCCTGCTCGCCCCCGGTGGGTGCCGTGAAGTTTGGCGATCTGCGCCGTACGGAGCCGGTTAGTCGCGATTATGGCTATAGCCGCGGCCGACCCATCGACCGTTATTATATCGAGAACTTTCTGCAATCGCAGGGCGACCTCATCACCGGCCAGGTTCTGGAAATAGGCGAGCGCACCTATACGCATGCATTCGGACAAAATGTCGTGCAATCGGATATGCTGCATGTCAGCGATGTGGAGGGTGCAACCTATGTTGACGACCTGACATATGGATCGTCCATTCCCAGCAACACCTATGACTGCGTGATCCTGACGCAAACCTTACATCTGATTTTCGACATGAAGGCGGCGCTGCGGACGATCTACCGGATCCTCAAGCCCGGTGGCGTCCTGCTCTGCACCGTGCCGGGCATCACGCAAGCTGCCGATGAGGACTGGAATGAATGTTGGTACTGGGCGCTGACGTGCCATTCGGCGCGCAAACTGACGGAACAGGTTTTTCCGCCGGGCCATGTGCAGATCACCCATTGGGGCAATGTTCTTGCCGCAACGAGCTTCCTGCAGGGTCTGGCCGAGCAGGAACTGACGCGTGCCGAGCTCGATCTGGTCGATCCCGAATATCAGGTCACCATCGCGATTATCGCCCGCCGTGCTGATGCGACCGTTGCAATCGGAATGGAAAACCAGTGGGATTATGAGGGAAAGGAAAGTTTCCCTTATGACGACGAGACGAGTTACCAGCTGGGGCTTGCCTATCTGGATGGACATGGCGATATCGAGGATTGGGGCTGTGGCACTGCCTTCGCGAAGAAATTCGTGACAGAAAGCCGGTATACCGGCGTGGACGGCAGCAAGAGCAATTTTGCCGATGTGCAGGCCGACCTGCAAAACTATCGGTCAGACGCGGACTGCATATTCATGCGCCATGTGCTAGAACACAATTGGGGCTGGCGCGCGATCCTGACCAACGCGCTGGCATCATTTCGGAAACGCATGGTACTGGTCCTGTTTACCCCGATCGGGGAAAGTGAAATGCGGCTGGACTACGATGGCCCCATTCCTGACCTGCAATTGCCCAGGAACGAGCTGATGAGCTTTCTCGCCGGTTTCAAGGTACGTGAAGAGCATATCCGTTCGGCGACCCAATATGGCCAGGAAACGATCTTCTATATTGAGAAATAGCGCGGCCTTTCGCCTCGCAAAGCGGGTGGCGAAGCCGCTGCGACGCGCCGTCAGCGCTGTCGGTCCACCCAGCGCGGGCGTGCTGATGTACCACCGCATTGCCGAGGAGGCGGAGGATCCGTGGGACCTGTGCGTCAGCCCCGACCATTTCGCCGAGCAAATGGAGGTCATCGCTCGCCGCGATGCCCGCATCGATCTTGACGAGTTGGCCGGCAAGGGCGGCTTCGACAGGGCGGGCAATCGTTTGGCGGTGACGTTCGACGATGGCTATATCGACAATATCACGCGCGCGCTGCCAGTGCTGGAGCAGTTCGAAATTCCCGCGACCTTCTTTGTCGTGTCGGGAGCGCTGGGGCGAAACCGTGAATTCTGGTGGGACGGACTGGAACGTGCTCTCCTGGGAAGTGCCCCCTTGCCCACCACCCTATCGATCGACCTTGCGGGCCGGGTTCTCGAATTCGAACTGGCGGACGACGATGCGCGACTGCCCGCACGGCAAGGTGCGTCCATATCACGCCAGAAATTGTTTCTCCTCCTGTGGGAAGAGATCGTGCGGCTACCCCCTGACCGGCAGGACGATGTGGTCGACAGGCTGCTGGCGTGGGCCGGCAAGCCAGTCGCCGCCGCCTCGACGCGCGTTGCGGCCGGCGCGCAGGATATTGCGCGTCTTGCCAGCCACCCGTTAATCCGGATCGGCAGCCATACGGCGCATCATATCTCATTGCCTGATTTTGCAGCGGACACGCAGCGCAGCGAAATCGAAGCCGGCCACCGGATGCTGGAGGAACTTGTCGGGCACAGGATAAACCGGTTCTGCTATCCCTATGGCCGCTATGACGACAGCGCGCGCGACATTGTGCGGGGTCTGAAGGTCGATTTTGCCTGCACCTCCCGCGAAAGCGTGGTGACCGCGCGCTCGGACCACCTTGCGCTGCCGCGTTTGCAGGTAAAAAATATCAATGGAGAAAGCTTCGTCGCCTGGCTGCGCGGCAATTACCATCTGATCGCAGGACGAGCACCGGTGCATTGATGGCCGAACGCCCGCTTGTCACCTGCGTTATGATCTTCCTCAATGGCGAGAAATATATCGCCGAGGCCATCGATAGCATTCTCGCACAGACCTACGAGAACTGGGAACTCGTGCTGGTCGATGACGGGTCGACCAATGATGCGACTGCCATCGCGCAGGAATATGCCCGCCGTCATCCCGAGCGGATCCGCTATATCGACCATCCCGGACACCAGAACCGCGGAATGAGCGCATCGCGCAATGCCGGGGTCGCAGCCGGGTGCGGCAGTCTCATTTCGTTCCTCGATGCCGATGATATCTGGCTGCCCCGGCGGCTGGAACATTTCGTGGAAGTAGCGGGCTGCTACCCTGAAGCGAGCATGATCTATGGCCCGACACTCTACTGGTACAGCTGGGCTGAGGAACGCGGCATGACGCCACCGGTAGAAGGCCAGGACGATTTCGCCGGCCACCTCGAATTGCCAGTCGACCGCCTGATCCCGCCGCCGATGGCAATGCGGCGTTTCCTGACAAGCAGGGGCGGCTGCCTTCCGGGCATTTGCAGCCTGCTCATCCGCCGCGAAGTTTATGCCCTGATCGGCGGGTTCGAGGCCGAATTTAGGGGACTCTACGAAGATCAGGTCTTCCTCTCGAAAATGACACTAGCATTCCCTGTGGTGGTCATCGCCGAAGTGCTCGACAAATACCGGCAGCATTCCGAATCCTGCTGCTATCGCGGTCTTGAGACGGGCGAGTATCACGCAGAGGATTACCACCCGGCCCGCTTCACCTACCTCCGGTGGTTGCAGGCCTACTGCAGCGCGCGGGGCCTGTCCGATCCTGTAATCGACCGCGAAATCCGCCGGCAGACGAGGCCGTATCGCTGGCCGATACTTATTCATGCGACACGCTTGGCAGCGAGGCTGGAACAGAGCGGCAAGGCTTTCTTGCAGCGTGTTATACCCACCCGTGTCACGCGGCGGGCAAAGGCTGTGCTCGATCGCGCGCGCGCGTGGCGACGTGACCGCCGCAGGCGGAAGCAGGCCCTGCGTGCCGGAGATGATGTCTAAGGCGCGCTGTTAGTCACTGGGCGGTCCGTTAATCCAAGTCGGTGATTAAATTCCTGCAGCTTAACCATATCAGCGAAAATACCGCCGGCTTGAATCAGCTCGTCAGGGGTGCCTTGCTCGGCGACCATGCCATTGTCGAGCACGATGACCCGGTCAGCCCGCATCGTTGTACTAAGACGATGCGAAATGAGCACCACTGTCCGCTTGCCGTGCAGGCTCTCGATCACGTCCAGAACCTCGTGCTCGGTCATGGCGTCAAGCGCATTGGTCGCTTCGTCGAGGATCAATATCCCATCTTCGCGCATCAGCGCCCGCGCAAGCTGGATGCGCTGCCGCTGTCCGCCAGACAGGAGCAGACCGCGCGTGCCCACCTTCGTATCGAAGCCAAGTGGCAGGGAGGCGATGAAATCGTGTATCTTGGCGCCGCGCGCCGCGCGGGTAATGGCGGCGTCGGTGGCATCCGGGCTGCCATAGGCGATGTTTTCTCGCAGGCTGCCGGATATCAGATCCGTGTCCTGCCCCGCGATCGATAAGCGTGCCCGCCACCAGTCAAGGTCAAGCTCGTCAAGCGGAACCCCGTCCACGGTAACGCGCCCCTGATCGGGGTCGTGGAAGCGGAACAGCAGGTTGGTGAGCGTCGACTTGCCCGCACCCGACGAGCCGACAATGGCGGTCGTCTGGTTGAACGGCAGATCGAGTGTCAGACCTTGCAGCGCATAGCGCCGCTCGTTGGACTTGCCAGCGTAGGAAAAGGACACGTCGTCAAACCGTACGCCATCGCGCAGAACAGGCAATTGCTTGCCGCCTTCGCTGCGGCCGGACCACTGGGGCAGTTCCAGCAGTTCGGTGACCGCCTTTACCGAAGCGGCGAGGGCCTGCAGGCGGGTGCGGGTCTCATCGAATTTCTTCACGTGGGGTTGCATGCGGTGAAGCAAGGCAAGAAATGCGATCAGGGCAGCCCCGCCGACACCGATGTCGATCGCCACGAAAATGATGGTCGCAAAAATGATGGCATAGAGGACTTCCTGTATCGCAGACGCCAGCGAGGCCAGATTGCCGATCCGGATTGACAGGCCGAACAGCCTGATCGACGCGTCGTCATAGGCGCGCTGTGCTTCTTTCTCCCGCCCGAAGGCGCGGATCATCCGCATGTTATCGAACAGCTCGGTCGAACGATTGTAGAGAATCTCGCTCGCTTCGATCATCTGTTGGCCCATGCGGCGCATGCGCTTGTCGGACAGGCGGCGGAGCAGCGATATGGCGACGACCAGAACCGCGACCAGCAAGGTCAGATGCCATGAGATGAACAGCAGGATCGTGGTGAACGCCAGCACCATGCACACATTGGTAATCAGCGCGAAAACGCTGGTGATGGCATCGGTCGTGTTCCACGCTTCGCCGTCCAGCGTGTTCAGCAACTTGCCGTTGTCATTCGTGCGGATGAACTGAAAGTCCGTACCCAGAAGGTTGGCGTAGATCCGGGACCGGATCTGATGACTGATCTGCCCGCTCATCCAGGCAACGATATACTGGTCGCAGAATACCAATATCGAACGGATCGTTATCAGTCCCACGATCAGCCCCGCGATCAGGAACAGCTGGTTCTCCGGCCCGGCCAGCAGCGCAATGCGACCGAGTATGTTCATCAGCCCGCCTGTTTCGCCGGCAACGATCGCCTGATCCTCGAAAATCGTGCCGAGCAAGGGAATTAGCAAGGTGATGCTCAACCCGTCGGCGACCGACGACAGGATACTGACGAGGATGAGGAACAGCGACGATACGGGATATTGCCGCGAGGCCCTCATCACCCATTGAAGTACCGTTTTGTTCATCTGGGCCGGACGCTCCGTTCAACCTCAACACAGCCGGATAACGAGCCGCGATGGCGAAGCCTGGCTGGGTCTGACGCAGCTTTCGCAGCGGACCTTGATATTGCAACGTGCGTATCGGGTTCGCCCCAGATTTATTTGGCGGCCAGGAAGGCACCGGTTGCTGTGCGCGGCACGACTATTTCCGCCACATTGCGCGTTATGGCGTTGCATAAGAGCGTGGTTGCTGGACATAGAAGGCGACTTGCGCAGTTGGCGAGGCGAAGCAGATGGCAAACGACGCATCCACAAATGTCGCCGTCGTTATCCCGACCTTCAACCATGCGCATTTTCTGGGCGCGGCGATCGACAGCGTTCTTGCGCAGTCGCGCCCGGCTGACGAGATCGTCGTAATCGATGATGGCTCGCAAGATCACCCCGAGGCTGTGGTGGCAGATTATCCGGGCGTCCGGATCGTAAGGCAGGCCAATGCCGGTCTTGCTGCAGCACGCAACAAGGGGATCGAGGAGACGCGGTCAGCGCTGCTCATGTTTCTCGATGCCGACGACAGGCTGAAACCTGATGCGATAGCGCTTTCGCTCGATAGCCTGTGCAGCGCCCCCGGCGCGGCATTTGCCTATGGGGGCTATGAACTGGTCTATCCGGGCAAGCTGCGGCGACAGGCAAATTATCATCCCGTACCGGCGGACGCTTTTGCAGCGTTCCTGCGCATCAACCCGGTCGGCATGCATGGCACAGTGATCTATCGCCGCGAATGTCTCGATGCCGTTGGCGGCTTCGATCCGGTGTTGGACGCCTGCGAGGATCACGACCTCTACCTGCGGCTGGCTGTGCGATACAAGGTCGCTTGCCGGTCCGACGTGCTGACAGAGTACTGGCACCATGGGGGCAATATGTCGCACGATCCGGTCATGATGTTGCGCTGGTCAGAACGAGTTTTCGAAGCCCGCCGCACGGATGCCGGTGCGGCGGG
>DDNW01000009.1:8428-9592 GCA_002341345.1 Erythrobacter sp. UBA2510
AGTCTGCTGGCCGACCTTGAAGCGGGGAAGAAGTGGGCACGTGACTTCTATATCGGGGTCTGGATCGGCCAGCTTCGGGGCAGCAGCTACCGGCAATCTGTCCGGCGCGGTGCAGCGCTGGCCCGTACAGCCCCTGCAGCGATGATGACGGCGCTATGGGGCCGGTTGCGCAGGAAGCTGGGCGGTCGCTCGAACAGGGCGTCCGCGGCTTGAGCCAGGATGTCGCCTTGAGTGATGTCGCCTTGAGTCAGGCATCGATGCAATCTTGCAGTGAGGGCTGAACCTCGTGGCGCGCCGGTTGGCATTCGTTATCAACTCGATCGGCCGCGGCGGCGCTGAGCGTGTGCTGGACATCGTTTTGCGCAACCAGCCGGGCTGGGCCGATGAGTTTGAAATTCATCTGATTTTGCTCGACGACGAACCGCAAATGCGGGCCATGGGCGAGGTCGACAAGGTTCACGTGCTCGACGGGCGCGGCGGCCTGCTGCGCAGCACCCGCCAATTACACCGCCTGCTGGACGAGATCGCGCCCGATCTTGTCGTCTCGTTTCTGGTCCGCGCAAATCTGGCCGCGGCCAGCTGGCGTTGGCGAGGAGGCGCGGCGCCGGTCGTAATTTGCGAGAGGATGCATACGAGTTCGCATCTGGCGGGACGCTATCGCTCGATACCGACATTCGCCCTCGGGATCGCAATCAGGCTCGCTTATCGCCGCGCGGATCGGGTGCTGGCTGTGTCGCAAGGCGTGGCGGAGGATCTGGCGGGGCGCTTTTCGCTTCCGGGGGAGCGGATCGCGATTGTTCCCAATCCGTATGACCCGCTGGCGATTGCAGAAGCGGCTAGGGCGGAACCGCCGGTAGACCTGCCATCATCCTATATTGTCGCAGTGGGGCGTTTGGTGGCCGCCAAGAACTTTGCCGGATTGATCGAGGCGTTTGCCGATGCCCGCCCCCAACTGAACGGACTGCAGCTGGTCATTCTGGGCGAAGGGCCTGAGCGCGATGCGCTGACGGCGCAAATTCACCGATCCGGGCTGGAGGGGATCGTCCATCTGCCGGGTTATCTCTCCAACCCGTTGCCGGTCATGGCGCGGGCGCAATTCCTGGTTTCTGCGTCCCGCAACGAAGGGTTTCCCAATGCCATTGCGGAATCGATGGCGCTGTCGCC
>DDNW01000009.1:9730-12249 GCA_002341345.1 Erythrobacter sp. UBA2510
CTGTCGCAGCCGGTTATAGCGACCGATTGCCCATCTGGCCCCGCCGAATTGTTGCAGGGAAATGCAGGGGCGCCGGGTACGGTCGTCAAGGCGCGCGCTGGCTTGATCGTCCCGATGGACGACCGGGGCGCTATGTCACTGGCCATGGGCATGCTTGCGACAGATATGGACCTGGCTGCGGAACTGGCCCAGGCTGGCCGCAGGCGCATCGGCGACTTCCCGCAGGAAAAGGTGGTCGCGCAATATTGGAGCCTGTTCGGCGAATATCTCGGCAAAACAGGCGGGACGCCCTGACCGGCCCTCAGGACATGGCATGGAGATCCGCGAACAGCGCTGCGTAATTGTCGATCATGCCACCCAGATTGAAGCGTGAGAGCCATGCCTCATCCAGCTGAGGACGGAACTCCTCATAATCCGGTCGCGCCATGATGCGGGCGATCTCTACAACATCGCCGACCGGGAAATAGCAATGATCGGGCAGGCCGAACTCGCGGTGCTGGGGCAGGTCGGAAAGGGCCATTGGGACGCCCGCGCTCAGCGCTTCGAGCACGACCAGTGCGAAACCTTCCATTTGCGAGGGGTGCATGAAAAGCGCGGCGTTGCGGTAGAGATGACCCAGCGTCTGCCCGTAACGGGCGCCGGCCAGAACGACCCCGTCTTGTTGCAGGTCGCGAATGCCGCTGGCGGCGGCGCTGTCGCCGATCATATCGCCGACGATGACGAGTGGCAGGCTGTCACGCTCCAGCTTCCGATGGGCGTCGACAAGGTCCTGAAACCTCTTCGTCTTGTCGATACGACCGACGGCAAGAATATAGCGCCCTGCTTCTACACCCAGTTCGGCGAGGATCGCGTCCCGGTCCCCGTCATACAGGAACGGTTGCGCCTCCACCCCGTGAATGATTGTATAGATACGATCGGCAAATCGCGGATAGCGCGCCATAATATCGTCGAAGCTCGCCTGACTGACGCAGACGACACGGTGGGCAAAACGGCAGCTGAGATATTCGCCAAACTTCAGGCTCGCGGCAATGATCCAGCCCCACTTTGGCCGGTCGTAGTCGCGGGCATGGATGGTGACGACCACTTTCGAACCCAGCAATCTCGCCAAGGGGGTCCATATGCCAGGCCCGATCGAGTGGATGTGAACAATATCCGGGCGCAAGGTGAAGTGTGCATGAAGCAGCGCGAACAGGGTGTGAAAGAAGGCCTCCGCCGCGTTCATTCTCGGCGCCCAGAGACTTTTGACCGAAAGATTATCCGGATAGGTCGCCAGGTGATCACTATAGGCTGCGCGTTCATATACGCGGATCGTCCAGCCGGGTCGCTTAGTCGCCAGCGCAGGGTACAAATTGCGACAATGCGTTTCGATCCCGCCGACCACGTTGCGCATCCCGCGAAGGCCGATGGCAGCAATGGATACCATTATTAAAATCCTCGACCCACGCTGCTGGGTTTACGGCACCGATCGACCGGCATTTAATATGGCATATGAGGTCGACATTGCCAGCCAAGCATTATCCTGCGTACCAAATTGGTATTGATGGCTCTCGCATCGAAAGTTTGAGTAATCGCCTTGCTCGAGCCTAGTTTCAGTTTCCTCATTTCAACCTTCATTTTCTGGTCCGGACTGTAATCCTGCAGAATGACCGCCAAGGCTTTGTGCAGCGGGTCACGCAAAATCAGGTGACGCTGCCCTTAACGGGCACCGTTGACCCAGGTCTACGCGCGGCGGCCAGCGTGCGGATGCTTCTCTTTTCCGTTCGCATGCCGGGGCGTATCGTGCCGCGAATGCGAGCGCGTATGCCGTCAGGCGTTCCGCATGCTTTGCAGGGCAGGGAACTTCCTCCGACTACTTATCAGCGCTTTAACTTCAAGTTAGCAGTGTCAATACACGCCAACACAAGGGAAGAGCGGTTAGCCAAGCCATGAAAGGAAGTTTCATGGCCTCGCTCCCGCTCACAGCATTCGATGATTATGCAGAATATGACAGACCACGTCTGATCCTTCAGGTGGTCTGCGATGAGCCGGTCCATACTCGCGAACCTGAGATCGAAAAGCTGAGCTATCGTGCGCGACTGGCGGTCCTGTTCGGGCTCACGGTTTCCTCATGGTCCATCATTGGCGCCACAGTTTACGCAATCGGTTCCGCTGCCAATTTGCTGTAGCAAATACAAGGCTAGGTGCCGTGAACGTCTAAAGCGGTTAGGGAGCGTGCAATCCGCGACTGAACCTCCTGGCCGCTCGAGCCACGCAAGAAGGTTGGCACATGCGTGAGCGGCCATCTCAAACTGAACGGGACGTCTGGTTTTCCGCTGTGTAATGGCAGCGCGTTACCTGAGCGCAGGCCCGGAGACCAAGTCACCGATTTTGCGCAACGGGATCAAATTTGAGTAGGTCATCGTCATTCACCTGTGTCGGAATGGCTGCAGAGAACGTCTGCTTTCTAGAGCTAAGACCTTTGCCCCTAACGTCCGAGATGAGAGCGCAAAGCGGTCGTTCAAGCGCCACGTGGGACGGAT
>DDNW01000173.1:0-1548 GCA_002341345.1 Erythrobacter sp. UBA2510
CAATAGCACCACTATTTTCCTTCGCTCGCTCCTTGCACACGCCAATTCTGGTCAAGCCACGACTATGTGCTAATCAGTTCCGACCCTAGAACCACTCCATGGTTCGGTACCACTTGGTGATGACATATTTGACGCCTGCCTTGACCGGGCGTCCGGCATGGATGGTGTGAGGGTTGGGCACGCCTTGTTCGTCGGCATTGTTCCAGATCAGCAGGACGCCGGGCTTGGGCTCGATCGAGATGCCGATATCGGTGAAGTCGGTGGTGCCGCCGTCCTCGACCTGATTCAGGAAGGCCATGGCGGTAAAGCTGCGCTGCCCGCCGCGCCCCATCTCCAGATCCCAATAGCTGGTGCCCGGATGAAACCAGTCGTGATGCGGCTGGAATTCCTGCCCCGGCATGTAGCGCTGGCCCTGGATCGTTTCGCCGAAACTGGGGTCGATGCCCATCAGGTCGTCGATGCGCCGGTTGACCCGCTGGATCAGCGAATTTCGCGGATCGACGTCGCCCGAATAGCTGGTGCGATAGCCGGAGGAATAGTCGAGGTCGAACACGACCGAGGGCTTGGCCACTTCGTCGATCTGCTCGATCAGCTTGCTGCATTCGCGCGGGGTGAGGAAATCGCCGAAAGCGAAAATCTCCGCTTTGTCGGTCGGCACCTGATAGACCTGCGGGTGCCGTGTCAGGCGTTCGCGCACGGCCGCGCCGACTTTCTTCAGGCGCGTCTGATCGCGGTTCACGGGATATTTGCTCTCGCTCATCGCCGTTTGTTTTCCACTGCATGGCGCAATGTTCAAGTCGCTGGCTACACAAACAAAAACCCCCGCGCTCTGGTGGAGCGACGGGGGCGAAGGTCGGCTGACGATCCAGCCAGGAGAGGCCGGGCCCACAGCCAGGGGAAAACTTACCAGAAGAAATCGTAGATTACGTCGACCACTTCGCCCGAATAGACGTCGACCAGCAGGGCGTCATCGTAATAACGGACCCAGCGATAGGGGCCGTAGACCTCGGGCAGGCGATACTGCCACGGATCGTTGATCCAGTAGCGGTCCGAATAGAACAGGCGGTCGAGGAAGATCCCGATGCTCAGCCGGCGATAGGAATAGTCCCTGTAGGGCGAGTAATAACGCCCCAGCCGGTAGATATTGCGGTTGCTATAGCGATAGCGCTGCCAGTTGTAGCGGTTGTTGTCGCGCCAGCGGCGGTCCCACCGGCGGTAGTCACGCCGTGCGTCGCGATAGCCGTCACGGTAGGAGCCGTTGCGGTCGCGATAGGTGTAGGAGCCGTTGCGGTCCCGGTCCCGATAATCGCGGTTGCGGTCGCGATCGCGGTAGTCGCGGTTGCGGTCGCCATCCCGATAATTGCGGTCGCGGTCGCGGCTGGCCCAGTCGCGGTTCGACCGGTCGCGGGTATCCTGTTCGCGCTGCTGGCTTTCGCGCGCCCGTTGCATACGGATATCGCGCAGGGTGGGGCCATCGTAATTCTTGCTGTCGCGGGTGGTCGAGCGGTCCTGCGTCCGGATCGCCTGCGCGCGGCGGTCGCCACGGAA
>DDNW01000173.1:1706-8132 GCA_002341345.1 Erythrobacter sp. UBA2510
CCACGGTCCTCGATCCGTTGCGCCTGCCGCTCGCTCGATCGATCGATCTGGCGCGCGGCGCGATAGTCGCCCCGGTCGGCAGCCTGCTGCGCCTGCCGGTCGCCGCGATTCTCGACGCGTTGCGCACGATTTTCGCTGCGCTGTTCGACCCGGCGGGCCTCGCGATAGTTCTGGCGGTTTTCCTGCCGGTTGCTCTGGCGTTCCTGCCCGCGATTGTTGCGCTGGGCATTGTCGCCGCGATTACCGCGGTCGCCACGATCGCCACGCTGCTGCTGCTCGGCAGCGGCGGCTTCGGCGGCGTGCGCTGGAATGGCACTCGCCGCCATGGCAACGGCCAGGGCTGCCAGCCCGCCCGACTTGAGAAGATTGGATATTTGCATAGCGGCGTCCCCGTCAGTCTAGTTCGTCAGTCGAAGTCCCGATCGCCCGACGGGGGCGACCCGATGAAACGTGTTCTATGCGAGTCGGTCTGAGCGTTAACTGAACCGGCTTGGTAGCTTGACGTTCATGTTTATGACGGTTTTCATGAACGTCACGTGATGCTGGATTCGGCCCCAGTGCGCTTTTGTGATAAGACCTCGCCTTAAGGGCCGCACCACTTCCACAATCGGGAGGGTCAAATGCGTGTGCTCCGTTTCACCTATGCCGTCGCCGCATATCTGCTGTTCTTCGCAACCTTCTGTTATCTCGTCGGCTTCGTTGGCGACCTGCTGGTGCCCAAGAGCATCGATACCGGTCCGAGCGCGGGGACCGGCCCCGCTTTTATCGTCGACCTGCTGCTGATCGCGCTGTTCGGTATCCAGCATTCGGTCATGGCGCGGCGCGGCTTCAAGGACCGGCTGACCAGGGTGCTGCATCCGGCAATCGAGCGCAGCACCTATGTGCTGGCGACGGTCGTGGTGCTGTGGGTGCTGATGGCGTTCTGGCAGCCAATCCCGATGGTTGTGTGGCAGGTGGAGGCCATGTGGCTGTCCGGGGTGCTGTGGGCCGTGTTCGCACTTGGCTGGGGCGTGGTCTTCATCTCGACCTGGCTGCTGAACCATTTCGAGCTGTTCGGGCTGCAACAGGCCTGGCACGATCTGCGCGGGACTGAGCCGCAACTGCCGCGCTTCCGCGAGCCTGCGTTCTACCGTCTGGTCCGCCACCCGCTCTATTTCGGGATGGTCCTCGCCTTCTGGTCGATCCCGACGATGACCCCCGGCCACCTCCTCTTCGCGGGCGGGATGACGGTCTTTATTCTCGTCGGCATTCGGTATGAGGAACGTGACCTGCTCGCCGCGCTGGGTGCGCAATATGCCGATTACCGGAGCCGCGTGGGCATGCTGGTGCCGGGGCTGGGCAAGGTTAAGGGTTAGGCGGACCTGCGCGGAGCCACCGGCTGGAGCAAATCCGACCGGCGGCAATTCCGCACCATGGTTTAGAGCGAGGCGATGGCACCGCGCGCGCTGGCCAGCGCTGCCGCTGCGGTTTCCTCGCTGACCTTCAGGCCCTCGGCAATGACGAATTCGACATTGGTCACGCCGACGAAGGCAAAGGCTCCGGTCAGGTAAGTCTCGACATGTTCGAAGGCGCGCATGCCGTTGTCCTCGCCATAGAGGCTGCCGCGCGACAGGCCGACGATCACGCGCTTGTCGCCCGCCAGCCCTTCGGGCCCGTTCTGGGTATAGCGGAAAGTCTCGCCTGCGATCAGTACGCGGTCGATCCACGCCTTGAGCTGGCTCGGAATGGTGAAATTGTACATCGGCGCACCGATCACCACCACCTCCGCGGCCTTGAACTGGGCGAGCGCCACCTGCGACTCCTCTGTCGCAAAGGCGGGCAGGGTCAAATGGTCGAGCGGCTCGGCGGCGAGGTCGCGATAGGTTACTTCGGCATCGTCGGTGCTGTGAGTCAGCCGGGCGACGATCTCCTTGCTCAGCGTGCGGCTGACGCTGGCATCGCCGGTGATGCTGGAATCGATATGCAGAATATTCATGGGTCTTGGCTCCGGTCACAAATGTTGACCAGGCGCATTTAAGTGACCATATGCGGCCTGCAAGAACGCAATATTTCATGACCAGGTCACACGCATATGACTGAGAATCCGCACCCCCATGCCGACCCCGATTGCCGCGCGGTGAGCGAGCTGCTCAGCCGCGTCGGCGACAAATGGACCGTGCTGATCGTGAAGGCGCTGGTGGAGAACAATCGCCGTTTCAACGAGCTGAAGCGCGAAGTCGGCGGCATTTCGCAGCAGATGCTGACGCGCACTTTGCGCACTCTCGAGCGCGACGGCATGGTCGAGCGCACGGTCCACCCCACCGTACCGCCAAGTGTCGAATACGGGCTGACCGATCTCGGCCGCTCGCTCGCGGTGCCGGTCATGGCGTTGACCGAGTGGACCTTCGCGCATCTGGCGCAGATCCATGCCAACCGCGCGACCTATGACGCGGCGCTGGAAGAGGCGGCATAGTCTCGGGATTCGGGGGGCTGCGTGACTGGCGCGGGGCGCGGCAAATCCTACAGGATGGAACACATGGAACACGGTCCTGTGGCGGAAATTTTTCGCCGCGGACGGCTGTTGTAGCAGGCTGAGTTGAACGGCCGGGTCGAGGGAGCGCGGTGCGGACATGGCTGGTCTGCTGTCACGGATACGGCGATGTAGGAAAATCAGCTGCGGTCATGCACTAATTACTATTGCAAATCATTCGCAATCATGGTCAAGCCGCCCGGCAAAACAAAGGAGTTCATATGCGCAAGATTATCCACGCCGCCTCAGTTGCCGTCTGCGCGCTCGCGCTCACTGCCTGTGGCGGAGCGGCCGAAGACACGACCGGCACCGAGGAAGTTGCAGCGGTCGATGACGTTGCGGATGCCGCCGGCGAGGCCAGCGGTGTGCTGGACGCCAGCACCGCTTCTGCAGAGGAACTGGCTGCCATCGAGGGCGTCTCCGCAGAACTGGCCGCAGCGATCGTCGCCGGGCAACCCTACACCAGCGTTGTCGACCTGCACGACGTGTTGACTGCCAGCCTGTCGCCGGAGGAAGCTGCTGCGGTGCTGGAATCCGTGTTCGTGCCGATCAATCTCAACACCGCAACCGATGCGGAAATCGCGCTGGTCCCGGGGATGGACGAGAAGATGGCGCATGAATTCGAAGAATATCGTCCCTACGAGGACCTGGCCGAATTCGACCGCGAGATCGGTAAATATGTCGATGAAGCCGAAGTCGCGCGCTTCCGCCAGTATGTAACGCTCTAGGGTCCTGACCCTAGGACGATGGCTTGCGGGCGCGCATCTGTCGCACCTGCAATACCAGTCGCAAGATCTCGATCGTCGCGAGGATCCCGACATTGATCCACGCGACGGTCGGATCGAAGGCGGACCAGACCCAGTGCAGGAAGGTCAGTACGGCGGCAGGATAGACGAGCCGATGCAGAACCTTCCATCGCCCCTTCAGGCGCCGCACGGCGCGATCAGTGGATGTGATCGCCAGCGGCACGAACAAGGCGAAAGCCACCCATCCGGCGATGATGTAGGTGTTGTCGAGATCGGCGACGATCCATTCCCACGCGCCCTTGTTCCACAGATAGACGATCGTGTGACCCGCCGCATAGGCGAAGCTGGCGACACCCAGATCGCGGCGTCGAACGAGCAGCCATCGGGTCATGGCCCTGGCGCCCAGCAGCAACCGTATCGGCGTTATGGCCAGTGTCGCCATCAACAGCCATGCCGCCCAGTCGCCGCTATCGGCGATGGCATGGCCGCGACCGTAGCTGTCCGGAACGAATGTCCAGGAACCCAGAATATAGGCTGCAGGCAGGGCGAGGATCAGCCAGAGAATTGGGCGGGGCATAGTGGCCTGTCTCTAACCGAAATTCCCATTCCCGCTCCGGCTGACGAGCCGGGATTGGGAGTGCTCCGGGCCAGCCGCGCCTAGCGCGTCAGCTTCTTGTATTGCAGCTTCGTCGGGCGGTCGGCCGCATCGCCAAGGCGGCGGCGCTTGTCCTCTTCGTAGGCTTCGAAATTGCCCTCGAACCATTCGACGTGGCTGTTGCCCTCGAAGGCGAGGATATGTGTCGCCAGACGGTCGAGGAAGAAGCGGTCGTGCGAAATCACCACCGCGCAGCCCGCGAAATTCTCGATCGCGTCTTCCAGCGCGCCCAAAGTCTCGACGTCGAGGTCGTTGGTCGGTTCGTCCAGCAGCAGCACGTTGCCGCCTGCCTTCAGCATCTTGGCCATGTGCACGCGGTTGCGCTCACCGCCCGACAGCTTGCCGACATTCTTCTGCTGGTCGGCGCCCTTGAAGTTGAACGCACCGACATAGGCGCGGGTCGAGACGTCCTGACCGTTGACCTTCATGTAATCGAGCCCGTCCGAAATCTCCTCCCAGACATTGTGCTTGGGGTTGAGGTGGTCGCGGCTCTGGTCGACATAGCCCAGCCGCACGGTCGAGCCGATTTCGACCGTCCCGCTGTCGGGTTCTTCCTTCCCGGTCAGGATCTTGAACAGCGTGGACTTACCCGCGCCGTTCGGCCCGATCACGCCGACGATGCCGCCCGGCGGCAGCATGAAGGACAGGTTCTCGAACAGCAGCTTGTCGCCATAGGCCTTGGAGATGTTCTTGGCCTCGATCACCTTGCCGCCGAGGCGCTCGGGCACCTGGATGACGATCTGCGCCTTGCCCGGCTTGCGGTCCTTCTGGCCTTCCTGCAGTTCCTCGAACTTGCGGATACGCGCCTTCGACTTGGTCTGGCGCGCGCTGGGCGTCTGCCGGATCCATTCGAGTTCGCGCGACAGCGCCTTGGAGCGCCCGCTTTCCTCGCGGCTTTCCTGCTCGAGGCGCTTGGCCTTCTTCTCGAGATAGGTCGAGTAATTGCCTTCGTAGGGATAGTACGACCCGCGATCGAGCTCGAGGATCCATTCCACCACATTGTCGAGGAAGTAGCGATCGTGGGTGATCATCAGCACCGCGCCCGCATATTCCTTGAGGTGGTTTTCCAGCCACTGGACGGTTTCCGCGTCAAGGTGGTTGGTCGGTTCGTCGAGCAGCAGGATCGAGGGCTTCTGGATCAGCAGGCGGGTGAGGGCGACGCGGCGCTTCTCACCGCCCGACAGGTCCTTGACCGGCCAGTCGCCGGGAGGGCAGCGCAGTGCCTCCATCGCGACTTCGAGCTGGTTGTCGAGCGTCCAGCCGTCGACCGCGTCGATCTTGTCCTGCAGTTCGGCCATCTCGGCGCCCAGCGCGTCGAAATCGGCATCCTCCTCGGCCATTTCCATGCCGATCGCGTTGAACCGTTCGACCATGTCCGCGGTCTCGCGCGCCCCGTCCTTGACGTTTTCGAGCACGGTCTTGGTCGGGTCCAGCTCGGGCTCCTGCTCAAGATAGCCGACCGTGATGTTCTCGCCCGCCCAGGCCTCGCCGGTGAAGTCCTTGTCGATTCCGGCCATGATCTTGATCAGCGTCGATTTACCCGCGCCGTTGGGGCCGACGATGCCGATCTTGGCGCCCTGGTAGAACTGCAGACTGATGTTCGAGAGCACCGGCTTTTGCGCACCGGGGAAGGTCTTGGTCATGTCCTTCATGACGAATGCGTACTGGGCGGCCATGCGGGTGTCCTTCAGGCGGTAAAATTGCGTTGATGGGTGATTTGGTGGCGCAGATAGGGGTTGGGAGGCGCGCGGGCAAGCTCTCGCTCGGGTCGCTTGCAGGATATGGGCCGAAGGGCATATGGTTTCACGCGTGACTAAAGAAGCCGCCGCCCGGTCCCGCATCGCCGACCCCCACGATCCGCACGATCCCCTGCGCGATCCGAACGAGCATACCCTGCTCGAAAACACCTATGCGCTGGTCACCGGGGCGACGCTGATCGCGATCGGCATGGTGCTGATGAAAGGAGCGGGGATCGTCACGGCGGGCGTTGCGGGCATTGCGCTGCTGGTGTCGTACAAGGTGCCGCTGGGCGTGGGGCTACTGTTCTTCCTGATCAACATCCCCTTCTTCGTGCTCGGCCTGTTCGTGCTGGGGCGCGGCTTTCTGGTCCGCACGGTGATCGCCTGCGCGCTGATCTTCGCGATGGTCGCGATTGCCGGGGCCTCGATGGACTTGCAGAGCGTCCACCCGGCCTTCGCCGCGGCGGCGGGTGGGACCTGCGCGGGATTCGGCATTCTGGCGCTGGTCCGGCACCAGACGGGCGTGGGCGGCGTGAACGTGATCGCCTTGTGGCTGCAGAAGTCGCGCGGGTGGAATGTCGGGCGGCTGCACCTGCTGCTCGACGGGGCAATCCTGCTGGCGGCGTGGGCGACCTCGCTCTCGCTGGTGCAGGTCGGCTGGTCGCTGCTGAGCGTGGTGGCGATCAACATGATCCTCGTCGCCTGGCACAAGCCGGGGCGGTACATGGGCCATTGAGGCTAGGGTCAGGACTCATTTATTGCATGAGCCGTGGTGGC
>DDNW01000173.1:8351-12817 GCA_002341345.1 Erythrobacter sp. UBA2510
CAAGCCACGGCCATGTGCTTAATGAGTCCTGACTCTAGTTGGTCCGGTGCAATCGGGGCCAAGAGCGAATTGCGCGCTCAACTGGCGGCCAAAGGTTTGATACCCTGAACCTGCATGGACCGATTCGGTTCGGGACCAGTCAAACTCAAGAGGCAAGATGGCGTTCAAACTGACGATTAACCGGGAAGCGGTCGAGGTCGATGCCGACCCCGAAAAGCCCTTGCTGTGGGTGCTGCGCGAAGACCTGAAACTGCCGGGGACCAAGTTCGGCTGCGGCGCGGGTCTGTGCGGCGCATGCACGGTGATGCTCGATGGTGAGGCGGTCCGCTCGTGCCAATTGCCGGTGGGCGCCGTCGGCCCGTCGGAAGTGACCACGATCGAGGATGTCACCGCCTTCCCGGCCGGTCAGCATGTGCTCGACGCATGGGCGGAGCTCGACGTCCCGCAATGCGGCTATTGTCAGGCCGGTCAGATCATGTCCGCGACGTGGTTGCTCGGCCAGGTGGACAGCCCCGAGGACGAGGATATCGATGCGGCGATGAGTGGCAATATCTGCCGCTGTTCGACCTATCTGCGCATCCGCAAGGCGATCAAGCAGGCGGCCAGCGCGCGCGCCAAGGGCGAAATGGCATGAACGCCCTGCCGCAGATCAGCCGCCGGTCCTTCCTGACCGCCACGCTCGCCGCCGGGGCGGCGCTGTGTTTCGAGGCGCGCCTCGCGCTGGCCGCAGAACCGGGCGAGGCCGCCGGTGTCCTGAACGCCTTCGTGCGGATCAACCCGGACAATACCTTTACCATCGGGGCCAAGAACCCGGAGATCGGGCAGGGCGTGAAGACGATGCTGCCGATGCTGATCGCCGAGGAACTGGACGTCGATTGGGACCAGGTCCAGATCGAACAGACGCTGGCCGATGCCAAGGTCTACGGGCCACAGGTTGCTGGTGGCAGCCGCTCGACGCCGATTAACTGGCTGCCCATGCGCCAGACCGGCGCCGCGGCAAGGCAGATGCTGGTCGAGGCCGCCGCGCTCGGCTGGCAGGTCGATCCGGCCACGCTGTCCACCGGTAGCGGCATAGTGCATCATGCGGCCTCGGGGCGCAGCGCAACCTATGCCTCGCTCGCAAAGGCGGCGGCGGGCATCACCCCCCCGGTGCTGGCCGATGTTCCCCTGAAGCCGGAGGCCGATTTCAAGATCATCGGGACGTCGCAAAAGAACGTCGATGCAGCAGCGATCATCACTGGCAAGCCGCTGTTCGGCATCGATACCGACCTGCCCGGCATGGTCTATGCGGCGGCCGTCGCATGCCCGGCGTTTCAGGGCACGCTCGCCAGTTGCGACGATGCGGCGGCCAAGGCCACCAGTGGCGTATCGGCGGTCCTGCCGATCAATAGCGGTCTGGTGGGCAACGGTCAGTCGGACATCGTTGCCGTGGTCGCCGATAGCTGGTGGACGGCCAGGCAACCCAGCCAGAAGCTGGTCATCGAATGGGACGTGACGGAGCAGCAGGGCTTTTCGACAGAAGCCTACGCCGCGCAGGCCGCAACCGCTCTCGCATCGGAAGCCGAGGGCGAAATCTTGCGCAAGGGCGACACGGAAGAAGCGCTGGCCGGGGCGACCCAAACGATCAGTGCGGGCTATGACTATCCGTTCCTTGCCCATGCCACGCTGGAGCCGCAGAACTGCACCGCGCTCTACGATGCCGAAGCCGACCATCTGACCCTGTGGGCACCGTCACAGGCACCTGAGGGCGGACGGGCGCAGATTGTCGAGATGCTGGGCATCGCGCCCGAGAACGTCACCATCCACATGACGCGGATCGGCGGCGGCTTCGGGCGCCGCCTGATGAGCGATTACATGGTACAGGTGGCGCAGCTGGCGCGGGCTCTGCCGGGCAAGCCGGTCAAGCTGCTCTACGATCGCGAGGGCGACACGCAGCACGATTTTTATCGCCCTGCAGGCTGGCACAAGCTGACTGCGGGACTGGACGATGCGGGTGCGATCGTTGCGCTGAAGGATCATTTCGTGACCTTTGGCGCCGATGGCCAGCCGGTGCGCGCTGCGGGGATGGATGAAACCGAATTCCCGACGCAGATCGTGCCCAATGTCCACCTCGGCGTTACCTACCTGCCGACGAACATGCCGACCGGCTGGCTGCGCGCGCCGACTTCGAATGCGATGGGTTTCGTGTTCCAGTCGTTCCTCGACGAAGTAGCGGAGGCGGCAGGCATCGACTTGCCGACGCTGATGCTTAACACGCTCGGTGAAGATCGCATGCTGCCGCTCGTTGGGCGCGGCCCGCAGTTCAATACCGGCCGTGCACGCGCGGTAGTCGAACGCGTCTGCGCGCTCGCCGGGTGGGATGGCGCGCGCCCCGCAGCGCCGACCGGCAAGGGGCGCGGCTTCGGCTTCTACTTCAGTCACGCGGGCTATTTTGCCGAGGTGCTGGACGTCACGGTCTCCGGCCGAGGCTCGATCTCGGTGGACAAGGTCTGGGTAGTTGGCGACATCGGCAGCCATATCATCAATCCGATCAATGCGGAGCATCAGGCGCAAGGGTCGGTGATCGACGGTCTGGCGCAGGCGATGATCGGACAGAAAATCGAGCAAATCGATGGCGCAGTCGTGCAGGAGAATTTTCACGATTTCCCGCTGATGCGCATGGACACGGCGCCGCGCGATGTAACGGTCGAATTCCTGACCTCGCCTTTCCCGCCGACCGGGCTCGGCGAACCGGCCTTGCCGCCGGTGATCCCGGCGCTCGGCAATGCCATCTATGCGGCAACGGGCAAGCGTCACCGCTCGCTGCCGCTGGCCTGAGGTTGAAGAAAGGTTTCACGAGAAAATCGCCGGAGAGACAGGATTCGAATCCACAAAGATCGTGATCTTACTAACGTGGTCTGAGCCCTTAGATTTCCTCCAGAGATAAGTAGAGTCCGGCCCTCACAAGGAGACGGACGAATGAAGCGGAGCAGGTTCAGCGAGGAGCAAATCATAGCTGTTTTGAAGGAGCAGGAGGCTGGGATGGCGACGGCGGATGTGTGCCGCCGTTACGGTGTCAGCTCGGCGACCTTCTACAAATGGAAGTCGAAGTATGGCGGCCTGGAGGTGTCCGATGCCCGGCGGCTACGCCAGTTGGAGCAGGAGAACGAGCGGCTGAAGAAGCTGCTGGCGGACTCGATGCTCGACAACGCCATGCTCAAGGAGATCAGCGCAAAAAAATTCTAGCGCCCGGTGCCAGGCGGCAGGCGGTGGCTCATCTCCAGAAGGTCTTCGAGGTGAGCCAGCGCCGTGCCTGCACGGTGCTGGGCGTGGACCGGACCATGGTGCGCTATGTCAGTCGTCGGCCCGACGATGCAGAGGCGCGCGAGCGCATCCGTGAGCTAGCCAGCCTGCGTCGCCGGTTCGGCTACCGGCGACTGCACTGGCTGCTGTGCCGGGAAGGATGGGCAATGAACCACAAGAAGTTCCGGCGGCTCTATCGAGAGGAACGGCTCCAGGTACGCCGTCGTGGTGGCCGCAAGCGTGCGTTGGGCACAAGGGCGCCGATGACGATCCCGCAGGGCCCCAACCAACGGGCCTGTCAGTAATTTTGTGCGCGAGGTCATATAGATGGAATGGAAAGGACCATCGATATGGCAATCGACAAAGAGTTACTGGATCGGTTGCTGGACGGGCGTGATCCGCAGGAGCTGTTCGCCCGGGACGGGTTGATCGACGAATTGAAGAAAGCGCTGTCGGAACGGATGCTGGCTGCCGAACTGGACGATCATCTCGAATCGGAAGCCGAGACCGGTGCCCCGAACCGGCGCAACGGCAGCTCGAAGAAGACGATGCTGACCGGTTCGTCGAAAGTGACGCTGGACATTCCGCGCGATCGTTCGGGCACGTTCGATCCCAAGCTGATAGCCCGATATCAGCGCCGGTTCCCGGACTTCGATACGAAGATCATCACGATGTACGCACGCGGCATGACGGTGCGCGAGATCCGGGGGCACCTGGAGGAACTGTACGGCATTGACGTATCGCCGGATCTGATCTCGACGGTGACCGATGCCGTGCTGGAAACGGTTAGCGAATGGCAGGGCCGGCCGCTCGATGCCTGCTATCCGCTGGTGTTCTTCGACGCGATCCGGGTGAAGATCCGGGACGAAGGCTTCGTGCGGAACAAGGCGGTCTACATCGCGCTTGGCATCCTGCCCGACGGGACCAAGGAAATCCTCGGTATCTGGATCGAGCAGACCGAAGGTGCGAAGTTCTGGATGCGGGTTATGAACGAGCTGAAAAACCGGGGCGTCGCCGACATCCTGATCGCCGTTGTCGACGGGCTGAAAGGGTTGACGCCCTGCAGGCGTCACCTGCGGTGCCCCCGATGCGATCAACGCCGTGTTCCCCGAAACGGTCGTGCAAACCTGCATCGTGCATCTGATCCGCAACTCGATGGGCTTTGCTTCCTGGAAAGACAGGAT
>DDNW01000173.1:12845-13281 GCA_002341345.1 Erythrobacter sp. UBA2510
GACAGGAAGGCGATCGCAAGCGCGCTCAAGAGCGTCTATCGTGCCGCCAATGCCGACGCCGGCCTGGTCGCGCTGGAGGCGTTCGAGCAAAGCGCCTGGGGCCAGAAATACCCGGCCATCACGCAGAGCTGGCGGCGACACTGGGAGCAGGTGATCCCGTTCTTTGCGTTCAGTGCTCCGATCCGGCGGATCATCTACACAACGAACGCGATCGAAGCGTTGAACTCGAAACTGCGGCGGGCGGTGCGCACCCGCGGTCACTTCCCCGGTGACGAGGCAGCCATGAAGCTGCTATACCTCGTTCTCAATCATGCGGCCGAGGAATGGAAACGGCCGCCGCGCGAGTGGACAGAGGCCAAAATCCAGTTCGCCGTAATCTTCGGCAACAGGTTCACCCTCTGATGAATCAAACCGACCTCGCGCACAAAATTACTGA
>DDNW01000194.1:0-6411 GCA_002341345.1 Erythrobacter sp. UBA2510
GTCCAGAAACGGGTAGCAGATCATCGTAGCCAATTCTAAAATATAAATTAGGCCACTCAGAAGGGAGCAGATCAGCTTCTAGCGCTCAGTGGAGATGGGAGACCTGATCGGCGGATGACATCAGCGCCAGCTGCTGCTGCAACAAACAGGCCGAACACAAGACCGTACCCGACCAATCCTTCACGCAACCTCTTGCCAATAGAGTACCGTCCACACAAGACGAGTTGTCATCCGACTGACACCACCCAAATCAGAACCTGCGGCTTGGGATCGACTGACAAAATGGATAAAAATGTTGTACCGCTGGCAAGCTCAAAGAGCTTTTACTCTGTATTTTGAATGAGGGTTGATTTTCCCGTAGGTCAGGAGAATTAAGAAGGCCACGCAGGCAAGGCAGGCGGCCAGTGTAATTGGTGCCGCCGGAAAGTGGAAAACTGCGCTCTCGCTTGCGAAAATTGAGAAAGTTTGTGACGCGATGATCGGGCCTCCGATCGCGGCGAGTCCTGTTAGAGATGCTATCGCACCCTGCAATTCGCCTTGTGATTCAGAAGGGACGAGCCTCGAGGCCATCGAACTGAGGGCAGGGTAGGCGAGTCCAGCAATGCTGTGGATGCCGATGCCCACGAACATCATCCAACCCGCTGTGCCGAAGGCCAGAACCATCTGGCCCACGATCTGGGCGGCGATCGCTCCGGTGGCCACCTTCAGCTCGCCCCAGCGCGGTATTACGATCCTGATGAGACCCCCACGAACGCCAGCAGAAATCAGACCGGAGAACGTCAGGGATACACCGATGGCCGCGCCAGACCAGGCAAAGCGGGCGATCGTGTAGAACGGCCAGATCGTGTTCAGGATCATGAACGTCGTCTGCACCAGAAGAATGCCTATCGCCAGGCGGCGCAAGAGGGGATTGCTGGCAAGTCTTGCCAGCGCAGAGAGAGGGTTTGCCCGTCTAAGTCGAAAGGGTTGACGCCGGTCCTTGCGGAGGCTTTCGGGAAGGAAGAACCAGGCGACCAGGGCGTTCAGTGATGCTATTGCCGCCGCCAGCATGAACGGCGCGCGCGTTCCGAGCTCGCCGGCGAAACCGCCAAGAGCTGGCCCGATGACGAAACCCACGCCCATGGCCATGCCCAGCAATCCGAAATTCTGCGTGCGCCGGTCGTCGGAACTGATGTCCGTCACATAGGCATAGGCGGTGCTGAACGAGGCGCCGGTCGCCCCGGCCATCATCCGTCCCGCAAACAGCCACAGGACGGTCGGTGCGAAGGCGGTCAGCATGTAATTGACCGCAAACGCGGCCAGTGCCGCTATCAGGATCGGGCGCCGCCCAAACCGGTCGCTCAGGCTTCCCATGACCGGCGCGAAGACAAACTGAACTACGGCAAAGGCGAAGGCTAGCCACCCGGCTAACCTAGCGGCATGGGCCAGGCCCCTACCAGTGAGGTCCATGATCAGCTGTGGCAGGACCGGCATGACGATGCCGAAGCCGATCATGTCCACGAGGACCGTTGCAACGACAATCGCCAGCGCCAGGCGCGGCCTGACGGCGCCGTTCACCAGAGCAGCATCGGCAGGGTTTCGATCTGCGTTTCGGACAGCGATCCAACGTAATTCGGTTGGAACTGGGGGTCCTTCAAACGCAGCCCCGGAAACCTCGTCACAAGTTCGGTAAGTGCAATGCGCATCACCGCCTTGGCCAGGCGGTTTCCGACGCAGAAATGCACCCCCCCGCCGAACACCGGGACGTTGGCGGGTTTGCGGTGGATGTCGAACTTGAGAGGATCAGGAAACTGTTTCGGATCGAGCGCCGCCGCCTGGTGTGAAACGTAGACCGGCATCCCGGCCGGCAGAAAGGTACCGCCAAGTTCGGTGTCGATCTGGGCATAGCGCGTGAACAGCAGGAAGCCCGGGCCATGGATGCGCATGCATTCGTCGATCGCCTGCGGAATCAGCGAGGTGTCGGCCTTAATCTCGTCGAATTGGTCGGGGTGGCGGCCCAACATCATCAACGCCGCAGCGAATGACGAGGCGGTGCTTTCGATAGCGCCTGCGCCGAAGATGAAGATAAGTTCGAACAGTTCCACGTCCGAAAGCATGTCACCGTCATCCGACGTGGCAATGAGTTCACTCACGATGTCGTTGTGGCGCGGGTTGCGGCGTCGATCCGCAATGATGGCGTTGATCGTCTCTTCGGCCTCGTCGAAGGCGGCTACATATTCGGCCGGGAACGGCTCGTCCGGTTTGAGCTTCTTGGTCAACCGGAGACAATGGTTCATTCTGACAAAGATGCGTCGCTCTTCGGGAGTGAAGCCGAACATGGCCTCGAGCATCACCTCGGGCATGAGTTGCGCACAAAGGTCGCCCATCGCCTCGAACTCGGGGCCGTTTTTTTCGATGCGGTCTATCATTTCGCCGAGGCGCTTGTGGATGACCGGCTCGAAAGCGCGAATTGCCCCTTCGCCGAAGGCAGGATTGATCAAGCGCCTGATCCGGGCGTGTGGCGGCCCCTCCATCTGCGTAGGAGGAACGACGCGCATGAACTTGTTCGGGACGAACTTGCGCATTCCCGCAGTCGATGTTTCCGGCGGTGTCGCGGCAAAGCGTCCCCGACCGTTCACGACCTCCTTCATGTCGGCAAAGCGCGAAACCACCGCCTGCGGGTCGCCGTTCTGAAGAATGTAGAATGGCGGGCGGGTGGCCCAGTCCGCAAGTATGTCTGGAAATTGCTGACGGACGATGTCCGATTGTAGATCAATATCCACGAATTTTGCCGGATCCAGCGTCTCGAATACGTCAGTCATGATTTACTGCCTAAATTGAACCCGGCATCCCGCCCTTGATTTCATTCAGGTCGGAAGACACCAAACGTATCGGCAAGGCCGGGGGCGTTGAGTTCGCCAGGAATATAGCCGAAGTCGCCTGCTTTCTGTCTTGCCACGAGGGCGTTATGGCGCTGGCGGTAATGCAGTCCGGCGGCATCGAACCGCGTGCTGAAGTCTGCACGTGGAGCAATGTCCAAGTAGCGCGGATTCTGCGGTCTCAGCACGGATTCGTCCTGTTCGCCGATCATGGATGCAGTCTGCGGCCATGCACGGCGATAATCATGGCTGGTCGTCTGTTCGATCCCGAACGCATAGTTGGCGCGGGTCAGCGTGCGTGACTCCGGAGTGTTGGTCTGCATCAGCGGGATCGAAGGCGCGGCGGAGTAGCGGCTGTGCAGAAAACACATGCCGCTGCGAATGAAGACATGCGCGAACAGGGTCTGGTCCTGAACATCCGCCGTCACGCCAAGCACTTCGCGCTGATACTGGGATGTCGGCTTGCCACGCGTGGTGCGGATCATGGTCACCGTTTCGGATGTCGATTCGAACTTAACCTCGTCATCTTCTGCCGGATGGCTCGCGCCACGGAAACTTCCATGGACAAAATCGACATGGGTCAGGTCCAGAATATTCTCGAGAACCAGTTCATAAGTGCTGTGGAAATAATTGAAGCCGCGGGCATATTCCGGCGGCGCCCGATCAAAGGCCAAGAAGGGGATGTCCGGGATGAGGTCCGTATCGGCATCTTCGACATTACCGAACCACACCCACACATGACCGAACCGCTCACTGACCGGCGCAGGTTCGAACCGCGCCTTGTCGAATGTATACCCGGCGTTCTGGCGTGACGTCGAAGCCTGTATACGCCCATCTTCCCCTCTCCAGATTCGGTATGGTTGCGAATGCACCATCCTAAGGAGCGGGCGTCCGCTTACGTCGGGTGAATGAGCCACTGCAAACCAGGCATTGCGGAGCACGAAATCGCCGGGTCGCCAGCCGAATTCGCTTGCTTCTGGTTCTCTTGTTGAAAGGGCCAAGCCAGTCTGTCGCATCTGTTCCTCGTTATTTTGTACGGGATTGCACTTTGGTTGCCCGCTTGTCAATCGATTATCGATAAATATTGGCAGCTCTTGACGCCTGTCAAAAAGGATTGCCAGGAGTCCTTTCGTTTCCCGAGAGATGTTGTAGACTTAGGTTATCTATTTACCGCAGGTATCGCGTGCATCATGGAAAAATTAGACAATCCTGGTACTTCAAGCCTGTCAGACCGCGCCTTCGAAGAGATCAAGCGCCAGCTTATCTCGGGTGGGATCGGTCCAGGCGAAAAGCTCAACATGATCGAATTCTCGAGACGCATTGGCGTAAGCCAGGGCGCCGTCCGCGAGGCGCTTTCAAGGCTGCAGGCCGAAGGGCTCGTGCTAGTTGAGCAAAACCGCGGTTATCGTGCCGCGCCAATCTCCGCGCGGGAACTTCGTCAGATTACCGAGGCGCGTATCGTGATCGATGCCGAATGCCTTCGCCTGGCTATTAAGTGCGGCGACATCGACTGGGAAGGTTCGCTCCTTGCGGCCTGCCACAGGGCGGAGAGGCGTCGCATCCTGTTCGACGGCTCGCCGGCGACGGGAGAGCCCTTCGCTACGGCTCGGCTGGCCTTCTATGCGACCCTGCTCGAGCCGTGCGCCAATGCCTGGTTGCTGCGAATGCACCGCCTGATCTACGCTCAATTGGCGCGCTATCGCCATCTTTGCCTGCCCTTTGCGGATGACAAGAAGCATCTCTACAAGATTGATGGCGAATTCATCGGCGCGGTCCTTGAACGCGATTCCGAGCGGGCGGTTGCTATGTTTACCGAGCATTCTCTCGAAATTGCCGAGCGGATAATTGAAGTTCTGGAAGAACAGTCTTCAGACATCGAGGCCGAGCCCCGCCCATTGCAGATCAATAAAGCGTAACGCCTCTAATTATGCCGCTTCGCTGGCCTTTAACCGATCAAGGGCGATTAACTCACGTGAACTGGCAAAATACAGGCGTTCGGCAACAAGCTTTCCGGCCAGGCTGAATTTGCGCTCGTCCGGCTGGACGATTGAGAAATATTCCGGATGTGCAAAAGCCGCTTTCATATCTTCTACCGAAGCGGCACCGACATCGGCCTGAAGGGGATAAGCCTCGGCATTTTCGGGATCTACCGCCGGAACCTGCGTGTAGCGACGAAGCAGAGCCCAGAATTGTGTCGCCGTCTTGGCTACGGAGGCATGGTGATCGCGCCAGTAGGCAAGGGCGTCCCGTGCGTCGACGCCCTTTGCCGGTCGACCAGCGCGGATGACCTTAATACCGAGTGGCCCGGCATCGAGCACCGGCCTTAGTTCGCCGATCCAAGGGGCCGGGCTGGCAGGATCGGATAGTTCCTGCCAAGCTTGCCCGGCCTGGATCTCCCGAAGGTTGATGAGTCCGTCCCGTGCCTGGTCCAGATCGTCAAACCAGAATTCTGCCACAGCATCAAAATTGTCCGGTAACCCCTCAATGGGGGTATCGAACGGAAGGTTGGCGATGGCACGGCAGGTGCCCACGGCCTTCATCGCGTCGGTCGCAGGATAGAAGAAATTCGGCAGCCAGCTCTCCACCGCTGACGCGCGGTTCAAGGACCCTTGGCGCTTGTAGAATGAGGTGATCCTCCACATCGTAACTTCTTCTTCTTCTTCTTTCAGACCAGTCGGCAGGCCTGATCAAATTGCAGACGCGGGTTGCGTTCGAACAGGCCTTCCGGCGTGCCACGCCCCAAGTTGATGAGAAAGTTTGACTTCCATCTGCCGTCTGGGAAAAAGTCGGCGTCCAGCGACGCATTGTCGAAACCCGACATCGGGCCTACATCGTAGCCTAGGCTGCGCGCGGCGAGCATCAGATAGGCGCCCTGCAAGATGGAACTGCGTGTTCCGGTCTCCTCGATGAGATCCGGCTTGGCAATGAATGTCGCCTTCATGTCGCGCGAGGGGAAGAGCTGCGGCATGAACTCGTAGAATTCGCTATCCAGGGCGACGATCACGCACACAGATGCACTCTGGGTCTTCTCGACATTGCCCGGGGAAAGGTGCTTGATCAGCCGCGCCTTGCCTTCGGGCGAGCGCACGAAGACGAAGCGTGCCGGATTGCTGTTCGCAGCGGTCGGTCCCCATTTTGCAAGTTCGTACAACTCCTCAAGCGCTTCATCGGAGATCGGCTCGCCATTCCACGAATTGTAAGTCCGTGCCTCGCTGAATAGCTGTTTTCGTGCCTCGATATCGAGTTTGGAGTTCATCGTGATGAGCCTTTCAAATCGTAATGGTTAAGCGGCGGCGGGCTGTTCGTTGATGCCCGCTTCGCCAAATCGGTTGCGGATCGTTCTTGACGCCAGGAAGAAGTGCACCGATGCCCAGATCAGGAAGATTGTCGCCGCAATCATCCCGAAACGAAGCCCCGTCCCCGACGCTTTCTCGCATAGGTCCTGAACCGCGAGGGCCCGATCGCCGATGCAATGATCGGCGAACCGCCCGACACCCCCTGCGGCCGTATATGCCTTCGCGGTGAAATAATCGCTTGCCGCGCCCATGAGCGC
>DDNW01000194.1:6541-21612 GCA_002341345.1 Erythrobacter sp. UBA2510
CGCGCCCATGAGCGCCGAGCCGATACCCAGGCTGATGACGTGAGCGAGCGCGCTGCTGATAGCGGCGGTCGTCCCCCGCATCCTGGGCTCCACCAGGCTTTGGATTGTCGTTGCGACGGTCGGGGAGAAGGCAGGAACGATTGTCGCTGGAATGAACAGCAATAACACCAAGACGAGCCAGCTATCGGTCCGGGTCAAGGCAAAGATGTAGATCGGGGCCGCAAGAAGCATGCCGAGGCAGGGCGCGAGCGCATACCACCTTGTGTCGCGACGACCGAGTGCGTCGGCAAGGAGACCTCCGCCCAGGATTCCGATCGCGGTCGAGAGTCCGTTTACTACGCCGACGATCAAGCCGGCCTGCGTATAGCTGATCCCGAAGTTTCGGGTGAGAAGGGGAAACAGGAACAGCGCGATACCGTATGCAACGATCTGGACGAGGCCTGCCGCTATGGCCAGGTGGACAAACGTTGAATTGCCAACCAGCGTTTTGGCCACGACCTTGATCGAAGGTGCTTCGCCCGACACGACCCGCTTTGGTTCTGAGAAGCCGCGGGTCGGCTCCTTCAGCGCTTTCCAGACGATGAGCGAGAGGACGACGCCTGGCGCCCCTATGGCGGCAAAAGCCCATTGCCAGCCGAAATTAGCCGCCAGCCAGCCGCCCGCGACGGCACCGATAACCCCGCCGATCGGCAGGCCGAAGACCACCATCGAGTATGCCGAAGCGCGCTGGTTGGGCGGAAAGTAATCGGAAAGCAGCGACAGGACCGCGGGAATATATCCGCCTTCACCCATGCCGACCGCTGCACGATAAAGCAGCAATTGCGGGAAGCTTTGTGCGGTGCCGCACAACATCGTCGCCGCTGACCAGACGCCGACCGCGATCCAAATTATGGTCTTGCGGCTGTAGCGCTCGACAAGACGGCCCACAGGAAAGCTGGCGAGAACATAGAGAATGGTAAAGCTCGTGCCTCCCAGAAGGCCGAGCTGCGCGTCGCTAAGCTGGAAGTCCTTCTTGATGGCTTCGCCGACCACGCCAATGATCATGCGGTCAGCATAATTTACAATGTACACGAGGAAGAGGATGAAGATCACGCGCCGCTTGAACGATGTGCCCAGCGTCGATTCGCTATCCGTTGCCTTGTCCGACCCCACTACCGCCATTTCTCGCTCCCAACCCATTCACCGACTTATCTCTGTATACGTTACAGCAGATTGTCGAGGATTCAACATTCAGAACACATCTGGTAAAAACCTCTACATTGTCAGTTGACAGACAGAGGCAGTTGCGTCCACAAGAATATCGATAAAGCACATGGCAAGTGCCAATGTGTCAAGGGGAGGTAAATATGAAACTAGGTAAAAACTTGGCTTTGGGATGCTGCATTGCTGCATTGGCGGCCCCGGCGACGGTGCTGGCGCAAAGCTATGGCAACGACGCCCCTGCATCCGCGGATGGCGCTCAATCCGGCAAGAATTCCGGAATTGCCGACATCATCGTTACGGCTCGTAAGGTCTCGGAAAGCGCGCAGTCCGTTCCGCTTTCGATCGTCGCGCTGGACGGTAATGCTTTGGCCGATGCCAACGTCAACAACGTGCAGGACCTGCAGTCGCAGGTTCCGAACCTCATTCTCCAGACCCACCCCAACGATCCGCAAGGGCTTAGCCTCGCAATGCGTGGCCAAAAGCAGGTCGATCTGACCCTGACGCTCGACACCTCTGTGGGTGTCTATGTCGATGGTTATTACGCTCCCAGGCCGCTGGGCCTCCGCAATGGCCTTATCGACGTTGCTCGGGTGGAAGTGCTGCGCGGGCCGCAGGGAACGCTGTACGGCCGGAACACGACTGGCGGCGCGATCGCCCTTTACACGAATGACCCGGTGGACGTGGTCGAGGGGTCTGTGCAGGCCAGCTACGGCAATTTCAACGCCTGGGACGTTGTCGGGATCGTCAACGTTCCGCTTAATGACCGTCTGGCGCTGCGGCTTGTCGGCCAGCACAACGAGCATGACGGATATGGCGAGGATGCCGCGGGGCGCCCGCTCGTTGAAGAGAAGGGAACTTACGTTCGCGGCAAGCTGAAGTTCGATGTTTCCGACGCGATCACTGCAACGCTTCTGGGCTCCTACCAGAACTCATCCAACAGCGGCGCGATTGTGCAGCTGACCGATGTGCGGCCTCCGGCAAATGACGGCTCGGCGGTATCCGACTACAACGTGGCGGTGCTCGCCGTTGCGGCCGAACTGGGTCTCAGCTTTACCCCTGCGAACCTCGCCACGGCGCAGTCGACACTCGAATCCTATATCGGCGCGCCTCCGGGCAATTACTGGGATTCCTACACCAGCCTGCCGCAATATTCCGACACACAGGTCTATAACGCCGGTCTCGATATCGTAGCCGACCTGTCGGACACGATCACGCTGCGGTCGCTCACGGGCTTCATGTCGATCGATCGCCGATCCCAGACCGATACTGACGGCTCTCCCTTCGCATTGATCGGCGGGCCGCGCGAGACGCAGGACCAATATTATAGCCAGGAGCTGCAGCTGCTCGGCGATTCCGGCAAGCTGAACTGGGTCGCAGGCCTTTACTACGGCAATGAGCGCGGTCACGACCAGACGGTCAGCGACACCCTGCGCTTTATCAGCTCGACGTCACCGACGATCTATGACGCGACCGTTCGCAACAAGTCCTATGCGATTTTCGCGCAAGCCGATTACGAGCTGCTGCCGTCGCTTCGGCTGACGGCGGGCGCCCGTTATTCATGGGACGAGCGTACGCTG
This sequence comes from Erythrobacter sp. UBA2510, assembly GCA_002341345.1. Taxonomy (GTDB): domain Bacteria; phylum Pseudomonadota; class Alphaproteobacteria; order Sphingomonadales; family Sphingomonadaceae; genus Alteraurantiacibacter. The sequence continues at coordinate 9,322 of DDNW01000194.1, forward strand.
ATTTCGCGCAACAGCAATCGGACAAATCCCTGCGTCGTTCCCGCTCCGGGATTCGATGCGGTCACAGCAGATCCGGCTTCACGGCAATGTCCGCGCGAATTCGTGGACAAGTTCTCTGACCCGTCCTGGTTGCTGTCCCTCGATTATCAGGTCAGCCCTGACGTTCTGGTCTATGCCAAGTACGCCCGCGGCTATCGTTCGGGCGGCCGTAACTTCAAGGGTTCGAACAATATCGGTACCTTCATCGACTTCGAACCGGAAACCGTCACCGAATACGAGGTTGGCCTGAAGTCGTATTTCTTCGACCGCAAGGTACGCTTCAACTTTGCTGCGTATTATGACAATTATTCAGATGTCCAGAAAGTGGCAACGATCCTGCTCCCGGGCACTTCGGCTTTCTCGTCGCAAACGGTCAACGCAGCGAAGGCGAGGGTCCAAGGCTTCGAGGCCGATGTGGTCTGGAGGGTTACGGACAATCTGTCGCTCAATGCAGCGGCCGGCCTGGTCGACGGGAAATACAAGGAATTCGACGATCTCCTGAAGGGCGATCGTTCGGACGAGCCTTTCGATGTTCCCGAATGGACCTACAACGTCGGCGGGCGCTACAGCTACCCGACCCAGTTCGGCGAGGTGCGAGCGCAGGTCGACTATCAGTGGCAGGACAGCTTCTACATCGATCCGCAGTCCTACCGCGTCGTCACGTTTACTCAGCCTGCACGCGGCTTGCTTGGTGCCCGGGTCAGTGTCGAGGTCGATGCCTGGGATACCGAGTTTGCAGTGTATGGAAAGAACCTGACCAAGGAGGAATATCTGTCCTCCGGTGCCGGTCCCTATGAATCGCTGGGCCTCAACTTTGCCATCGTTGGAGAGCCGCGGCTGTTCGGCGTGGAAGCGAAGAAGCGATTCTGACTGAAACAGGGGCGTTCCGGTCGATTTTGGCCGGGACGTCTCGACAGCAAATGTTTGCTTCCGGATTGAAGGTGAAGAGGTCATAATGACAGACAACGCAGTTGGCGAACAGAACATGGCTCGTTGGCGCGAGCTTCAGGAAACGCTCAATCGCGGTGACTTCGACGCGATGGACGAGTTCTTCCATCCAGATTTCGAATACAGTAACCCCTCCCGCCCTGACCTTAAAGGCTACCAAGCGTGGAAGGCCTCGCCGATGGCGAACTACCGGATTTTCAGCCCTTCGACCTATTCAGTCAAACGAATGGTAGCGGATGGGGACGACGTCTGGGCACTGTGCAACCAGACCGGAACGCACAGCAGCAGTCTTTACATGGGTATTGAGGCCAGCGGCCGTTCTTTCGACATCGACTGGGTATCGATCATCAGCTTCCGTGACGGCAAGATCACCAAGATAGTGAGCATTGCCGATGTGCTTGGAAAATTCGTGCAACTGGGCGTGCTCAACAAGGACCTGACGCCGGTCAATCCATACGACCGATAGAAAGCGGGAAAGCCCCATGACCATAACAACCGCGCCGTCCTATCTCGAAACCGAGGGGCGCCTGCCATTCCCGTTCTATGAAGAAATCCGCGCGGCAGGTGGCATCGCCTGGGACGAGGCGATGAAGAGTTGGATTATCGTCAATTACGATCTGGCCAAACAAGTCCTGCTCGATGACGAGCAATTCGCGCATCCCTACACGACCATGCAGGCGCGCGAAGCCTATCTGAAGGTTCGCTCGGGTAACCCCCGATCGATGATGTTTTTATCGGGCGAAAAGCACCGCGCCTTTCACAAATGGTGGCTGATCGAGCTGCTCTCGCCGCGCGCGGTCAAAAAGCATCAGGGCTTGATAGACGCCTGGATAGACACGTTGCTTGACGGACTCGACGGGCGCGACACGGTCAACCTCGTCGACGAATTTGCCGAGCGGGTGCCGCTTGGCGTCTTCGCCGCACTGCTGGACTTCCCAGTGCGCGACCTCGCTTTTCTTGAGCATGTGAAGCAACTGAACGACGAGATCGCTGCCTTTGCCAGTGCCGCCAACGCGCAGCAGCTGGAAGGCGACGGGAATGCCGAGGCGCAAAGGATCGCAGACAGGGCGATCGCTGCGGGTGATGAACTTAACGAGATCCTCTTGCCACTTGTGCAAGCGCGAAAGAGCGGCGAAGGCAGCGACTTCATCAGCCAGCTGTGGAGCGGTGGCCACCGCGTGTTCGAGGATTGGAACGAACTCGACACTCTGGACGCCTGCCGACGTTTGTTGTTCGCCGGTATCGACACAACCACCCACGCCATCTGCAACGGCATCTACATGTTACTGGACGATGCGGGTCTGAGGTCTGAAGTGAGCGGCGGAGGGCAGGGCGAGCTCGACCACTTCGTCGAGGAAGTATTCCGTCTCAATGGCAGTGTACAGTTTCGGCCGCGCCGGGTCATGAAGGATGCCGAAATCGGCGGGCAACATATCAGCGCAGGAAGCATGCTCCTAATTTCGCTTATCGGCGCCAATCGCGATCCGGCTCACTATGGTTGTCCCGCTCAGGTCGACCTGACGCGCGCCCGGCCACACGATCACTTTGCTTTCAACTATGGACCGCGCACCTGTCTCGGAATGCATCTGGCGCGCTCGGAACTCGCTACCGCAATTCGCAAGGTATTCGAAAAATGGCCCGAGATGCAGCTCGACCCTGCAGCCGCGCCGCCCACCTTCGAAGGATTCCTGATGCGTTCCTATCGGCCGCTCAACATCCGAACCCGCCCGGCTTGATCGTCAAGGCTGCGCCCACTGATCGAATAGGCCCATTTCACGCAGCACCTCCTCGGCTACGCGAAAGCTGTCGGCTGCGGCAACCACCCCGCAATAGGCGATAGTCTGGTAGAGGGTGCCCTGAATTTCCTCGATCGTCGCGCCGTTGTTGATGGCGGAACGGATATGGGCCGCCACTTGCGTTGGCCGGTTCAGAGCTGTCAGGGTCGAGATGAGGATAAGGCTTCGGGTCTTGCGGTCGAGATCGTCGCGGGCCCAGACATCGCCGAAGCAGTTTTCGTCAATGAAGGAGCGCAAGGGCGCGTTGAACTTGTTCAAGGTCTTGTTACGCCGGTCGATATAGGGTTCGCCCATGACCTCTTCGAGGATGGCAAGCCCTGCTGCACTTTTGTCTGTCACAATATACTCCTCGAATATCGATAAAAATCCGGTAACGGTTAAGCAACAGTCAGGCAAGGAGCGCCGTTATGAAGATTGGGTTGATCGGGCTGGGCAATATGGGCGGTGCCATCGCCGAGCGCCTGCTCAAGCAGGGCGTAGAACTTTATGTCTGCGATCTCGACCGCGAGGCGTGCGAACGGGCGCGGGCGCAAGGCGCCGTCATTTGCGCAATGCCTGGCGATGTCGCAGATCGAGCGCCGACCGTCATTGGCTGCCTTCCAACGGTCAGGGCAGTCGAAGCCGTGCTCAATGGACCGGGCGGGGTACTCCAGGGTCAGGCTATCTCGTACTACGTGGAAATGTCCACGATCGGGCCGGCCTCGGCAGCGCAACATGCGGAGCAAGCCGAAGGTCGCTGTTCCTATATCGATGCTGCAATTTCCGGCGGAAGCGGGGCAGCGGCAGCCGGTCAGCTGGTGATCATGCTGGCGGGGGCGCCTGATGCCCTGGCCGAACTCACGCCGCTGGTCGACATGCTGTCCAGCCGCCATTTCGTAGTCGGCGACAAGCCAGGCCAGGCGCAGGCGATGAAGCTGGTGAACAACCTGCTCGCAGCGGCCAACATGGCGAACTCGTTCGAGGCGTTGACGCTCGGCGTGGCGATGGGGCTGCGGCCGGAGACAATCGTAGAGGTCGTGAATGTCAGTAGCGGCCAGAACACCGGGCTGGTCGAGCGGCGCGTCAAGGCGATCCTGAGTCGGCGTTTCGATAGCGGACCCAAGATTGATTTGCTGGTCAAGGATATCGACCTTGCCTTCAAACAAGCTGCGGCCATCGACTTTCCGGTCGGCGCTCTTCCGTCGCTTTCGGGGATGGCGGAGCTGTGGAATCGCGCCGCCGCCAATGGCATGGGTACGGACGATGTATCGGCATTGATCCGCCTTGTCGAAGATGCCGCAAATGTCGAAGTGGCTGGAACGGACCAAGCAGAAGCTGTCGATGAATGAACCGGTTGGCGTCGATTGGCCAGAGCCGCCTTCTGGATACCTTAGCTTACGGTTGCGAGGTTGGCATTTCCCTTGGCCGTTTCTTCCTCGATCCAGAAACGTACCGTCTGTTCGCTGTCGAGCGCTTCCGCGAAGCGGTCGACGTTTCGGCTGAATTGCTCGGCGACAAGCTTGATCGTCAGATCGGCGTTACGGGAAATTGCTGCCGCCGTAATCTCGTCATAGCCCGATCGCAGGCTGTCATTCGGCGCGTAAGGGATACAAAGCTGCCGGTAACGCTCCGACTGGTCCTGGTGCAACTGGCGCAGGGCAAGGGTGCGGGCATTGCTGCAGGCTGATATAAGCGCCTCGTGAAACGCGTGGTGTGCCTTGGCGAAGGATGGGCTGATGCGTTTGGGTTCCTTCTTGGTGTTCAACGGTGCCTTCAATACCGCATCGCGGGCGTCACAAAGCCGCGTTTCCCAATCGTGGTCGCCATGCGCCAGTGCGGAGCGGATGCACATAGCCTCGATTCCCATCGCGGTTTCGGTCAGCTCATAGAGGTCTTCGCTCGACATTGGTGCCGCTCGGAAGCCGCGCTGCGGGTCGGCGTGGACAAGCTGTTCCGAAACCAGCCGCGACAGGGCCTCGCGCACCGCGCTCAGGCTGGTGCCGAAACGCTTGCTCAATTCGCTCGTGCGCAGGCGAGATCCTGGGCGGAGCTTGCAGGAAATGAGTTCGGCCCGCAATTGCTGGTAGAGGTGCTGGGTGATGCTGCGCGGTTGGGTCATGGCCATTCCGATAGCGGATATCGTCCGCTTACAAAAGAACAGATAAAATATCGATAATCGTTGACATCGCCGGCTTGGAAGGCAAGAGGCGAGTGTCGATGCCTATTGCATGCAGGGTTACCAGAAAAGACGATTGGGGGAAGTAGTGACGAACAACCGGTACCTTTCGGTAAACACGGATACGGGCGCAGGATGGTGGACGATAGGCGTATCGGAAACGGTGCCAGAAGGCGTTCCCGTGGCCGTCCATTGCGAATCCGTCGACCTCGTCTGCTTTCGCGACAATGACGGGATTGCGCACACGCTTCTCGACCAATGCGTCCATCGCCGCGCGCCCTTGTCCTTGGGGAAAATTGCGCCGGAAGGCTGGGTCGAATGCCCTTATCACGGCTGGCGCTACGATGGCTCGAACGGCCGCTGCATGGAGGTACCGAATCTTTCCAGCGCCGAGCGTGTGCCCAGTTCGTATCGTGTTCCTGTCTACACGACGGTGGAGCGCGACGGATTCATTCATGTCTGGTCCGTCGGCGATGAAGCGCCGAGTGTTGACGCGCCTGCACTTAAGTGCGGCTCACTCGGGGTAGAATCTGAACTTACGAGCCTGATCGCATATCCGGGCGACGCGCTGATCGATCTGCTACTCGATGCGCCAGGTGCCGTCCTCGACCTCGGTCGCCTGCGCGTCATCAACGAGCACAGGTTTGGCGATCCGGTTCGCAGTGAAAACGAGCTCAGTGTTACCTATGCCGTTGTCGACGAAACCACCGAACCAGGCATTTTAGTCTCGGAATATCCGTATCGACTCCAGATAAGGTTCGACTGCGTCTACAGTTCTGCGGTGGCTACGCTTGTCAGCGAGGATGGCGCTACTACCGCTCGCGCCGTGATGGCGTTCTTACCGGTAAAGAAAGCCCTGTGCCGTGTTTCTCTAAGGGGAAGCCAAGTCGCGAATGCGGACGATCCATCGGCAATTGCGATCGGTTTGCAAGCAGCGATCGATCCACAGATCGCGCTGAACACGGTCGATTACGTCTCGCGTCTTCGGTAGCCCCTCCCTGAGGGCGGCGCGGAACGCGCCGCCCTCAGGGAAGAATCTAGCTCGCCAGCAATTGGCCGAGCGCTTTCGTTAGCCCGCGCATCGCTGCCGGAGGACTGCCATGCAGCAGAATCTCGTCGGCGCCGGCAGCCAGGTAATCGCACAATCTGTGCGCGCAAACCTCTGCGGAACCTGCGACCGCACCTGTCTCCAGCCATTCTTTCGGCAAAGTCCGGCCTGCCTCGACCAGCTCATCGCGGGTCATCTTCTGTGAGACGATGCCTGATGCGTGCCTGGCTATACTGGGGTGTTCGCGCAGCTTCGCGAGCTCTGCAGCGTCCCACCCATTCAGTTCCGCCAGAATAGGGCCAATGAATGACGACTGCAGGTAGGTGACCGCACGTCCGGCAACGATCGCGTCTTCTTCGTCACGCAGCAAGTCGGGAGCGACGACGACATTGGCGATTATCCGAATCGAGTCAGGGTCGCGTCCCGCCTCCTCGGCAGCGGATCGAACGGCCATTGCGGATCGTCCAACCGCTTCGGGCGTCAGGAATGGGTGGAGCAGCACGCCGTCACAATGGCTACCGGCAAGGGCGAGAGCCTTGGGACCCATGGCGGTAAACACGATCGGTGGCGGTGGGCCGTCATAAAGGTCGGTGATCTTGAGGCCTTCGAATTTGCCGACCGGCCCTTCATAGTCGACTGCCTCGCCGCGCCACAGACGGCGATAGATACCAATTGAATCGCGCAGGTACGTGAGCGTCAGCGAAGGTGCTCCAAACCCCTTGAAGAATTGTTCGCTGGCGCGTGCGAGCACGAGCGTAAAACCGTCTCCGGTGATCGACTGAAGCAAGTTCGCAACGCTGGCAGTGACGATGGGGTGGCGCATATGCGCATAGAAGGTTCCGGCGTACCGGATGCCGGGAACCGCATTTGCGATCAGCCCGCCCAGGACGGCCGGTTCCTTATTGGCATATCGTTCTGACAGCCAGACACCACCCAGGCCCACATCGCGTGCATCCCTTGCCTCGGCGATACAGGCGAGCGGGTCAGCGACCCTACCAGGCAGGACATAGGTGCTGAAACGTTGCGAAACCGGGTTCGCCTCACTTGTGCCCTGACTGCGCGTGTTCGCCATCTATCTCTCCTATATCGATAATCGATTGACATGCCTCTTGGCATGTGGTGCCAATGCAAACAATAGGGAACAGGGTGTTGAGGGTGTCTGTGCCGCAGGAAATGGAATTGTCCACCGCGCTGGAGAAATGGCTGAAATCGAGGCCAGACCTCGATGTGACTGAAGTTACCTTCAGCCGGGCGTCCAACGGATTTTCCGCCGAAACGATCTTTGCCGAAATCCTCGGCCACGGTGGCCAGCGCACCGATCTGGTCTTCCGCATCGAGCAGCCGGGCGGGCAGATCTTTCTCGATACCGACATTGCCGACCAGGCCCGCGTGCTGAAGTCACTGGCCGACAATGGGATTCCCGTGCCCGAAGTTCTCGCGCTGGAAGAGGATTGCTCGGTCGTAGGTCGCCGCTTTCTTGTCATGTCGCGCGTGAAGGGCAAAAACTTTCCTCAGTCTCCAAACTACCTTGCCAATGGCTGGGTGAAAGAGCTGGACGCTTCACAGCGAACCCAATTGTGGGCCAACGCCCTGACCTTGCTTGGTCGGATCAACCGGCTGACGGCGGCGGACGGGTTCGAATTTCTTGACCGGCCCAAATACGGCAAAGCTGGATTGGGCCAATATCTCGAATGGCTCGCCGCATGGCGCGATGAGGCGGTGGGCGACCAACCCGGCGAAGTCATAAACGCGGCGCTCGACTGGCTCCTTGCGAACCGTCCAGGCGAGGTGCCTGTGCAGTTTATCTGGGGCGATTCAAACCCATGCAACATTTTGTTCGATACCGATCTTTCCGTCTCGGCAGCGCTTGATTTCGAGGCTGCGGCGCTGGCTCCTGGCGAGGTCGACCTGGGCTGGTGGTTCTTCATGGAACGGCGACGCAGTCATGGCCGCGCGCAGCTGTCCGGTGTTCCCGACCGGGCCGAAAGCATTGCAATCTACGAGGCAGCACTGGGTCGACCTGCCATCGCGGTGGATTATTTCGAAGTGCTTGGCGGGTTGCGCATGGCGCTGGTAATTGCCCGCACAAATCGTCGCCTGGTGGAAACCGGCAAGTTGTCGCAGCTGGGCGCGGTGGCGCAGCATAACCCGATCGTTGTGACCTTGGCCGAGCTGATCGGAAAAGACCCTCCGGCCGTCGGTGAGGACTTTTCGAATTTTGTATCGGCGGTGGCGGGCCGATAAAGCGAATTGTCAATTATCGATAATATGCTATACATCGTCGAGAACCGACCAGCACGTGGCGGAAGAGGAGTGGATTGATGAAAGTTGAGAAGATGAACCCCCTCGGAGTCCGCCTCTTGGATTTCGACGTTTCCAATCCGGATCATGTGGATGCGTTCGCTGACGCCTTTCTGCAGCACAGCCTGGTGATTTTCAACGACCCCGAATTGTCGCCTGAAGATCACGTAATGCTGATGGAGCGTATCGGCACGGTCGCTGCCGATCGGCCGAACGGGCCCAAGGTCTCGTATCTCGATCACAATCCCGAAACCTTCAAGGGCTTCGACGCCACCCGCATGGACCCCAAGAAGTTCGATGATGGCGAGCTGTTGTTCCACTTCGATTTCGCGTTCAATGACGACTGGCCTTGCCATGCTATTTCTCTCTTCGGGATCGAAATTCCCGAAGAGGGCGGCGACACTCTGTTCGTTCACGGTGGCGAGGCTTATTCTCGGCTCACGCCTGAGTTGAAGGCCAAGGTAGAAGGCAAGCAGGCCATTCACATTTTCGACCCGTACCGCACCAAGGGTTCGGTCCGCACGCGCGAGGCAAATCTCGGTCGTTATCCCGAGCGAGGCATGCACTCGGTCGTGCGCGAGCACCCCGGCGGGGAGGGGCCCGTGCTGACCACTGCGATGTCTTCCGCCGACCGGATCGCTGAAATGCCGGCAGAAGAGAGCGAGCAGTTGCTCAACGACCTGTTCGCTGTCCTTTATGACCCTGCACACATCCTGCGTCACAAGTGGACGGTCGGCGATTTCGTCGCCTGGGACAATCATGTGATCCAGCACTCGCGCGAGCATTTCGACCGTAGGGTGAGGCGTACGCTACGCCGCGTTATCAACGGTGACGAGGCGGCCATCCAGAAGCGCGTCGTGCGCTGGAAGATCCAGAAGCCGGTCGAGGAAGACGCTCAGGCGAAGGAAAAGGCCCTGGCACCGGCAAACTGAGCCGGGACGACATTTGCGATACGAGGGGAAGGGCTTTAATGCTGAAATTCTTTTACATTGCCGGGGCATGCTCGGTTGCGCCGCATATCGTGCTTGAGGAATCGGGGGCGGACTACGAAGAGATCGCGATCGACTATGCTGCCGGCGATCATCGCAAGCCGGAATTCCTCCGGCTGAATCCAAAGGGCTTTGTCGGTGTTCTAGTTACCGAGCGCGGCCCGATTAGCGAGAACCCGGCCATAATGGCCTACGTTGCTCAGCAATTCCCCGAAGCGCAGCTGGCTCCGACCGATCCCTTTGATTTCGCCCAGGTCCAGTCCTTCAATATGTTCCTTGCTTCGGCGGTGCATGTCACATTCCGGCACCTTTCCCGACCGACACTTTTTGCCGATGGCCCCGAAGCCGCCAAGGCTCTGGCTGCCAAAGTGCCAGAAATGACGCACAAGTATTTCGGGATGATCGAAGAGCAATTGTCCGATGGGCGGCCCTGGATCCACGGTGACACATGGACCATCTCGGACCCCTATCTGTTCATCTATGCGAGTTATCTGCAACGCGGCGATCGCGGCGACCCGGAACTCTTCCCGTTGGTGCGTGCGCATCGAGAGCGGGTACTCGCCCGACCGGCGACGCAGCGTGTGCTCGAACGCGAAGGCAAGGGCGATCCCGGCGCGCGGCGGCCTCCTGGTCAGGCATTGCGCATTGCGGAATGGGACAAGGCTGAACAGCAGGGCAAGACCGCGAACCTGGCCGGTTCCTGACGACTGCTGACGGAATCCCGGCTGCATGCAGGGGTTCCGTCATCGACTGCTAGAATTGGTGGCGGTCATCCAACCGAATTGCGCGAACGATCTTCGACGCTTTGCGCGGTCTGCCCCATCAACATGCGCGTCGACGCCAGCTTCTCCGCGTCAGTCAGACTCCGTGTAGTTGCTCCAAAATCCTTCCCGGCAGCAAGCCCTGCCTGCACTGCGGGGCGTTCGCGGATACGTTCGCGCCACGCGAGGATGTTGGGGAACGTGCTCATGTCCTGGCCGAGCCGGTCGCCGCTCAGCGTCCATGGCCAGATCGCCATGTCGGCGATGGAATATTCGCCCGTCACATAGTCCCGGCCCGCCAGCTGGCGCTCCAGGACGCCGTAAAGACGGTTTACCTCGTCGGTGAAGCGCTTCTTCGCATAGACGAGATGCGCCGGGTCTTCGACGAGCAGCGGAGCATATACGTTGAAGTGCCCGCACTGGCCCGACATCGGCCCGAGATGCGCCACCGACCATACCAGCCATTGATCGATGGCGGTCCTTTCAGCCTCGCGCGAGGGATAGAAGAGGCCGGATTTCCGACCGAGATATTGCAGAATCGCGCCGCTCTCGAAGACCGACAACGGACCATCCGGATGGCCGTGATCGATGATCGCCGGCATCCGGTTGTTCGGACTGATCGCCAGGAATTCTGGTTTGAACTGGTCACCTTCACGGATGTTCACGCAAGTCAGGCGGTAAGGAAGCTTCATTTCCTCGAGGGCGATGGTGACACGGTGGCCGTTCATCGTCGGGAAGAAAAAGACCTCGACCTCATTTTCCATTGCCAGGCTCCTATATTGTCCTTGCGTCAACGCAGGACCAGTCCGCCATCGATCCCCAGGATCTGTCCGTTGATCCACTCGGCCTCTTCGGACATCAGGAAGCGAACATAATTGGCGACGTCGCTGGGTTCGCCCGCGCGGGTGCTGGGCGTTTGCGCGACATAGCCTTCGTAAAATTCCTTCTTGTCCGGCGGAAAATCGCCATTGGGCAACCGCGGGGGAACAAGGCCGGGAACGAGGCAATTTGCCCGGATGCCTTCGCGGCCCCAGCGCGCGGCGACATGCCTCGTCAGCGCGTGGAGTGCGAATTTGGTTACCGGATACGCGACGCGGTTGGGCGGGCTGTCGAACGAGTCCGATGACGATGTGCACAGAATGCACCCGCCGCCCGAGGCAAGCATATGCGGTATCGCCTCGCGCATGGTGATCAATGTACCCGTAACGTTGCCGTCAAGCGAACGCCGCCAGATATCGAGGTCGATGTCGACGATGTTGTTGTCCTGCCGCGCCACCTGACCTTCGTAGCTGTTGACGAACAGGCCGTGCAGGCCGCTCCCGAAGCGCACGGCTTCGGCGACTGCTGCGGCAAGCGTCGTAGGATCGCAGATATCGGCACCTGTTGCCGTGGCCCGGCCGCCAGCCTCGCGGATTGAAGAAGCGACCACTTCGCTCTTGCTTGTATCGAAGTCTGCGACCGTGACCTTAGCCCCGTCCTGCGCTAGCCTGATCGCGCTTGCGCCGCCCAGAAGGCCAGCGCCAAGCACCAGAACGCTCTTGTTTTCCAGCGAACCCATCAATCAACCCTCATCGGCAGCGATTTGATCGTCATCGTACCGACATTGCCGCCATAGACGGGCACGAAGTCGGGGTCAGCCAATCGCAGATTCGGAAATCTGTCCAGTATGGCGCGAAGCCCGATTCCCATTGTCACCTTGGCCAGACGCATCCCGATGCACAGATGCGGGCCAGTGCCGAAGGTCAGGGTTCGCGGCTTTCGGCCAAGGTCGAGTTTGCGCGGCTCGTCGAAGAATTCGGGGTCGAAACTGGCTGCCTGGGGCGACGTGATAACAGGCATGCCCTTGTAGATAGGTGTGCCCCCAACCTCGGTGTCGCATGCTGCAAAGCGCGGAAACGAGAACAGGCCCGGCCCGTGATAACGCAGCAATTCCTCCAGCGCATCGTTCATCATTTCTGGATGGTCGCGCAAACGCTGCATCTGATCGGGGTGCCGACACAAGACTAGTAGGGCCGCGCCCAGCGTGGCGGCGGTCGATCCCAGGGCGGAACCGCAGATGGTGTTGATCTGGCCGTGAAGCTCGGCATCGCTCAGCCGGGTACCCTCGTCGCGGGCCGTGATCAGATCACTGATGAAGTCGTCGCTCGGTTTCCTCCGGCGTTCCTCTATCACGTCGGCGATGACCTTGCGGACGCCCTCGATCGCATCGGTATATTCTTTAGGACGCTGTTCGCCGGGCCGGAATTTGGGCAAA
>DDNW01000194.1:21696-21992 GCA_002341345.1 Erythrobacter sp. UBA2510
TCTTCGCCGGGCCGGAATTTGGGCGCAAGCGTGATCGCCTGGTGAACCCGCTCGAAGGCGTGCTGCTGCTCCTCGCTAAGCTGGAACGTGGCGTCGAGCAATGAGCGCGCGATGAGGTGATCGCAGAAGTCCGACATCGCGTCGAATTCCGGACCGGCCTCGGCGATAATGTCGAGCCGTTCCTCCACGATGCGTTCGAGAGCAGGAATGATCTTCCTGATGCCGGCAGGTGAGAAGGCCGGGTTCATAAGGCGCCTGACGCGCGAATGCCGCTCGCCGTCCATCTGCAAGACGCT
>DDNW01000194.1:22128-33253 GCA_002341345.1 Erythrobacter sp. UBA2510
TCGCCGTCCATCTGCAAGACGCTTTCCAGACCACCGAAGACGTCGAAAACCTCGAAGCCTTCGATCGGGGGCGCCTTCATCACGAAGCGTTCCGGATCGGTGAGTACCTCCTGCACATGCCGGTAGCGCGTGCACAGGATCGCTGGCAGGCCCATGCGGCGCACATAGAACGGATCGCGTCTGGTCCAGTCATCGACGTAGTCACGCAAGGCGGTCTGGCGAAAGGTCTCGTCGCTCAGATCATATTCGAAATAGGCATCTTCAGGAATTGCTTCCTCTATGCGCGCAAGGCCTTCCAACATCGTCCCCTCTTTCCGGTTTGCGGACCGCTTTTTTATCGAATATCGATTTTGTCTAGACATGCCAAACCCTTTTTTCCTAAATGAGCCGACAAACGGAGAGGCATATCAAATGGAAGACCGCGGCGGCGTAGCCCTGGCGCACGCATTATTCGATTCCCTTGGACGCGGAGACCGGCAGGGCGTCCTCGACGCTGTCGCAGAAGATGCTGTTGTCTGGCACAATTACGACGACCGGGAGAAGCGCTTCGCCGATCGGGTCGACAATCTGATCCGGGCCTCCGAAATCACCGACGGGTTTCACTATGCGGAACGACGCTATCAGCCGTTGGCAGACGGGGCCTTATTGCAGCACCGACTTCGCGGATCCGTGCCTGGTGGCGAATCCTTCGACGCTCCGATCATCGTGCGGGCCTACGTCGATGAGGGGCGGCTCGCGCGCTTCGAGGAATATTTCGATCAGCAGACGCTCGCGCCACTCTACAACGCCATGCGCAAATGATAGCATAGTGTTGGACGGCCTAGATTGCATCCTTGACACCTAATTGTATACAACCCTATTGAAAATCGATATATCACAAAATCGATAGTCGATAAATAGAGGTGGGTGAGGTAATGTCGGGTCTGGTAGGAATCGAGCGCAAGCTTTCAGGCGCCGCCTTTTTCCAGACAGATCTTGCGGAGGAGTCATTTCGCCAGGGCGCAGTCGATCGCTACGCTATCGAATGGTCGACCCGAAGGCCGTTCTACGCGAGGCGTCACGGCATTCCGGTACTCGTCTGCACCCGATCGAAAGATGTGCATGAGGTGATGCTGAACCCGGAAGGCTTCGTCATGAAGGCTCCCGAGCTGCCTGGCTACGAGAAGTTCGACATTTTCGGCGGCCTGGAAAGCGTCTTGCAGATGGACGGCGATCGGCACGCACGTGTCAGGCGCTTGATGAACCCGGCATTCTCCCCCGCAGCGCTGCCAAAAATTCGCCCGGCGATCGAAAGAATTGTCGCCGAACGGCTCGACGCAATTTCCGAAATGGGGCCGTCATTCGACGCGATGCGCGACCTTTGCGATCATCTCATTGTCGGTTCGCTGCTTGACGCCACGTTTGACCTTAACCCGGAGCAGCGCGGCGCCTTCGAGCGAGTGCATCGAGCGATCTTCGCAATGAACTTCGAGCCGGGCAAGGCGCAGCCCGAAACCTACACCAAGGCAATCGCTGACGTTCGGTTGGTCATTGCCGATATCGTAGCGGACCGGCGAGTAAATCCTCGTGACGACTTTATTGGCAAGCTCGTAAGCGCGCGCGACGAAGGCAGCAAACTCGACGATGCAGAGCTTTTCGGGCAGATCAACACGATCTGCGGGGCAGCTCTCGGCTCGACAGCAACGAGTCTTGCGGCATCGCTCTACCTGCTGGCACGAAATCCCGAAGCGCTGGATGCAGTTCGCAGCGATCCCGAACTGATTGATGGGGCACTCGAAGAGTGTCTGCGCATGCATTGCCCCGGTTTCTTCTTTTTTCCGCGCTTTGCTGCTGCGGACGGGGAGGTCGCAGGCGTACACTATTTCAAGGACATGGTTGTGCTTGCGTCGCCGCAAAGCGCGAATTTCGACCCGACAGAATACGCGCAGCCTGAGTGTTTCGACATTCGGCGCAAAGCGAGGTCGCATACGTTCGGAGTAGGCGCGCATCATTGCATCGGCGTACTTCTGGCAAAGCTGACGATGCGCATCGCGTTGCGCGCCATTATCGAGAGATTTCCTCGCATCCGGCTCGCCGATCCGGATTTCAGACCGGTCTATTCCGGCAATGTTGGCACGCTGACCATAACGTCCATGCCGATGCTGACTCACTAAAACAAATTACAAAAGCAATGGCCGCATAAGCCAAACGATCAGGGAAGGAAGAGCATGAAAATCAACCCGGGGTGCAAGTCGAACCGTCGTCACTTTGGCGCGGCCTTGATGATAACAACTTGTGGCTTATCCCATGCGGCGGTGGCGCAGGAGGCGGTGGTCGGAAGTCCGGGTAGCGCTCAGCAACAGTCGCAAAGCGGTGGGCTCGATGAAATTGTCGTTACGGCTCGACGGGTAGAGGAATCGGCACAGCGGACGCCGATCGCAATCACCGCGCTCTCCGGCGACGATCTCGCGCAGCGGCAGATCAGCGATTTGAGCGGTGTGCAATATTCAGCTCCGAACGTGAACATCGCCACTTATCCGGGCGATGCATCATCGATCACCATCCAGATGCGCGGTCAGGTGCAGACCGATCTGGTTGCAACCAATGATCCCGCGATTGGCGTGTATCTCGATGGCGTCTATCTGGGGCGCGGCAACGGCAGTTCGCTCACCACGCTGGACCTTGCTCGCATTGAGGTCCTGCGCGGACCGCAGGGCACGCTCTTTGGTCGCAACACTACGGGCGGCGCACTCAATATTGTCTCGCAGGACCCCGTCGACCGCTTTGAAGGCTGGGTATCCGGACGCGTCGCCAGCTTTGGCGAGTTCGAAGCGAGCGGCGCTCTCAACGTCCCAGCAGCCGAGAATCTGGCCATTCGCGGCGCATTCTTGCATTCTCAGAATAACGGCTATTTCCGCAGCGACTATTCCGGTGAAAGACTACTCGACAGCAACACCGACGTTGCGCGCATCAAGCTGAGTTGGCAACCCACCGATACGTTGAGTTTTCTCCTGTCGGGCGACTACAGCGAAATCACCGGCAACGGTGCCGCCTTCAAGCTCATCTCGGTTACACCGGGTGCATTTCTGACGTTTCTTCCAGGCGCGCAGCCTGATGTCGACGGCGGTCGTACGCTCGATTCTTACATTGGTGGCGATTCTTACCGCAACGATACGGCATTGGATAACGAGTATCGTGCAGAGCTTTGGGGAACGTCGCTGACGGCGACACTTGATCTGGGTGGTGCCGAGGTCAAATCGATCACCGCTTATCGAGAACTCAAGCGCGAAGCCGCATTCGATTACGACGGCACGCCTTACATCGTGGCCGAGGCTGCGAGCGTGGACCTTTCGCAGCAGCAGTTTTCGCAAGAGCTGCAACTGTCGGGAGAGGGATTTGACGACCGGCTCGCCTATACTGCGGGCCTGTTCTATTTTACCGAGAAGGCGCGCGATATTACGCGCAACGATTACCTGATCGGACTTGCTCCACCGCCCTTTACTCGTGCGATCACAGATGGTGCGGTAAAGAACGAATCCTACGCTGCCTATGCGCAGGCGACGTATGCCCTGTTCGAGAACACGCGGATAACCGCCGGGCTTCGATACACCAAGGACAAGCGGGAGCTGATCAATCGCAACCGCGGGTTCCTGTCTGACACGTTCGGCGGGCCTGTAACGTCGGAGAGCTGCAGCCTTGCCGTAGTCGTACGTGACGATCCGGCCGTGTGCCGCGCCACCTTGAATGCAAGCTTCGGCTATTGGTCGTATGCGCTTGGTATTGACCAACAATTGTCAGACACAACCATGGTATATGCGCGGACAGGCCGGTCCTATAAGGCGGGCGGGTTCAATATCCGCTCGACCCGTGTGCCCGACTCCTTTGCACCTTTTCAGCCCGAACAGCTCACCGACTACGAAATTGGCCTGAAAACCGAGCTCTTCGACCGCCGTCTTCGCAACAATATCGCCGTGTTCTACTCTGACTACCGCGACATGCAGCGCACCCTGCAGGTGGCGACCCCGGCCGGCCCAAATCCGTCGGCCAATTTCACAACCAATGCCGAAAAGGCCCACATATTCGGCATCGAGAACGAAACCACTGTGCGGATCGGCGGCTTCGAAGCGACGGTGACTGCAGGCTATCTCGAGCCCGTCTACGACGAATACCGGGACCAGGCTCCGCCATTTGCCGATCGCAGTGAAGAGCCCTTCATTGAGGTCTCGAAGTTCAATGCCAGCATCGCGGCCAGCTATGAGCTGATCGCCGACTTCGGACTGATCCGTTTCGCGGGCGATTATTCCTATCGCTCCAAGTTCTATTTCGCACCACAGGATACGGTATTCCAGAAGGGGTACGGCCTCGCCAATGCCATGATCACCGTGGAACCGGACGCGGTGCCCGGTTTGGAAGTCAGCGCCTACGTTCGCAATCTGACAGACCAATATTACAACGTTTACATGCTCCAGCTCCCAGCGCTCGGTTTTGCTTCGGTGACCCCGGGCAGGCCGCGCTCGGTGGGGATGAGTGCAAAGTATCGTTTCTGATCATGGATGGTGAAAGCGACGGTGAGGCAATCCGAAATCTGATTGCCGACTATTGTATCGAGGCCGACGCGGGCAATGCCGACAGCTGGTCGGCCCTGTTTGCGCCTGGCGCGCCACTGCGAATTGGCAAGTCCGAGCAGGCGGCAGGCCCGGAGGCGCTCAAAACCTGGTTCACAGACCGCGACATGCCCGCAGTGACGCATGTCGCGGGCAATGTCCGGGTCGGTATATCCGGCAATTCGGCAGTGGGTCGCGCTGACTTCATCGCTGTAAATGAACGCATGGCGATCGGCGCGAAGGGTTCCTACCACGCAACCTTCACCAAGACAGATGGCAGATGGAAGATCGCGTCTTGGCACATCGAGGTGGCAAAGCCTCGATGACAAGACCCGATGGGAGAATGAGATGACGAAGGAATTCGACGGCAAGGTCGCGCTTGTCACTGCCGCTGGCGCTGGGATCGGGGCCGCGACAGCGCGTGCCTTCGCCCAGCGGGGGGCTCGGGTTATGCTGGCCGACATAGACGAGGAAAGCGGATCGGGCATGGCGGCGACGCTGCGCGAAGAAGGCGCAGAGGCTCAGTTTGTTCGCTGCGACGCGATGCAGGAGGCCGACATTGCCCATGCCGTTAATCAGACGGTTTCCCAGCTCGGTCGCCTCGATCTGGCGGCCAATGTCGTCGGGGATTCGATCGGGGACGCAAACGGACCCGACATGCATCTCAAGAGCGTTGAAGGTTGGGATGCGACCTTCGGCATCTGCATTCGCAGCACATTTCTGTGCCTGAAGCACGAAATCGCCCATATGATAGAGCATGGCGGCGGTGCGATCGTGAATGTCAGCTCGCTGGCTGGCCTCGTTTACGTGCCGGAATCCGGCGCAGCCTATTCGTCTGCAAAGGCGGGGCTGATCCAGCTTACCAAATTTGCGGCAGTCACCTATGCCGAGCGCGGCGTGCGCGTGAATTGCATCGCGCCGGGCGTCACACCCACGCGCGCTTACTACAAGCGTGGTCCCGAAGCGGCGCAGGCACAGATCAGCCGCATGGTGGACCGCCAGGCCATCAAGCGTGCGATCGGCGTCGAGGAGCAGGCGGCGGCGATTGCATGGCTGTGCTCTGATGAGAGCGCGATGGTTACGGGCCACCTGATGCCGGTCGATGGGGGCTGGGCCGCTCATTAATTCGGGATGGTGCGATGACTATCGCGGAAGCTGCCTGACTTCTGGTGAGTGCTAGCCTGCAGGGTCGATGGTCGCCAGATCGGCGCTGCGAGACTGGGACGGCATGAGCAGGATTGCCCCGGCCAATGCGCTGCCACCGGCTGCTAACATGGCAATGCCGAGCGGAAGGTCTGCGTGCTGCGTAAGCAATCCGATGGCCAGCGGCCCCAGGCTGCCGGCTGCACCCGTCACCATCAGTGTGAAGACGCCTATGGCCTTCCCCTGCGAGTGAGCAGGGATCGTCAATTGCAGTGGCACCACCATGACGGCAAGCACGGTCGCGGTAAGGCCTGCAAAGACGAGGTAGAGGGGCGCCAGCAGCCATATTGAAGACGTCAGAGGCAGCAGGACTGTTAGCGGGACCAATACGATCAGCGTGCGCTTGATCCATCGCAATACGCGATCGAGGCTGCCGTCCCGGCGCATCTGCACGATAGTAAATACGGTGCCGACAATGCCGCCGACCATGTAGACAGAGCCCGCAATGATTCCCGTCGAAGCAATGGTAAGCCCGACTTCCCGGATCAGGAAAGTCGGGTACCAGGTGATGTAGCTGGTCAGGAAGGCGACGTAGAGCGCCATTGCAAACTGGTAGTTGCGCAAGAACCCTCCGCGTTCGAACAGCGCGCTTATCACCGGCCGCCAGGCAGGTCCGGCTTCCTGCTTCTGTCGAGCAGTCTGGCGCGTGCGGACATCGCGCACTAGCAACGGCAGGATGAGCCCCAGGAGGATACCGGGCGCGCCGATAACCAGGAAGATGAGACGCCAGGTGGCATCGAAACCGAATTGCGCCGCGAAGGGCCAATCGGGGAGCACCGCGCCGATAGAGCCGCCTCCGATCATCGCTGCGCCTGCTCCAAGAAACGGAGCCAGCATGTAAGTCGCGCTGGCGCGGGCACGTTCTTCGGGAAAGAGCTTCGCGCTGAACAAGGAGTATGCCGCAGGTGCAAGTCCTGCCTCGAAAAACGCGGTCAGGGCACGGCACACTGCCAGCATGGCGAAGCCGTCGGCAAGGCCCGACATCGCAGTGGCAAGGCTCCAGGCGACGATGCAGCCGCCAGCCAGTACGGCACGATTCCCGCGATCGACCAGCCATCCCATGGGCAGACCGCCCAGCGAAAAAGCCACCGCGAAGACCGCGCCCTGCAACAGCCCGATCTGTCCATCGGAGATGTTCAGGTCCTGTTGTATCGGCGCTATCGCCAGGTTGAGTGCCTGTTTGTCGGCCTGTGCGATCGTATAGGAAAGCAGGAAGAGCGGCACGATGTGCCAGCGCCTTTGCCGGGGTGGTGATGCAGTCGCGGACCCGCCGCCAGCCTGGTTCATCAACTCAGTTCGCCATGATTCCGCCGTCGACCGGCAGGGGCACGCCGGTCACGAAGGATGACCGGTCCGATGCCAGCCACGCAACCGCATCGGCAATTTCCTGCGGCTCTGCGAGGCGGCCCATCGGGCCTCGCGCGATACGTTCGGCCCGACCCGGATCGGAAATGACATCGGCCATCATGGGCGTGTTCACGCCGCCGGGACATACTGCGTTGACGCGGATATGGTGGCGGGCGTTTTCCAGTGCCGCAGTCTTGGTCAGTCCAACCACAGCATGTTTAGAGGCGCAGTAACCGGGCAAGCCCGGCGCGCCCAGCAGCCCACCGCCGGATGAGATGTTGACGATGGATCCGCCGCTGCCTTCTATCATCATGCGCAGTTGCAACCGCATGCTCAGCCACAGCCCGCGCACGTTCACGGCGTAGGTCCGGTCCATGTCCTCCTCGTCGATGTCGACGGTCGAAGACATGCGGCCAGGTACACCCGCCGCGTTTGCGGCGATGTGGAGGGTACCAAAGCTTTCACGCACCGCTGCTTCTGCATCGGCCATTTGCGCCGCGCTGGCTACATCGGCGACCACGGCGATCGCCTTCGCCCCCATTGATTTTGCTTCTTCTACGGTATCGTTGACCCCGTTCGCCGCGACGTCGAGAGCGACGAGCGACGCTCCGAATTTTGCGAAGGTGAGGGCGCAGCTTCTGCCGATTCCCGATCCCGCTCCGGTGACCATCGCCACCTTGCCCGCAAATTCGATCATACCGTTAATTCTCCCAGATTGATTCTGTTTTTGATGCAGCGGGTGCCGGACGGCTGGCTGCCGCTCATTTCAGCTCTTGGCACTTGCTCGCCGACCAACATCGTCGAAAACGATTATCGATTATATTGTAGGCGCGCAACGATTTGTATAAATCGATAATCGATTGACGTGCAAGGTCGGCCTTTGTAAATCGTGAGCGGGAAGAGAGGATCGACGTGAAACTGGCGCGCGACGGAAATCTGCAGGAAATCGAAGCCGCGTTGGAGGGGGAACCCTTCTTCGAGCATGACCTTACGGATGACGATTTCCGGCAGGTCGCCTTACGCAAATTCATTCCGGGCTGGGCTGTCAGCCCGCCGATTTATGTTCGTCGCAACGGTATCGCCGGTGTCCTTTGCACACGGGCGGCTGACGTTCGGGAAGTTTTCATGGATGCCGAGCGGTTCGCCATGCATCGTCCCTCCTTGCCCGGCTACGACGTATTCGACGTGTTCGGGGGGCTCGAAAGCGTCCTCCAGATGGATGGCGAGCAGCATTCCCGGGTACGCAGGCTGATGAATCCTGCCTTCTCTCCCAAAGGGCTGAAAGAACTGCGCCCGGCCATTGCGGAGATCATTGCGGAACGTATCGACGCCATCGCCGCTTCGGGTACCGAATTCGATGCCATGGCGGATTTTTGCAACGTCCTGATCATGCGTGCTCTGCTCGACGCCACATTCGCCCTGTCGCGCGAACAACAGGAAGCCTTCGAGCGGATGCATGCCTGCATATCCATGGCCACTCAGTTTCGGCCGGGTGAGGCCCGGCCCCCGGAATTCGTGCAGGCGGTCCAGGATGTGCGGGAAGTGATCTCGGCGGTCATCGAAGAGCGGCGCAAACAGCCCGGCGAAGATTTCATCAGCAATCTGATCACCGCGCGCGATGAAGGCAGCAAATTGTCCGACGAGGAATTGTTCGGCCAGATCAACACCATCTGCGGGGCCGCAATCGGATCGACCGCCGGGGCGCTGGGGGCCGTGCTCTTTGTGCTGGGACGGCATCCCGATGAGATGGAGCGGCTGAGGCGCGAACCGGACCTGCTGGTGTCAGCGGTAGACGAATGCACCCGGTTTCACGGGCCCGGACTGTTTGCATTTACCCGTTTTGCGACCCGCGACACCGAAGTGAACGGTACCAAGATCCTCAAGGACATGCCGGTCTTCGTTTCTCCGCAGGCAGCCAATTTCGATCCCGATGAATTCGAAGATCCGCAGCTGCTCGACGTTGGGCGCGATCCCAAGACAATCCTTTCCTTCGGCACAGGGCCGCACCACTGCATCGGCATTCGTCTGGCGAAAGCAACCATGCAGATGGGACTCGCTGCGCTGATCGAAAGGTTTCCGAAATTGCGGCTCTCGGACCCTGATTTTGTACCGCACTACACCGGCAGCGTGGGAACAATGACGATCGAGCGCCTTCCAATGCGGTTCGATTGAGATATTCAGAAGTATTTGAAGAAAAAAGATAAATAATTGTCTCGTCGGTGGGCGAGGGTGATAATCTGGGAGGTTGCTTGTGAGAGATCAAATCAATTGTGCGCGTCGTTCTTGGCTGCGAACCACTGCCGCCGTGGCGGTCTTGGCATGTTCGGTTCCCGCGATGGCGCAAACCGGGTCGGGTGAAAGCGAAGCCGCCTCGCAGGCGGATACTTCGAACCAGGGTGTCGAGGTTATCGTGGTGACCGCCCGCAAGACGGCAGAGAATCTCCAGACCGTTCCTGTCGCCGTCACGGCGCTGTCGGGCGATGCCTTGACCGAAGCAGGTATCAACAACGTCTTCGACATACAGGGAAAGGTGCCCAACCTCTACTTGCAGAACAGTGCTATCGACGCTGCGGGCCTGACTATCGCCATGCGCGGCCAGAAGCAAAACGACTTCATCCTGACGGTCGATCCGTCGGTCGGCCTGTACGTCGACGGATTCTATCACCCCCGCACCTATGGCATGCGTAGCGCTCTGGTCGATATCGAGCGGCTCGAGGTGCTGCGTGGCCCGCAGGGCACGCTTTACGGTCGCAATACGACCGGTGGTGCGCTCAGCGTCTATTCCGCGGAACCCAAGGACACGCTTGGCGGTTCGGTTTCTCTTCGGGCGGGCAATTACGGCTTTGTGGAGGGGACGGCGATAGCCAACGTCCCGCTTTCGGAAGCGGTGGCGACCCGCTTCGTTGTGCAGCACGGCTCGCAAGACGGGCTTGGCAGTGACGGGCTGGGCGATGATATCGCGTCCGAAAATCGGACCTATGTTCGCGGCAAGGTCCGTGGTGATTTCGGTCCTGTCCGGGCAACGGTTACCGGCATTTACAATCATATCAAGACTGGTGGCGCATTGCTGAAGCTCTCGGGCCTCGCCCCGGCGAGTTCATGCCCGACGCGTGGTCTCGACGGCTGCATTTCGGCACTTCAGGTTGTGGCGGAACTGTATGGTTTCGCTGGACTCGCCGATCCGGTTTCCCGTGCTGCGGGCGAAGCAGCCCTGCGTTCCTACGTCGGCGGGGATCCCTACACTAGCGGCAGCCTTTACCGCGCATATTCAACCTTCGAATCCGAGGAGGTCAATCTCGACCTTGCCTATGACGTGTCCGAAGCGATCACGCTTCGCTCGCTGACGGGCTATCAGCACTTCAAGCGCGGCAACAATACCGACGACGACGGCACGCCCTTCACTTTGCTGAACGCAGAGCAGCGGACGCGGGAGGACTACTTCAGCCAGGAACTGCAGCTTCTGGGCGACATGGACTCGTTGCAATGGGTGGTGGGCGGCTATTTCGGCCGCGAGACCGGGCGCGAGATCTCGACTTCAGTCGCGATCCCGCTGCTAAACCCCATCAGCGTAATCACCGATGGTGAGATCGTGAACCGCTCGCTTGCGGCGTTCGCGCAGGCGACGTGGACGTTCGCGCCCGATACCCGCATCACTGGCGGCATCCGGTGGTCGACCGATCGAAGAACTCTGATTTCGCGCACCCGCGACAGCACTGGTACTTGCCTCGTGCCGGAAGGGGAACTGACTGGCGCACCTGGCAACCCGGCGAATGGTCCGGCGCAGTGTCCGCGCACTTTCGAAGACACCTATTCCGATCCGTCCTGGCTGATTTCCATCGACCGGCAATTTACGCCAGAGCTGTTCGGCTATGCCAAGGTGGCTCGCGGTTATCGTACGGGCGGCCAGAACCTTCGGGGCAGCTATGTCGAGACCGCGTTTCAGCCATTCGAGCCGGAAACGATCACCGAATACGAGGTCGGTATCAAGTCGA
>DDNW01000194.1:33409-36170 GCA_002341345.1 Erythrobacter sp. UBA2510
ACATTCTGAACCGCAAGCTTCGCATCAATCTGGCGGCCTTCTACGACGATTACACCAATATCCAGCGCTCGGTCACCGTGCTGACGTTGCGTCCTGCGCCGTCGACAGTGGTTACGAATGCCGCGGCCGGGTCGATCTGGGGTGTGGAGGCGGAGCTTTCGGCGCGCCTTTCGTCCAATCTGAGCTTCGGGGCAAATGCCAGCTACACCAAAGCGGAGTATGACGAATTCGTCGATCTGATCGGCGACCGCAGTGACGAAACCTTCGGCGTTCCCGACTGGATCGTGTCGGCCCGCGTGGACTATTCTGCTGATACACAGGTCGGCGAATTGCATGGGCAGGTCAGCTATGACTGGCAGAGCGAGACCGTGCTTGCACCAGAGGCTCAGTTTGATGACCAGGTGACCCAGGACGCCTTTGGCCTCCTCAATGCTCGGGTCGCCATCGATTTCGATCAAATCGACGCCACCCTTGCGTTGTACGGGCGCAACCTGCTCGACAAGAGCTATTCCTCCGGGGCGATCGCCATCGACCGGGCACTCGGCTTCAATGCCGTGGTGAGCGGCGAGCCGCGCCGCGTCGGCGCGGAACTGACGTTCAGGTTCGGCGGCGAGCGCTAGGCGATCGGCATCGGTCAGGATAGCTGAACATGCCGGAAGTTACTGTGATCCGAAGAGATGGCATTGCGAGTAGCCTCGTCCTTGATGGAAACGAGTCCTCGTTGATGCATGCTCTTCGTGATCGCGGTGAGTTCGGGGTCGTCGGCGAATGCGGCGGATGCTGTGTATGTGGGACCTGCCATGTCCTGTTTGCCCAAGCCGAACTTTATCGCCTCCAGGCTCCTTCCGAGGAGGAGCGTGAATTGACTGACAATTTGCTGCACAGTGAGGAGCGGTCACGGCTGGCCTGCCAGATAGAGATCGCAACGATACCGGACGGCGCAACCATCACGATCGCACCGGAGGAGTGACAGCCATGGCCCGCACAAGGAAGTCACTCTTTGCCGACGGCGATTTTGCGGGCAGGGTCGCTTTCATCACCGGTGCCGCATCGGGTATTGGCAACGGGCTGGCGCGCGTACTGGCGGGGCGTGGTGCGCGACTGGCAATCGCTGACGTGCGCGAAGACGCCATTGAGTATGCGGCACACGAACTACGCCAAACCGGGGCCGAGGTTGAGCCTTTCGTGGTCGATGTCGCCGACCGCTCTGCGATGACGGCATGCGCTGCATCTGTGGCCGAACGTTTCGGCGCGGTTCACCTGGTGATCAACAATGCCGGCATTGCCCAGGTAGGGACGCCGATGGACCAAATTGACGAGCAGACCTATCGCTGGATGTTCGATGTCAACGTTCATGGTGTCACGAACGGAATGACGGCGTTCGCGCCGCTCCTGCGATCCAATGGCGCGGGCGGCGGCCACATCGTGAACGTTTCCTCGATCGCCGGCCTATTCCTCGTGCCGCAATGGCATATCGGCCTTTATTCCGCCACCAAGATGGCGGTAATCCCGCTTTCATTGGGAATGCGGCTGGCGCTATCTCCTTCGAATATCGGCGTTTCTGTAGTGTGTCCGGGCCGCATCTGGAGTGAACTGCGCAACAACTCGGCGGCGCTGTCGCCCGGCGGTGGGGCGCTCGTTTCCAATCTTCCCGACGACATCGACGAAAATGTGATGACTGCCGCCCACGCCGCCGAGATCATTCTGCATGGTGTCGTCAACGACAGGGCTTTCATTCTTACCCATCCCGAACATGCCAAGGACGTGGCCGATTACCACAAGCTCGTCACAGACGAATTCGAATACTGGACGTCGGCGCTGTCCGACATTCCGGAGGAAGCTGAAGGAGCGCAGTCATGAACAAGCTACAGACCGTCCACGCATTTATGGATGCGATCACCGAACGCGACCTGGATCGTTACCGCAAGCTGTGTGCGCCCGGTTATGTGCTCTGGCACAGCTACAACCAGGTCGAGATGGACATAGAACGGTCGATGGCTGCGCTCGAAATGATGGTCGATGTCATGCCGGAGATCGAATATGTCGATCGGGACATATTCGAGGCACCGCGCGACAGCGTGATTGCCCAATACATTTGCCGGGGGAGCACAATTCTGGGCGAGCCGGTCGCCTTGCATGTCATGCTCCGCATCTTTTTCGACGATGCAGGGCTGCTCCTTCGTATCGAAGAGTACGTCGACAGCGCCGAATGCATGGTAATTCGCCGCGCAGGCGAGAAGCGAACAGCGGCCTAATCCTGGGGCGGTTGCATGAGGGGGGCGAGGGCGGCGGGATCGAGATATTCTGCAATATGTCTGATCCTGTTACTCTCGATCGTCACCCGAACTGCCACCGGGATTCGAACCTTTACGCCACTATGGCTGCTGGCGCAGAGGCGGTGAGTGCCTATCGCACCGTCTAGCGTTGCGACGTAGGTGCGTTCAGCATATTGCAGCTCGGCGAGTGAATCACGGAATGCGGCAAGCTTCGGGATCATGTCGGCAAAGGCTGTCTCGACGTCGCTGTAATTGTGCCACATCGTGCACTGTGAGGTTGTCAGCGTTCTCAGACGCGTGGCGTCCCCACCTTCAATTGCGTCGAAAAGCTGGTGGACGATTGCGACCCCGCCGCGCTCGGACTTGGTCATTTCTTTTTCTCTTTCGGCAAATGATTTCTTCAGTTTGAAAGTACACAGCTACCCAACTTGGGAGCACTCGGGTCTAGAGCTTTCCGCCTTGTGATCTGCTACCCGTTTCTGGAC
>DDNW01000202.1:0-606 GCA_002341345.1 Erythrobacter sp. UBA2510
CTTCACGCCGTCGAGCAACGAACCGTCGGTGACGCCGGTAGCCGCGAAGATGCAGTCGCCCTTCGCAAGGTCTTCCAGCTTGTAGATGCGGTCAAGGTCCTCGATGCCCCATTTGCGCGCGCGGGCACGCTCGTCATCGTTGCGGAACAGCAGCTTGCCGTTGAACTGGCCGCCCACGCAGCGCAAGGCGGCGGCCGCCAGCACGCCTTCGGGTGCCCCGCCCGAACCCATATAGATGTCGATCGTCGTATCCTGATCGGTGGTGGCGATCACGCCCGCGACGTCGCCGTCGCCGATCAGCACGACGCCGCAACCGAGAGCTCGCAGCTTGCCGATCATCTCGGCATGGCGCGGGCGGTCAAGGACGCAGACGATGATCTCGCTGGGTTCGACACTCTTGGCCTTCGCGACCGAGCGGACATTGTCCTCCACGCTCATTTCCAGGCTGATGACGTCTTTCGGATAGCCGGGGCCGACCGCCAGCTTTTCCATATAGACATCAGGCGCGTTGAGCAGGCAGCCCTGTTCCGCCGCCGCAAGCACGGCCAGCGCGTTGGGCCCGGCCTTGGCGGTAATCGTCGTGCCTTCGAGCGGGTCCAGCGCGAT
>DDNW01000202.1:765-8991 GCA_002341345.1 Erythrobacter sp. UBA2510
CCTTCGAGCGGGTCCAGCGCGATGTCGATCTTCGGGCCCTTGCCCGGCGCGCCGCCGACCTTCTCGCCGATATAAAGCATCGGCGCCTCATCGCGTTCGCCCTCGCCGATCACCACGGTGCCATCCATATAGAGAGTATCAAAGGCCTTGCGCATTGCCTCGACCGCGGCGGCATCGGCCGCCTTCTCGTCACCGCGACCGACCAGCTTGTGGGCGGCGATGGCGGCGGCTTCGGTCACGCGGACCATCTCCATCACCAGCACACGGTCGAGAACGGAGGAGGTATTGTGGTCGGCGTCGCTGAGCATCTGCAGATAATCCTTCGGGTTTCGCAATTCGGGAACTGCCTAGGCAGGCGATGTTACAAAGTCGAGAGCGGCCGCAATTGTGTCCGCCTTCGGGTCACCCGATCAGGCGCATGACCAGCGGTTCCTCGGCCAGGCTGGGCGATCCCTGAAGCAGGTCGAGCGCACGTGAGACGGCACTTTCGGGCCCTTCATGGGTGACCATGGCGACCAGCACTTCGCCGCCTTCCTCCGGGCGACCCTGCTGGATCAGGCTCTCGATCGAGACCCCGGCATCACGCATGGCGGCGGCGATCTCGGCCAGCACGCCGGGGCGGTCGGCGACGACGAAGCGGATATAGGCGCGGTTCACGCGCTCACCCGAATCGGCGGGGATCGCGGCCTCAAGCGAAGCGACCGGCAATGACAGTGGCGGCGCCACGTTGGAGCGCGCGATGTCGACGAGATCGGCGACCACCGCGCTGGCGGTCGGGCCGTCACCCGCGCCTGCCCCTTCGAACAGCAGCGGGCCGGAGAAATTGCCCTTGGCGACAACCGCATTGGTCGGGCCGGTAACGGCGGCGAGCGCGTGCCCGCGCGGCACGAGACACGGTGCGACACGCTGAAACAGGCGCTGCGTTCCGCTGCTCCCGTTGGCGCAATCGGCCACACCAATCAGACGAATCACATAGCCAAGCGCAGCGGCCTGCGCGATATCGGCGGCGCGAATGCGGGTGATGCCGGTGATCTCGACCGCATCGAAGGCAAGCTGCGTGCCGAAGCCGATCGAGGCGAGGATCGCCAGTTTGTGCGCGGCGTCGACCCCCTCGATGTCGAACGCCGGATCGGCCTCGGCATAGCCTAGGTCCTGTGCATCCTTCAGCACCTCGGCAAAGTCGCGGCCCGTGGCCTCCATCTCGGTGAGGATATAGTTGCAGGTGCCGTTGAGGATGCCATGGACCGCCTCGATCCGGTTCGCTGCCGCACCTTCGGCCAGTCCCTTGATGACCGGGATGCCGCCTGCAACCGCCGCCTCGAAGCGCAAGGGCGCGCCCGCTCCCTCGGCAAGGCCGGCCAGTTCCATGCCATGATGCGCGATCATCGCCTTGTTGGCGGTGACGAGCGCCTTGCCTGCGGACAGCGAGCGGCGCGCCAGTGCAAGCGCCGGACCATCCGCCCCGCCGACCAGCTCGACCACGACATCCACATCGTCGCGTCCGGCAAGTTCGGTCATGTCGTCGACCCAGGCATAGGGCGACAGATCGACCCCGCGATCCTTCTGCCGGTCGCGCGCGCTGACCGCGACGATCTCGATCGGCCGACCGGCGCGACGCGCGATGAGTGCGCCATTCTCCGCCAGCAGATTGATCACCCCGGTACCGACCGTCCCGAGCCCGGCCAATGCGATCCTGAGGGCCTGCGCCATAAGCTTGCCTGTTCCTTCCTCACTTGCCGCCGGTCACCTCGATCCGGGCAGGCGGTGCGGCGTTAAAGAGGCCGAGCCGGATTGGCTAGGGGGATTGGCAGGAAGAAGCGGGGAGGACTCGCGGTGGTGCTCAGCCGCCGCGACAGGGCCCCAGCGAATCGAGGATCACGCGATAATCGGCCTCGGCCCGGGCGCGCGAGGTCGGGTCGCCTTGCAGGAATGCGGCGCCAGGCAGAGCGCGCGGGAGATGGCAGGCCAGCGCATACCATTCGAGCGTCTCAGGCGCCGGGGCGGTGGCCGAGGCATCGACGATCTCGCTCCACGATACGCCCCAGTGCGGCGCCATGGACGGACGGCGGATGACGCTGAGCGATACCGGGGCGCCGGTATCGGTCTCCAGAAAGATCTGCGTTTCCGATTCGCCCGCCAGATTGCCTGCGACCGAGATCACTTCGCGAATGCCGGTTACGTTTGGCGTACCACTGCCTTGCGCTATCTGATTGAGGACGCGGCGCACCGCCGCCTCCACCAGCGGGGTGGCGGGCTGTAGCGCACCGGGGCCGACCAGCTGGACGGTGCCGGGGCGGCTGGGGACCAGATCGGCGAAGATGAGATAGACCTGCTTCTTGATTCGCGGCGCCTTGCCCCGCTCGGTCAGCGGCAGGTCGACAAGGAACGAGAGCGATTCGCCGATACCGCTACGCGCGGCCAGCAATGCCTGCGTCTGCGCCTCCAGATAGAGCCGCGCTTTACCCGCAGCCAGACCCGGTGCGCGCTCGGGTTTGACCTCCGCCTGATCGGCCACGACAACCCGCGCCACGATATCGCTGGCGCGCGCCAGTTCGACCAGATCGGCATATTCGGGAACCGCCTCCTGCGCCATTGGAACGGACGAATCTTGCGCTGCGGCACCCGCCAAAGGTGCACTTGCGCCCGCGAAAAGCGCAAAAATCGCCATTGCGCTTCGCATCCGCAACATGAATCGGACCGTCATGCCCTGCACTCCTGATATTGCACTAGCGAAATAGCTTCGCCCATGCCGCAATTCGGTTGGAAAAGCGCCATACACCCTCGCGAAGCTGGCCCATTTTGGTGAATCGCGGCTGAATGGATAAAGGGTTTGCCCACTTTCAACATCGCCGTTATGACCCGGCCCGAGACTGGTCTGTCCTAAATATAAGTTAAAGACCAGACCGCCTGAGGCGAACCATAGGTCGCGGCTTTTGCCCGGATTTATCGGTTCACTTCGGCATGTGAATTTTTAGTGGGCACGCTTGACCCCCCCAATGGTCTGCGCGCTGTGAATTGGCCGAAAATAATCGGCGGAAACGACGGAGTGAAGCGGCTGGATGGCATACGCTGACCAACAAATGAGCGGCAGCAAAATTGCTGCTATCGTCATTGTCGCATTGATCCACATTGCGCTGGGCTATGCCCTCATCACCGGGCTTGCGATCTCGGCGGTGAAGGAAGTCGTCCAGCGCGTGACGACTGTGGACATCGACGAGCCTGAACCCGAGCCCGAGGAAGAGCCACCGCCACCTCCTCCGGAACCGGAAAACGTTCCCCCTCCGCCGCCGGTAGCCCCGCCGCCGCCGATCAGCATCGCGCCGGCTCCGCCGCCGATCCAGACGGTTACGCGGCCTCCGCCGCCGGCCCCGCCTGCGCTGGTGGTTCCGCCGCCCGCACCGCCGCCGCCGCCATCGCAGGCCCGTGGTGCATCGCCTGACAACCAGCGTCGTTGGGCAGCGCGCATTCAGGAAAACTATCCCAGCCGCGCCGTGCGTAGCGAGATCGAAGGCAATGTCGGCGTGACCGTCACCATCGGTCCCGATGGCCGGGTGTCCGCCTGCAGGATATCCTCGTCCAGTGGCGAGAGCATCCTCGACGAGGCGGCGTGCGACGGAATGCAGCGTTATGCCCGGTTCAATCCGGCGCTCGACGCGGCAGGCAATCCGACGACGGGTAGTTATTCGACCACCATTGTCTACCGACTGAACTGATTTTCCCCCTTATTACCCCTTTAAGAAGAGGACCTTCTCATGCTTATTGACATTCTGGCCGCAGCCGCAGGCGAAGCCGCCCCGGCGACCCAGTTCGGCTTCATGGAAGCCATGGAACAGGGCGGCCCCGTCGCCTGGACGATTCTGAGCGTGCTGGTGATCCAGTCGGTCGGCTCGTTCTACGTGCTGTTCACCAAGTTCTTCGAACAGAACAAGGTGATGAAGCAGTATTCCTCCGGACGTGCCGCCTTCTGGCGCGCCGGTTCCATCAAGGACGGTGCTGCCAAGTTCGAAAAGAACAGCGCCTGGCGCCAGCTCGTCGACGACGCCCTGAGCGCCGACGACCAGCACGGCAAGATGTCCAACAACCTCGAAGCGCATGACTGGCTGCACGGCACGCTGGCGCGCTCCGAAGCCCAGATCAACTCCAAGCTGGCGAGCGGCCTGCCGTTCCTGGCGACGACCGGTGCGACCGCGCCCTTCGTCGGTCTGCTCGGTACGGTTATCGGTATCTACCGTGCGCTGATCAACATCGGCATCGCCGGTTCGGCCTCGATCGACAAGGTCGCGGGTCCGGTCGGTGAGGCGCTGATTATGACCGCTATCGGTCTGCTCGTCGCCGTGCCTGCGGTGTTCGCCTACAACTTCCTGCAGAGCCGGAACAAGAAGATCGCCGCGATGCTGTCGGGCTTCTCGACCGACCTGCTGGCCAACATCAGCTCGAACGGCGCTGTGAAGCCGGTCGTGGCTGCTGCCCCGGCTGCAAAGCCCGCTCCGGCGACCGCCGCACCGGCCGCTCCGGTTCGCAAGTAAATACCGCGATCGGGGCCGCTGCCATCCGGGTGGCGGCCCTCTTCACGGAACTGAATTCGAGATAGGACAGGCACAATGGCCATAGCAACGGGTGGAGACGGCGGCGATACGCCGATGTCGGAGATCAACACCACGCCGCTGGTGGACGTCATGCTGGTGCTGCTGATCATTTTCCTGATCGCTGTTCCAGTTGCGATCCAGACGGTCGAGGAACTCAAGCTCCCCATCATCGTCTCCCGGGAATCGGACGACAAGGTGGAGAACCTGCTGATCACCGTCACGACCACGGACGCAGCGGGCCTGACGCCCAGCACGGTCAATACCGCGTACGAAGGGGCGACCCGCGGCGGCGAATGCCGGGTGTTCATCAACAACACCACGCTGGTCGATTCGAGCGAGCTGTATGACCGTTCGTTCGAACGCCTCGATGCACTCGTGCAGCGCGCTGGCGGCCCGGAAGCGATGATGGCGAACCCGGAACTGATCCCGCAGGTTCACATCCGCGCCGACGTCAACACGCCGTGGCGCTGCGTCGCGGGGACGATCTACAACGTGCAGGCGGCCGGTTACCCCACCGTCGGCTTTATCTCCAACCCGGTCGACCCGAGCTAAGCGGCTCAGGCAAACGACCGGGACAAGAAGTAACCAGGAGACCACAACATGGCAATGTCAGGCGGCAAGGACGATGGCGAGCCGATGATGGAAATGAACACGACGCCGTTGATCGACGTCATGCTCGTGCTCCTCATCATGTTCATCATCACCATCCCGGTGGCCACCCACGCCATCAATATCGACCTTCCGGCACCGAGCGACGAACCGACTCCGCCAGACCAGATCGATCCGATCAAGAACAAGATCGTGCTGACCCCGCAGGACCAGATCCTGTGGAATGGCGACCCGATCAACCAGGGCGAGCTGGTCCGCAATCTGCAGGAAACGCTCACCTTCGCGATCGAGCCGGAATTGCAGTTCGAGCCTGAAGCCAATGCCAGCTACGAGATTTCGGCCCGCGTGCTGAACATCATCAAGGGCAGCGGCGTGACCAAGTTCGGCTTCGTCGGCAACGAGAAGTATCGGGCCTTCGGCAAGAGCTGAGGGTTCAATCCACGAAACACGTCAGAGGGCGGGAGCGATGCTTCCGCCCTTTTTCGTTGCGCTGTGCCGGCCACCGGTCAGAAGTCAGGTGGCGCATCCGCACGCATCGCCGCTGCGGCGAGACTCTCCGCCTCGAGCAGTAATTCGTCATCGGCCATGCCCTGCGGCAGCGCTTCGCGCCCGATCATCACCAGCACCGGCACGGCGAGCGGGCTGACCCGCTCCAGCTCGACATGTTCGAGCCGTCCGGCAGCATTATCGAGCAGGTCGGCCAGCCGGCCCAGATCAGTCAGCTTGGTTCGCGCATCAGCCCAGGCCGCCTCGAGCAGCAAATGGTCAGGCTCGTGCTTTCTCAGCACGTCGTAGATCAGGTCAGTCGAAAAAGTGACCTGCCGCCCGCTCTTGCGCCCGAATTTCCCTTGGCCCGGCTGCTGGCGCTCGACCAACCCGCCAATCACCGCCACCTCGCGGAAGGCACGGCGCAGCAGGTAGGATCCGGTCACCCAATTGACGAATTCTTTCGTCAGGATATCGGGCGAAAGCAGTGGCTCCGGATCCCTGACAGGTTTCAGTCCCCACACGCCGAGCGCATAATCATTGGCGACGAAGCCCCCGGGCAGCAGCCCCATCGCTTCCATCCGCTGGGTAATCAGCATGCCGAGTGACTGGTTCGCGTTCCACCCGGCGAAGGTGTAATAGACGCTGTAATGTCGCCCCGAATGCGGGAAGCTCTCGACCAGAAGGTTCTCCGGGCCAGGCATTTTCGAACGCCAGTCCTGCATCTCGAGCCATTCGCGAACATCGTCGGGGAAGCGCCCCCAGCCCGCACGGTCGACCAGCAATTCGCGAACCCGCCCCGCCAGATGCGTGGTCAGCGGCAGGCGCAATCCGCCATAGCTGGGGATCATCGCGGCCTTCGTACTGGCGTGCACGACCAGCTCCATGTCGCGCACCTGCTCAACCTCGAGCGTCGTCCCGGCAAAACGGAAGGTGTCGCCGGGCCGCAAGCTCGCAGCAAAGCGTTCCTCCACCCGGCCCAGCGAACGCCCGTTCCTGAAGCGCACATCGAGCATCTCGGAATCGACGATGATCCCGGCATTCATCCGGTGGCGATGCGCCTGCTCCGGGTGCGTCAGACGCCAGACAGGCTCGCCGCCCTCCCCCTTATCCCGTGTGATCCGGCGGAAACGATCATAGGCCTCGAGCGCATAACCGCCGGTGGCCACGAAGTTCAGCACCCGGTGCCACTTCTCCTCGTCGAGCCAGGAATAGGCCCAGCAGGAACGGACCTCGCGCAGCAGGTCCGCCTCACCAAACGGAGCAGCGCAGGCACAGGCCATGACATGCTGGGCAAGCACGTCGAGCCCGCCGGGGCGGAAATCCTCGCCATCGCGCTGGCCTTCGTCCACCGCCTGTTTCGCTGCCGTCGCTTCGAGAAATTCAAACCGATTGCCGGGGACGAGGAGCGCGCGGCTGGGTTGATCGAGGCGGTGATTGGCGCGGCCGATTCGCTGCAGCAGGCGCGAGGAACCCTTGGGGGCGCCCATCTGCACGACGAGATCGATATCGCCCCAGTCGATCCCCAGGTCGAGACTAGCGGTGCACACCAATGCGCGCAGCTCTCCGCGCGCCATCGCGCCTTCGACCTTGCGCCGCGCTTCTTTCGAGAGTGACCCGTGATGGATGCCGATGGGCAGCGTATCCTCGTTCGCATCCCACAATTGCTCGAATATGTACTCGGCCAGGAAACGCGTATTGGTGAACACCAAAGTCGTGCGATGCGCCCTGATCTCTTCATAGAGCTGCGGGATTGCCCAGGTCGCGGCATGCCCACCCCACGGGATTCGGGCTTCATCCGGCAGGAGGATTTCGACCTCGGGTGCGGCACCCTGCTCGCCCGCGATCAACGCCACGGAATCCACGTCACCCCAAGGTGCCAACCATGCACGAAATCCCTCTGGGTCAGCGAGCGTGGCAGACAGCCCTGCGCGCTGCATTTCGGGCGCGATGGCCTGCAGCCGGGTCAGTGCAAGCGCGAGCAAATCGCCGCGTTTCTGGGTGGCGAAGGCATGGATCTCGTCGATCACCACGCGCCTCAGCCCCCCGAACAGTTCGCGCGAATCGGGGAAGCTGAGCAGTAGCGACAGGCTTTCGGGCGTCGTCAGCAGCACGTTAGGCGGACGGGCACGCTGGCGGCGCTTGCGGTCTGATGGGGTGTCGCCACTGCGCGTTTCGATGCGGATATCGAGGCCCATCTCTTCGACCGGCGCGATCAGGTTTCGCTGCACGTCATGCGCCAAGGCCTTGAGCGGCGAGACGTAAAGCGTGTGCAAGCCCTCTGGCGGCTTGCCGTCACCGATGCGCGAAGGACAAAACGCCGCCAGCGTGGGCAAGAACCCCGCCAGCGTCTTGCCCGCGCCGGTATCGGCGACGAGCAGGGCATGTTTACCGCCATCGCTGGCAGCGAGCATCTGCGCCTGGTGATCGCGCACCCGCCAGCCACGACCCGTGAACCAGTCGGCGATTTCAGGCGGGATGCTTGGCTCGGTCACGCACACAAAGATGCGAGCCCTCGAACGCTCCCGCAAGCCTCGGCACGCCA
>DDNW01000053.1 GCA_002341345.1 Erythrobacter sp. UBA2510
CTTCACCCGCGCCGCGGACGAGCTGGCGGTGACCCCGGCGGCCGTCGGTCAGCAGATTCGCGCGCTGGAGGACGTGCTGGGCGTGGTGCTGTTCCGCCGCACCTCGAAGGGTCTCGAACTCACCGACGAGGCGACCAGCGGCCTCGATCCCTTGCGCGAAGGGTTCCTGCGGTTCGAAGAGAGCGTGCAGGCGATGCAGGCCGGACAGGCCAGTTCGCGCTATGCGATCGCGGTCCCGCGCGAGTTCCATGCGCGCTGGCTGGCGCCGCGTCTGGCCAGTTTCATGGCCGACAATCCGGAGGCGCGCTTTACCCTGATCGCCGAAGAGGATGCCGACTTTACCGAGGCCAATCTCGACCTCGCGATCCGCCTGACCGAAGGGCCGGGCGATCTGGAAGGCGTGCAACTGGCCCCCGGCAAGCGGGTTGCAGTGGCTGCGCCCAATTTGCAGCCCGATGCGGGCTGGATCGTCTGGCCTGGCATGTCGCTGCCGGAAGGGGCTGTCGTGGTGCTCAATGTCAGCAATGCCGAACAGGCGCTTGCCTCGGCAATTGCCGGATTGGGCAGGGCGATCATGCCGCTGCCGCTGGTGTCGGCCATGATCGAGGACGGGACGCTGATCGCCGATGGCGAGCCGGTCGAGTGTCTGCGCGCCTACTGGCTGGTCGCGCCGCGCCCGCAATGGCGCCAGAAAAAAGTAACGGCGCTGGTGTCGCATCTCATTCAGACTTGAGTCGCAAGGGCACCCCTAGCCGGCGCAAGATACTCAAACAAATGCAATATGTCCTTTGGGGCAGTCACAAGAATGAAATTCTGTGATAGCATTTTTGCAACGACTCGGGGGCGGTGCCCTGTTATCGGCACATTCTGGTCAGCCCCCAAAAACAAGGGGAACTGAAATGCATGTTGTTCGCAAGAGCCTGTGGGCCGTGTCCGCGCTGGCGCTGGTTGGCGTACCCACCGCAGCCTGGGCCGACCGGGCCAGCAAGCTGACCTACATCAACGGCGCGATGGGCCGGGATGCGGAATACCAGCTGCAGGAAGCCGGCTTCAAACATATCTCCACCAACAAGAACTCGATGGGTTACGTCTATTCCTACTGGTGGGACAGCAAGGAAGCGGATTGCGTCCAGGTTGAAGTCTATAATGGCCGGGTCGAGACGATCCAGAACGCGACCCACGGCGATTGTGGCCATAGCGATGGTGGCGGCGATGCAGCGGCGGCGGTTGGCATTGTAGCCGGGGCGGCGATTCTGGGTGCGCTGCTGAGCCACAAGTCGAGCCACCACGAGGACAACAATCACCATTCCGACGCCGATGCCGAGCGCCTGTATGAGCGCGGCTACAAGGATGGATTGTACAATGCGTCGTATCACAATGCGGGCCGCAACGACGAATATGCCGCTGGCTATCAGGCGGGCGTGGACGAGCGGAACGCGAACCTTAGCCATCATACAGGACGTGGCGGTTATCACCCGGCGGTCAGCTTCAACGATTTGCAGGGCGCGCGCGCGGCGGGCGGGATGAGCGAGCTGGAAAGCCGCGGCTTCCGGCAGGTCGACAACTTCACCTCGGGCAACAGCCGCTATTCGATCCAGTGGAACCCTGCCACGCGCCAATGCGTGCAGGTGACGATCGCCGACGGTCACTTCTACGACATTCGCGACATCGGCCAGAACCCGAATTGCCGCTGATCAGTCTTCACCTCAGGAGCCTAGGGTCAGGCTCCGGGGCAGGTGACAGATATTGGCGATTACGAGGTTTGCGATGAGGCAATGCAGCGGCTGCATGAGCATGCCGACTGAGCAAAATCCAAGAGAGGGAGCCGAGCATGTCCAGGAGAAGTATTTTGTTTTCGACCGGCTGCGGAGCGCTGGTCCTGGCCCTTTCCGCTTGTGGCGGAGCGGATCAGGCAGAGCCTGCCGCCGAAGATACGGTCGCGGTCGAGGAAGCGCCGGCAGAGGCCGAAGCCCCGGCCGAAGTGGCGGACGCTGCGCCTGCTGCCGACCCGATCCGCGGGCCGGGCGGGCTTGAAGAAAAGTGCCTCGATCGCGTCAACGAAACGGTCGGTGGCGGTGTCATCGGCACCAACCGGATCGACGAGGCGGAATCGGGTGTAGCGATCTTCGTGAACGTCGAAGGCGCGACCGCGCCGTGGCGGTGCTTCGGCTATAGCGACGGCACGATTGAGGAGGTGATGTTTACCGGCGACGAGGGCGCGCTCTGACCGGCTGGTGCGATCTCAAGGCGGGCCGGAAGCAGTAAAATCGAAAGGTTCAAACCATGCAGAACGTTAAGATGGGCATTGCCGCAACTGCTGGCCTGTTGTCACTGGCCGGGTGCGCCACCGTGCCCGAACTTTCGCCCGATGAGCGCGCCTTGATCGCCGACACCTGGTACCTGGCGAGTATCATCGACGCGCAGGAGGAAATCCGCCTCAGGCCGCAACTGGGCGATCGCCACACGCTGTCGTTTCGGGACGACATGTCTATGTCGATGCAGCTCGACTGCAATCGCGGCAATGCCGATTGGAGCGCCGATCCAGACAGTGGGGGCATGGGCGGTCTGATGATCGGCCGCATCGCTGCGACGCGGGCGCTGTGCCCTCCGCCTACTTACGGGGAACGTCTGGCGGCCGAACTGCCGCGAGCTTTGTCCTATGAGCTCGGTGCCGATGGGCGGACGCTGACGATCCGCACCGAGGACACGACCTTCGGCTTCGAGGCGCGGTAGCGGCGCAGCATGTGTAAGGGAATGTGGCGATGAAGAATGTCCTGATGCTTGGCGCGGCCGTGCTCGGCCTCGCTGCCTGCGGTTCGGATGCGGGCGAGGCCGAAGATGGCGCGGCGACCGAAGAAGCGGTCGCTATCCCCGAAAGTCTCGCCCCCTTCGGGGACGGCTATCCCGATGCCGGCGATCCCTGCGTCCGACTGGGCGAGTCCGCGGCGACCTCCAACTATCTCGACGACAGCGCGATCCTGGTGGGGTGCCCGAGCGGGGCCAGCGCCGAAGCACTGGGCGGTGAGGTCGTTGGCAATGTCGACGGCGTGCGACTGGTCTCGATCCCGCTGGGCGATGCCAATTTCGGCATGGGCGAAAACGGCCCGCCACCACCGCCCGACGACGAGGATGCGCTGGTCCCCGGGACCGAGTACCACGCCACCACGATCCTCTCCTGCGGGTTCGCGGGCGGCCCGCCGACGCAGCAATGCGACGCGGGCGTGATCCGCAACTGGGGCGAGGACGGCACACATCTGGTCGAGGTGACCAAGCCCGACGGCCGCAAACGCGCCATCTTCTTCAACGGTACCACGCCCTATGGTGCGGACAGCGCGCAGGCGGACGGCTCGGCCGGGTGGGATTTCGAGTACACCCGCGATGGCGACATGATCACCATCACCTTCGGACCGGAAACCTATGTGGTGGTCGATGCGCTGATAACGGGGGGCTGACAATGCTGGCCCCATTTCCCGTCGCGGGGCGGGTCAGCCATGTCTTCGATGCGCGCTAGCCGATACCTTGTCTTCAGGCTTTGCGGCGCGGCGGTCCTGGCGTTGTCCGCGCCGGTCGCCGCCGCGCACGAGGCTGAGGAAATGCGTCCACCAGTCTGGGACATGATCGCCTTCGAGGTGAAGAGCTGGGGTAACACTGTGCACCGCTGGCAATTCACGCCGGAATATGGCGGTGTATGGATCGAGAACGTGGCGGCGGATGGAATGCCGACAGGACCAGCCAGCTATGCCTTCCACCCGCTGGACGCCGATGGCGCGCGCTATGCGATGCTGGAGGCGATCGCCCTCAAGTTGCCCGATCCCGCGCCCGAAAGCGACCGGTGCGAGAATTTCGTCACCGACATGCCCTATGGCACGATCCGGCTCACGCGCGGCGCAACTACGACCGAGATCGCCTGGAATGCGGGTTGCATGGATGAGGACTATGCCGCCTTCTCCGCGCTGCTGCGGCAGGCGGATGAGCTGGTCAGTGGCTGGGGCAAGGCCGCACCGGTGGGGCGGACCGATACACGCCCCGATTGATCCGCGCTGCTCAGCGCTTCCACAGCCAGTACAGGATTGCCGCGGTGATGCCTGGTGCGGCGATCATCACCCCCGTACCCTCCAGACCGGCCTTGTCGGCGAGTATATTCCACGGCAGGCCCAGCGGCAGCAGGAAGACGCCCGACAGCGGGTCCTGCTCGGTGCCCAGCCAGCCATAGGTGCCCGCACCCAGCGCGAGCAGTGCCAGCGCGTAGAGCGCGGTGAAGATCCAGAACAGCCACTTCATCGCTCATCCCCCTTCTGCCGATGCAGATATGCCGATGCAGACAGCGGCTCAGTGTGTGCCGGTTTCGGTCCCAAGTCCAGTGGGGGCGTCTTCGTCGGACCCCGCAAGCTGCCGCTGGCGCTCCTCCTCATGGGCGCGCCCCATTTCATATTCAATCAGCGCCTCGAACTTGGCCTCCAGCGAGGCCAGCACCTCGTCCTCGCTCTGATGGGAGGCGAGGGCATGTTCGGCCAGCACCTCGGCGCGGATGCGCTCGTAGAGCGGGTGGGCCATTTTGTGGTCCCTCAGACGCCAGGCGGAGCGCATCCGCGCTCCTTGGCTTCCGGGCTACCGCCCGACGGCCGTTCGGCCTTTCGGTCGGCTGGGCGCCGACCGGACCAGCACGTTACTTTGCAGTCCAGCGTTGAAACGGGCCACAGGCCCGCAAGCGCGAACGCGCGCCCACAGCGAGGCCAGCTTGCTGGCCGGAAGCGAGGATATCGCGCGCCCGGATGGGCGTGCGAAAATCAATGAAGCGCCTCGAGACTGGCGCCGAATATGCTTGGCGGCCTGCTTGACGATGCCGGTGGCGGCGAGATGCGCGATAAAGGCGCGCTGGCGCTCGGGCGTGATCGAGTTGCGGCGCGGCGCGACGTGCGGGATGGGAGTGAACGACAATAGGGGATCATCGTTTTCTGGTAGCGGACCCTCAATGGCTACGGTCGACGTCGCCTGCCGAGCAATGGCTCGTTTGTTCCGGTTCATAGGACGGGGGTGGAGTCGGAGCGAAAGCGAAGACGGCGCGCTAGCGCCAACGCGAGCAGCGGATCGTCCTCGGCCAGCGTCGAGGGCGGGGCGGTCATGTAGCTCGTGGCCTGACGAGGGGTAGCGAGGGTGGGGCGGGTCATGCGGCGGGTGTGGAGCAGGGCGGGCAAGGTGTAGGAAAGGAAAAGGTTGCCTCAAGCTTCAAAATCAAATCAAAACTGTTGCTAAGCCTGATCAGTCGCTTGGTCTCGATACGAATGGAAACTACGTCGACAATGGCTTGAATTGGCGATCATGGCTTGCAAGAGAAGGCTTGCTGCGGCATATGATTCATGTTTTGTTCTCAAGGTTCGGAGAAGTGTCATGTCGCCACGCCTAACCGTTATCGACCTGTTCTGTGGCGCGGGTGGCTTGTCTGAGGGCTTCCGACAAGCTGGTTTTTCAGTGCTCGCAGGGAACGACCTGTTCCTGGCAGCTGGTAAGACGTTCGAAGCCACGCACCCTGAAGCCAAGTTTTTTGGTGAGCCGATTCAAGACCTGTCGGCTGATCGCCTGCTTAAGGAAACTAGCCTCCGACGAGGTGAACTAACCTGCCTCGTCGGAGGTCCACCCTGTCAAGCTTTCTCGGTTTATAACCATCAGCGCGGTATGCACGATGCCCGTGCAAGCCTGTTCCGCGAATATCTTCGGATGGTCGAAGGTCTTAGCCCCGAGTGGGTGGTGATGGAGAATGTCACAGGCATTCTCTCTGCCGGTGATGGTGAGGCGGTCGGAGCAATTATCCAAAGCCTGAACGATCTTGGATACGCGGTTGAATATCGGACGCTCAAGGCCGAAGAATACGGTGTGCCTCAGGAACGCCGCCGCGTCGTCTTTATGGGCAATCGCATTGGCGCACCGATTGTGTGGCCGGAACCGACCCATGGCGAAGGCCGCTTGCCATTCGTGACGGTGTGGGATGCAATCGGCGATCTGCCGAAGCTTGAAAATGGCGAAGCGCCAAGCGAGCGTTTGAAGTATCGCTCCGCTCCATTCTCAGATTTCCAACGGGTAGTTCGCGGCAATGCCGTTACGGTTGCCAACCATCAGGCGTCACGTCTGGCACGGATAAATGAGGAGCGGATGCAGCATATTCCTGAAGGCGGAAGCTGGCGGGATATTCCGCATGAGTTGCTTCCTCCCGGGATGAAGAAGGCTCGCCGTTGCGATCATACCAAACGCTATGGGCGATTGCGCCGTGAAGGGCTTTCGTCCACCGTACTGACCAAGTGCGACATTCATTGGGGCGCATACATTCACCCCGATCAAAACCGTTCGCTGACCGTCCGCGAAGCGGCGCGCCTGCAATCCTTCCCTGATTGGTTCGAATTCGCTGGTCCACGAACAGAGCAATACGTGCAGGTTGGCAATGCGGTGCCGCCAATTCTTGGTCGAAAGATTGCCGAAGCCGTATTGGATGCATTCGAACGCATGGCTGAAAGCGCGTTGGTAGCTGCCGAGTGAGGATGAATGAGTTTTGACCCGACCGATGCGATTGAGGAAATTCTCGGGCGGCGAGCATATTTAGGATTCCAGCCAGCGGGTACCGACTTCCGCTGTCCTTTTATCGGCAAGACCTGCGTTAAGCGCAGCACCGCCGACAAAGGAAACCCTTATCCAGTCTGTCTGCTTCGCAAGAAGAATGGCGATGTGGTCGCCGTTTGTCCCAAACGCTTCTATGAGCGGGATTTCCTGCAAGATGTGATCGAGCACGCTTGGGTTGGGCCAAAGCCAGCCAATCCAATCATCACCAGCGAGGTGAAGATGGAGGGATTCGGCAATGTCGATTTTGTCAT
Source organism: Erythrobacter sp. UBA2510 (assembly GCA_002341345.1). Lineage (GTDB taxonomy): Bacteria > Pseudomonadota > Alphaproteobacteria > Sphingomonadales > Sphingomonadaceae > Alteraurantiacibacter. The sequence goes on from DDNW01000053.1 coordinate 6,861, forward strand.
TTCCGACCTTGCAGAAGATGGCAGCATCAATCAGTTTATGTCGGTGGAGTTGCAAGCCATAGACATCACCGGCTCGGTCCGCCAAGCCTATGATGCAATCTTGGCAGGCGAGGTGTTGGAGAAGCGCCCGACATATAATTTCAACTGGAAGAACGTCGCCAAGCGATACATGAACCAGTTAATCTCCAAGGGTTACTACCACCATCATTGGGGCACCAAGATTGTCGCTTCGATCCAGGATGAGGTCTATGACTATTTCCGCAAAGATGCGGATTTCATGACCAAAACCGACATCGCCGACCCGCAGGTCAATATCATCTTTATGATTTATGGCTTTGAACCGGGCGGGACAGATGGTCGTGAACAGACGCTGGTTCTGAAGCGGGTTGAGGGAACCCACCACTCGCTATTGCAGCAAGCTGTGCTCTACAAAAGTGCTCCGAGCCGGGATGTGTTCATCAAGCGCATCAAGAAGGCGATGGAGCGCTAGATGCTTGCTATCCCTTGACCCTCTCTCATTCCCCCGCTAGGGGCCGCCGCCTGACGGAGAGGGGCTTGGCTCCATTCCGGCATATATAGAGCTGAACATTGGCGGCCCGGTCCTTAAACGGGCAGCCGTCAAAGTAACCCGGCACTGCGAAGTGTGGGTGGAGCGTTTCAGGCTCGCGCGATCCCTCGACAGGCTCACTTACGAGCGGTCGATTGGGCATTGCACGATCCCGATACATTCCACCTGAAGTTTGTAGCGCCAACCCACGGTCTCAAAGCCGTTCGTGCTGAGCTTATCGATGCACGAATTTGCCCTTTTGCCCTTCGACGGGCTCAGGGCGAACGGTGACGGGACGATAAATCGAGGTAAAGTTTTTCGATGCCGACAATCAACCAGCTTGTCCGCAAGCCGCGCAAGCCCGTCAAGGCCAAGAGCAAGTCTGCCGCGATGCAGTCGAGCCCGCAGAAGCGTGGCGTGTGCACCCGCGTCTATACGACGACCCCGAAGAAGCCGAACTCGGCGCTGCGCAAGGTCGCCAAGATCCGCCTGACCAACCAGCGCGAGATCATCGCCTATATTCCGGGCGAGGGCCACAACCTGCAGGAGCACTCGGTCGTGCTGATCCGCGGCGGCCGTGTGCGCGACCTTCCCGGCGTGCGTTACCACGTGCTGCGCGGCGTGCTCGACACGCAGGGCGTCAAGGACCGCAAGCAGAGCCGTTCGAAGTACGGCGCGAAACGCCCGAAGTAAGGTTTGTTGCTGCTCGGCCCGGGTGGGCTGAGTGGCGGAATTTTTGTGGGGTGCGGTTTCGACATCCGTCGAAACCTTGCGGTACCAGCCCGCTCGTATTTTCTCTCTTGGCCCAAACCACCCGATAACCAAGCCGGGTGGTTGGCCAAAAAACAGAGAAGGTGTGGAGTGGGCCGGAACCGCCAGCCCCGAACTCCGAAGGAGTACGGATAAAATGTCACGTCGTCGTCGTCCCGAAAAGCGGGAAATCCTGCCTGATCCCAAGTTCGGGGATGAGGTGCTGTCCAAGTTCATGAACAACCTGATGCTCGACGGTAAGAAGGCCGTTGCCGAAGGTATCGTCTATTCCGCGCTCGACACGGTCGAGGCGAAGGCGAAGGCCGATCCGGTCGGTCTGTTCCATGAGGCGCTGAACAACATCAAGCCGCAGGTCGAAGTCCGTAGCCGCCGCGTTGGCGGTGCGACCTACCAGGTGCCGGTCGAGGTTCGCCCCGAGCGTGCCCAGGCCCTCGCGATCCGCTGGCTGATCTCGGCCGCGCGCGGTCGTGCGGAAACCACCATGTCGGCGCGTCTCTCGGGCGAGCTGATGGATGCAGCGAACAATCGCGGCAATGCGGTCAAGAAGCGTGAAGATACGCACCGCATGGCCGACGCCAACCGCGCCTTCTCGCACTATCGCTGGTAACAGCGATGGCCGATCGTCCTGAGCCTGTCGAAGGATGGTAATACCGGGCTGACTTGACGGGCCGGGTGGGGGATAGTTCTCGCCACGGTCTTCAAGTGGTCACACTTCTTACTATATGGGGCGCGACCGAAAGGCCCGCCCCGCAACACCCGAGGAATTTTCCATGGCCCGCGAATATCCGCTGGAGCGCTATCGTAATATCGGCATCATGGCGCACATCGATGCCGGCAAGACCACGACGACCGAGCGCATCCTGTATTACACCGGCAAGTCCTACAAGATCGGCGAGGTGCACGATGGCGCCGCGACGATGGACTGGATGGAGCAGGAGCAGGAACGCGG
>DDNW01000143.1:0-294 GCA_002341345.1 Erythrobacter sp. UBA2510
TTTTCGATCACCACATTGCGGCCCTTCGGGCCCAGAGTTACCTTGACCGCATTTGCAAGCGTATCCACGCCGCGGAGCATGCGATCACGCGCATCCGACGCAAATTTTACTTCCTTCGCAGCCATTTTGGCCTGCTCCTTTCTCTTCTTTCGGTTGAACTGAAGATTGGGTTTTCGCTTACGCCGCCTTCTTGAGCTCGGCGGTAGTTTCAATGATGCCGAGGATGTCGCTCTCCTTCATGATGAGCAGGTCGTCGCCATCGATCCGCACTTCGGTGCCGGACCACTTGCCGAA
>DDNW01000143.1:464-588 GCA_002341345.1 Erythrobacter sp. UBA2510
GTGCCGGACCACTTGCCGAACAGGATGCGGTCGCCAGCCTTGACGGCAAGTTCGACCAGTTTCCCGGAATCGTCCCGCGCGCCCGGACCGACGGCGACGACCTCGCCTTCCATCGGCTTTTCCT
>DDNW01000143.1:779-1685 GCA_002341345.1 Erythrobacter sp. UBA2510
TCGCCTTCCATCGGCTTTTCCTTCGCGGTGTCAGGGATGATGATGCCACCGGCCGTCTTCTCTTCGGCCTCGATGCGGCGAACCAGCACACGATCGTGCAAAGGTCGGAAATGCATGCATAACCTCCATTACAAAGCGATATGTCTAAAGGCGTCTCCCCCGACTTCGGCAGGAGACATCGCGCGATCTAATTTTCACGAAGACGGCTTCAAGAGGTGGGATCGAAAAAAATTTCGCACTCCTTCACGGAGACTGCCAAAGCATATTATTCCCGCTCCTTATCAGGGTCTTGACGGCGAAAATTCGACTCCCAAAATATACGCGGCGGAGTGATCCGCAGTGAGTGACAAGCGGCAAGGCAGAAAGGAGGATATTTCCATGTCGCAGCCTTTCTCACGGTATTTGCATCCCTTCGATGTGGCGCGCCATCCCTCGCTTGAACCCGAAGTTAAGCGCGCGACCCTAGCGTCATGGGCTTCGGATCGTCATGCGGTCGAGAACCAGCCGGCGATGCGCAAGCCGCCCGAACTCGATAAGCCGGTTCGGGTTGACGACGTATTCGCGGCTTTGCGCTCGCTCGACGGTCCTCAAGGTCGTCCGACTGCGCAATGACCGATCGCGCGTTTCTGGTTCAGTTGGACGGATACGGGCTGACCACAGCAGAAATCTGCTATTTCATGCCGGATCACCCCTCGCTTCTGCAGGTCTTCGCCTGGCAGGAATACGATGCAGCACCGGATTTTCCGGTGCTGTTCGATTTCCTGGCCCATTGGCGGCGCGAGATCGAAGCGGAGATAAAATCAGTCCGTATCGCCCACGAAAAACTGATCCGACCCGCGAACTGGCGGTCGGCAGATGGGGTGATCTCGTGGGAGTAAGGCGGCGCTGGAGCGGGTGAAGGGAATC
>DDNW01000143.1:1766-7055 GCA_002341345.1 Erythrobacter sp. UBA2510
AGCGGGTGAAGGGAATCGAACCCTCGTCGTCAGCTTGGGAAGCTGCTGCTCTACCATTGAGCTACACCCGCCTGAGGCACGCGCATTTGCCCGCCTTGGCAGGGCCGGTCAATCGGATTTGTACCGGGGCGCGCGCCGTCAGTTCATAAACCAGCCGTGGCTCGCAACCAGCGACTGACCGGTCAGCGCATTGGTGGGGAAAGCGGCGAACATCCAGGCGACTTCGGCAATGTCCTCGATCGTGGTGAATTCCTTGTCGACCGTATTGCCCAGCATGATGCGTTCGACCACTTCCTTCTCCGAAATGCCCAGATCCTTGGCCTGTTCGGGAATCTGCTTTTCGACGAGCGGCGTCTTCACGAAGCCGGGGCAGATCACGTTCGAGCGGATGTTGTGCGCCGCGCCTTCCTTGGCGATCACCTTGGACAGGCCCATCAGCCCGTGCTTGGCAGTGACATAGGGCGCCTTCAGCGGTGAAGCCTCTTTCGAGTGGACCGAGCCCATCAAAATGATCGAGCCGCCACCAGTCTCCTTCATATGGCGGTAGCAGGCGCGGGTCGTGAGGAAGGCGCCGTCGAGATGTATGGCGAGCATCTTCTTCCAGTCGGCGAACGGGAAATTCTCGATCGGGTGGACGATCTGGATCCCCGCATTGGAAACGAGCACGTCAATGCCTCCCCACTTTTCCGCGACCTTGGCGACGCCCGTATCGACCTGCTCTTCGCTGGTGACGTCCATCACAATGCCGATGGCCTCGCCCGGCCCCTGCGCGGAGAGTTCCTTGGCGGCGCTGTCGGCGGCGTCCTGGTTGATGTCGGCAATCGCGACCTTTGCCCCATCGGCGACGTAGCGGGTGGCGATTCCCTTGCCGATGCCGCTGGCCGCACCGGTCACGATGCACACCTTGTCCTTCAGTGACAGGGTCGGGGACTGGGTCATGGTCTGGTCCTTTCATTCCGGCTGCCGCGCAGCCCGTATCCGAATTTGCTGGCCCTACAGGCCCGTTTTGCGCCGCGTTCTGCGCCCCGGAGCCTCCTCCGGCGTGCCCAGATCGAGGATTTCTATGCCGCTGGTGAACTTTGAATGCTCGGCCCAGATCGGGCTGGCAAGGGTTCGCGCGGCATCTTCGCGACCCGCATGCCAGCGGTCGGTCATCGTCAGGCGCGAAAATTCGTAATCCTTGCTCGCACCCTCGAACTCGGACGGGCGGTGGATCAGCAGGGCGAGCGTCACCGGGCGGTTCGGACCCGCATCGCACAGGGCCTGCATGTCCGGATCGTCGCGCAGTTCGGGCGGCAGCTTCTCGCGTAGCCGCGCTGCGTGCCCGGCAATGTCGTGCAGCTGGCGATAACGGTCGGTAGTCAGGCGCGTCCGGCTGGAATAGCGGATGTCCTTGTCGCGATGCTGCACTTCCAGCAGATTGGTCGGCATGTGCCCCCAGGCGCTGAACAGGTCGATCTGGAAGATCAGCAGCGGGCATTCGCCCGGCTCTTCCAGCACATATTGCAGCGGCGTGTTGGAGACGAGACCGCCATCCCAGTAATACCGCCCCTCGATCTCGACCGGCGGAAACCCGGGCGGCAGCGCCCCGCTCGCCATGATGTGTTCGGGCGAGATGACCTGATTCCGGCTGTCGAAAAAGGTGAAATTGCCGCTTTCGACATCGACCGCGCCGACGCTGAGACGCGGCCCCTTCTCGTTAAGATAGTCGAAATCGACCAGATCGAGCAGCGTGGCGCGCAAGGGAAATGTCTCGTAGACGCTGACCGGTCCTTTCCAGAAATCGGGCTTGAACAGGTCAATCGGATAGAAATGCGGCAGGCGCGGGGTGAAGAAACCGTCGATGCCCCACAGCATCGCATGGGCGGCGGCCAGCTCGTTGGCGAGGGGGCGCAGCGCCGAGTGTTCGAGCCATGGCAGCTCGATAACGTCGGCAGTCACATGTTCCCAGAAGGCGCGCAGCTGGCGGGTGCGCTTGGCGGGGGGATTGCCCGCGATGATCGCGGCATTGATCGCCCCGATCGAAATTCCGGCGATCCAGTCGACGTCGAAGCCGCCTTCGGCAAGCGTCAGATAAGCGCCTGCCTGATAGGCCCCCAGCGCACCGCCGCCCTGCAGGACGAGGACGTTTTCACCCTGCTCAGTGAACGGCACGCGATTCTCCGATGGTCATGCCGACCGGCTGCGCCTTCACGCGCCATATTGCAAGTGCGAGATAGAAGGCGGTCACGCCGATGCAACATCGCAGGTGCGCCTCCGGTTCCGGAAATGCACCCGCAATGTCGCTGTACGACTTCGAGAAGTTATTACTGCGCTGCCTTGGCCCGCGCGCGGAACACGTGGAGTAGCGGCTCGGTATAGCCGTTGGGCTGTTCGCAGCCCTCCATGATCAGCGCCCGCGCCGCCTTCAGTTCGATGCTGTCGGCATTGCCGCTCATCGGGCGGTAAACGGGATCGCCTGCGTTCTGCCGGTCGACCACCTCGGCCATGCGTACCAAGGAGGCCTCGACATCGGCTTCGGTAACGATGCCATGCAGCAGCCAGTTGGCGATGTGCTGGCTGGAAATGCGCAAGGTCGCGCGGTCTTCCATCAACCCGACGTCGCTAAGGTCGGGGACCTTGGAACAACCGATGCCCTGCCCGACCCAGCGCACGACATAGCCAAGGATGCCCTGCATATTGTTGTCGAGTTCGTGCGCGACCTCGTCCTCGCTCCAGCGGGTATTGCCCGCCAGCGGCACGGTCAGCAGGTCGGACAACGGCGCAATCGCCTCTGTCGCACGCTCTGCCTGCCGTTCGGAGACGTTGCAGCGATGGTAGTGCGTGGCATGCAGCGTCGCCGCAGTAGGCGACGGCACCCAGGCTGTGGTGGCGCCGCTCTTCGGGTGGCCGATCTTCTGCTCGAGCATGTCGGCCATGCGATCGGGCGCCGCCCACATGCCCTTCCCGATCTGCGCCCTGCCGGCAAAGCCGCAGGCGAGGCCGATCTGGACGTTGCGATCTTCGTAGGCCGAAATCCACGTCGCAGCCTTGATGTCCGCCTTGCGCAGCATCGGCCCGGCCAGCATCGAGGTGTGGATCTCGTCGCCGGTGCGGTCGAGGAAGCCGGTGTTGATGAAGAAGATGCGGTCCTTCACCGCATGGATGCAGGCGGAAAGGTTGGCGCTGGTGCGGCGTTCCTCGTCCATCACGCCGACCTTGATCGTGTTGCGGCCCATGCCGAGCATGTCCTCGACCGCGTCGAACAGATCGTTGGTCAGCGCCGCTTCGGCGGGGCCGTGCATCTTGGGCTTCACGACATACATCGCGCCCGTACGGCTGTTGCGCAGCGGCCCCAGCCCCTTGAGGTCGTGCAGCGCACATACGGCGGTGACGGCAGCGTCGAGAATGCCCTCGGGCGCTTCTTCGCCCGACGGCAGCAGCACGGCAGGCGTGGTCATCAGGTGGCCGACATTGCGGACCAGCAGCAGGCTGCGGCCCGGCAGGGTCAGAGCGGAGCCATCGGTGGCGGTATATTCGCGGTCGGCGGCGGCCCGGCGAACCATGTCGCGCCCGCCCTTGGAGAAGGTCGCGGTCAGGTCGCCGCGCACCACGCCCAGCCAGTTGCGATAGGCACTGGCCTTGTCGGCGCCGTCGACGGCAGCGACCGAATCCTCGAGGTCGACAATCGTGGTCAGCGCGGATTCGAGCAGGACGTCGGCAATGCCCGCCTTGTCGGTGCGGCCGATCATGTGGTCGGGATCGATCACGATCTCGATATGCAGGCCGTTGTGCTGCAGGAGCAGATTGTTGCCCCCCTTGCCCTTGCCACTGCCCACCAGCTGCGACGAGTCGGCCAGTGCCGGGGTGCCGCCGGTCCAGTCGGTCCAGCTGCCAGATGCGAGCGGCACCGCGCTGTCGAGGAAGGCGCGCGCCCAGGCGATGACCTTGGCGCCGCGTGTCTCGTCATAGGAACCGGCAGGCGGCAGCGTGCCATCGAGCGCATCGGTGCCGTAGAGCGCATCGTAGAGGCTGCCCCAGCGGGCATTGGCGGCATTGAGCAGGAAGCGCGCATTGAGCGCAGGCACGACCAGCTGTGCGCCCGCGACCTTGGCCACTTCCGGATCGACACCGCTGGTGCCGATGGTGAACGGGGCCGGCTCGGGGACGAGATAGCCGATTTCGCGCAGGAAGGCCTCGGGCACACCGGTGCCTGCGCCCGGATTGTCGCGATGCCATTGGTCTATCGCGCTCTGCAGCCGGTCACGCTCGGCCAGCAATTCCTTGTTGCGACCCGTAAAGCGCGCGAACAGGTCGGCCAGACCCTTCCAGAAATCCATGGCGGAGATACCTGTGCCCGGCAGCGCCTCATGCTCGACGAAGCGGGCCAGTGTGGCATCGACCACCAGGCCGGTGCGTTCCGAACGGGCGGGCTGGGGCATTGCGGCTAGGGTGTCGCTGGTCATGGTTTCGTCGTTCAACATGGCTCGTCCACTAAGTACAGATGAAAAGCCCGGTTCGGGGATCCGAGCATGTCAGGGGCAGGTCAGGCCGGACCGGCAGGTCCGACCTCACTTGCCGTGCCTTAGCCGAAACGGCCGAGGCGGTGATGGAGGTTGACGAACTTGGGTGCGTCCTGATCGTCCTGATGTTCGCGGATATATTCGGCCACAGCCTTGCGGATGAGGCGAAAATCCTCGGTCGAGAAGACCGGACGGGCTGCTGTAGGCTGCGACATTGTCATTCTCCAAAAAAGGCTTTGTGGGCCGTGATTGTCACTTCGGGTAGCGGGATGGCCGCCGGGGCAAAGCCCGGCGACCCTCCCTGTTCTCGTGATCGCGTTAATCAGGCGGCGAACTGGTTCATCGTGTTGTCCTTGCCTCCGGCCTTCAGGGCCGCTTCGCCGGCAAAGGCTTCCTTGTGGTCATCGCCCATGTCCGAACCGGCCATGTTCTGATGCTTCACGCAGGCGATGCCCTGGCGGATTTCCTCGCGCTGGACGTTCTTGACGTAGCCCAGCATGCCTTCGTCACCGAAGTAACGCTTGGCGAGGTTGTCCGTGCTCAGCGCGGCCGTGTGATAGGTCGGCAGCGTGATCAGGTGGTGGAAGATACCCGCTTCGCGTGAACCGTCACGCTGGAAGTTACGGCACCACTCGTCAGCCAGCTGACCCAGCTCGGTGTTGTCGTACTCTTCGCTCATCAGCTTGGCGCGGTCGTATGCAGAAACGTCCTTGCCTTCTGCAGCCATGGCATCGAATACCTGCTGGCGGAAGTTCAGAGTCCAGTTGAAGGACGGGCTGTTGTTGTA
>DDNW01000119.1:0-236 GCA_002341345.1 Erythrobacter sp. UBA2510
GACGCGCGAAACCTTCTCGCCGCGGTCGTCGGAGCGCAGCGTGGCGTAGGTTGCAAATAGGACGCCTTCGGTGAGCGTGATCGGCTTGCCCTGCGGGAAGCGCGATAGCGGGGTGACAAGGAGACGCTCCATGCCAAGGGCGGACCAATCGCGCTGCGCGTCCTCGATCAGCTTGTCGGATTTGGAGATCCATACCGCTTTGCGGCGGCCCTGGAGCCAGTTGTCGAGAATGATGC
>DDNW01000119.1:408-922 GCA_002341345.1 Erythrobacter sp. UBA2510
CCGGCCGACTGGCGGCCCTTGCCGGCGCCGGTGCCGTCGCCGAGCATGAACCCGCGGCGGAAACGCACGGTGCGCACCGCATCCGCGGGTGCGGCCTGCACGAGATCGAAGGTCTCGTCGACCGTCCACGATCCGGCGAGATAGTCGCCGTGCGCCTCTCCGGCATAGATGACGGTTTCGAGCTGGGCGTCGGACAGAAGCTCGCGGATGTTGCCGGGCAGCACGGGCCGATAGCTCGGCTTTGGCGGCGCGATGCTCGCCATGGCGGCCGACTGCACGAGCTTGGTCGGATGCGCCTGAGAACCGGGAATGCGGATCGATTGCAATCCGTATTCTTCATAGATCGCGTCGGTCAGCCGCGAACCGTCGGGCGGCGTCCAGTCGACGGTCTCATAGGCAAGCTCGATCCCTTTCGGATCGGCGGCCACGGCAACGGGACGCGGGGTGGCCGCGCGCGCGAGATAGCCGCGCACGGTTCTGGGCGCCGGGGCCGGCTGCGGTGTGGAGACCGCCG
>DDNW01000119.1:1040-1429 GCA_002341345.1 Erythrobacter sp. UBA2510
CCGCCGGCAAGTCGACCGGCAGGCGCGGCGGAACATTCGCGTCGATCCAGTCGAGCAGTGTCGCAGCATCCGGCGCCATGCCGGGCGAGGCCGGGATCGTGGTGGGGTCATCGGCGGGCCGCTTGTCGATGATGGTGAGCCGCGTCGGAAACGTAGTGCCGTGCTTGGCATAGACGGCGCCGGCGATAGCGGCTGAGAAGACGATCGTGCCGCGCTCCTGAAGGCGGACGAAGGCGTCGTGCCAGTCCGGCAGGTCCGGCCCGACATTGGCGCCGGTGATCGCCACGAGCCGGCCGCCAAGCGTCAGTCGGTTCATGGCCGAGGCGATATGGCGGAAGCCGGCGTCAGCGACGCGGCCCGTGACATTGGCCATGGCCGAGAACGGCGGG
>DDNW01000119.1:1569-5236 GCA_002341345.1 Erythrobacter sp. UBA2510
TTCATCAGCACGACGGACGGGATCGCTGCGCGATCAAGATGATCGTCGATCTGCGCCGCGTCGAACCGCGTGACGGGAAGCGCCGGAAAGAGAAAGGCGAGCAGATCGGCGCGGGTGTCAGCCAGCTCGTTGAGGATGAGCGCGCTACCGGCTGTCTGGGAGAGGATCGCGAGAAGGCCGGTGCCGGCGGACGGCTCCAGCACGCGGTCGGTCGGTGTGACGGCGGCTGCAGTGAGTGCGGCCAATCCGAGCGGGACCGGCGTCGAGAATTGCTGGAGAGCCTGCGATTCCTCGGAGCGGCGCGTGTGCGTCGGCAGTAGGTCGACGATCTTGGTGATGACTGAAAGACGCGCGGCCGGAGACGCGGCTTTGCGGAACATCGCCTTTCCGTATTTGCGCAGGAACAGGACCGTCGCGACCTCGCATGCCTCGTAGGCGGTCTTCCAGTTCCAGAGACCGGACGCGTCGGATGCGCCAAAGGCGGTCTCCATCGTGCCGCGCAGGATGGCAGCATCGATCCGTGCCCCGCGTTCGAGATGTGGGAGAAGGAGATTGGCCGCTGTCAGGATGGCCGCGGCCGGGTTGGTGGACGCCGGCGCGAGCGGAAGCGGCGCGTCCGGCGAACCGGACACGGAAGACATGATGTTCATGGTGGGGACCTCAAGGAGAGCGGGAACGGACAAGCCCGGTCGGCGCTCTCTCTCGACCCGCTCGGACTCATTCCGTCCCGGCGGACCTCTGACTCTCAAGGACCGGGCATGAAAAAAGCGCCCGACCGCGAGGTGGGCGCTTTTTCGTCAGGCATCGGGATCGCCTCCCGACAACACCGTGTCGAGCCAGCCGTCCGTGTAGACCCACGCAATCGTCTCGCCGGTTGCGAGATCGAGCACATGCGCGCCGCCACCGAACCCGTCGAGGCGCGGGCGCGAGCAGGTGTTGGCGTATTGGAATCCCCAGCGACCGGTAAGGTCGAACGTGGCGGCGCAGCTTTTCACGAACTGGATCAGACGCTCGGGATCGCCGGTGCCGTCGTCGCGCATCCAGAGCTTTGTGCCGCCATGCTCGGGCTGGATCGAGAGGAGGAAACCTTCGGAGGGCGGTTCCTCCGACGCACCTTCCTCGGAAAGCTGGTTGTAGAGGTCGAGCGCCTGCGCGGCATTGTCGGGCGTGCCGACATCGAGCAGGCATGAGAAATGGGTGAAATAGTCGGCCATGTCAGGCTCCTGAAACGAAAAAGCCCGGCGCGGGGCCGGGCTTTTGAGAGAGGGAATGAGGAAGTCGGGTCAGTAGCCAAACCGCCAGGATGGCCAGGGCTGGCCGTCGTCGGCTGCGGCGACGGCCGCTGCGAGATAGTCCGCATCGCCTTCGACGACGGCAGGATCGCGCACGGGCGTTTCGTCGATGACGGTGACGCAGGTCACGCGATCGTCTTCGACCTCGACATGAACGGGTACGAGGAATTGGAAAACGACGCGCTGCCCGACGGCGTGGTGATGGATGGGCATGATGATCTCCGTGGAAAAATGCGGAGAACGGCCGAAACCGCTCTCCGCTATGCCCGTCATTCGGCAGCAGCGAGGACGTCTTCATCCTCGGCATCGGCTGCGTCCTCCTCCTCCTCGCCGTCCTCCGTGAGGAAGTCCGGCAAAGCGGCGTCTTCGCCCGCGTCGGCCTGATCGGGCGTGCTCGTTTGCTCGCCGTCGGGGGACGCCAGACGCAGCGGTTCCGGCAGCCAGCCAGTTTCCGCCAGCAGGCGCTCGGCTTCCCTGGCCATGTCGCCCTTCTTCAGGTGGTCGATGAGCTGCGCCGCCCGTTCGCCGGCGCCTTCGCGGACGGCCTCCAGGATGCGGGGCTTGGTGACGCGGCCGAGATAGTTGCCGACCGTGGGCTTCCAGCCGGCGGCCACCATGTTCATCCCGGTTGCCCGTGCGAGGCGATCGGCCTGTGCCAGGCGCACGTCGAGGCCGTGCTGGCTGATGCCCGAGCCGGAATACGGGTTCGGGCGCTCGAACAGCGCATTGACGCCGTAGCTGACGCAAAGGGCCAGCAACTCCATGCGCGTGCCGTCATCGAGATCGGTCAGCCAGTCCCAGAGCGCCTGATCGTCGGCGGGGACGTGATCCCCCCAGCGCTCATGACGATCGTTCACCGCCTTGGCCGAAGAGCTGTCCTTCAGTTCCTCGGACTGGGCCGAGAAGAAGGTGTGGCGAACATTCGCCTCGAGGCAGCCGGTCGGGTTGGTGTGGATGAAGGTGTCGCAGAGGAGCTTGTGCAGCAACATCGTCATGGCGACGTGCGGATTTTCCGCCAGCGCATTGCGCAGCGCGAGCGTGCGGTGGGCGGTCAGCTCGATGACGAGACGTTCGGGCAGCGGCTTGATGCCGTCTTCCTCCTCCTCATCATCGCTGGGAGCGGGTTGGCGGCCGATGGTGATGACGGCGCGCTGGATGGCCGGCGTCTGAATCTCGCCGGTCTCGAGGTCGATCACCTCGTTTTGCGTTTCGCCGTCCGCACCGTCCGCAGGCCGTTCGTCCTCGGGGCGGACATAGCCGCGATCGATGGAGAGCGAACCACTGGCGCCGATGGTGATGAACACGCCGGCGATCGCGGTCTCGTCCGGATCGTAGCGGACGGGACGATCGTCGAGCGCTTCCATGGCCGTTTCGATCTCGCCCAGGCGTGCGTCGACCTCATCCGGCAGCTCGTCGGCGTCCTGATACTCGTCCGTCAGGCGATCGAACTCCGCCTGAAGAGCGTCACGAGTGGCTTGTTCCTCCTCGCTGATGTCATCGGCGACGCCGGACAGTTCACGAAGCCCGTGCGTGACGCCATAGGGAATGCTGACGGCGGCCTCGACCCACTTCCAGCCTTCCGACGCGATCTCGTCGGCGATCACCTTCAGCTTTTCCGACACGAGACGGTCGAGCAGACCGACATCCTGCAGCCAGCCGCCATCGTCGGATTCGAACAGGTCGCGCAGCACCACGCCGCCCGCGGCCTCATAGGCATCGATACCGACGAACACCGCGCGCTTGTCGGAGGCGCGCACCGTCGTCTCGGTCAGCATCCGGCGGATCTGATAGGGCTCCTTCTGCCAGCTATTGCGCACGCTCTCCCAGACCTGTTCCTGGCGGGCATGGTCCTGCGAGACGGTGAAGGCCATGAGCTGCTTCAGCTCGATGCCATCCTCGGCATAGAGATCGAGCAGGATCGGCGAGACGGACGCCAGGCGCAGCCGCTGCTTGACGACGTTGACGTCGATCAGGAACGCGGCGGCAATGGCTTCTTCGCTCATGCCCTTGTCGCGCATCGTCTGGAAGGCGCGATACTGATCGAGCGGATGGGGCGGGACGCGTTCGTCATTCTCGGCGAACGAGATCTCCTCCATCAGGATGCCGCTCTCCGCATTGCCGACGACACACGGCACGGGCGCGGCCTTGGTGAGGCGCTTCTGCTTCACCAGCAGTTCGAGCGCGCGATAACGGCGGCCGCCGGCCGGCACCTCGAACATGCCGGTTTCCTGGCCTTCGCCGTCGAGCACGGGGCGCACATGAAGGCTCTGGATGAGGCCGCGCCGGGCGATCGAGACCGCCAGGTCATCGATCGAGACGCCGGCCTTGATGCGCCGGACATTCGACTGGCTGAGCACCAGCTTGTTGAAGGGGAT
>DDNW01000119.1:5368-5687 GCA_002341345.1 Erythrobacter sp. UBA2510
GCCGAGAGCCTCTCTCTCGACCCAAACCCGTCACGAAGCGAAGCGCCGCCCTCTCACTCTAGGAGGGCAGCGCAACGGATGCGGAGAAACGGAGAGGCACGGACACGCAAAGCCGGAGATACGGAAAACCGCATCCCCGGCTTCACGGGGATCAGGCAGCGCGATCGAGCAGCTTCTTGGCCTTGCCCTCGAGCTCCAGCCGCGCGTCTTGATGGGTCTTGTCGCGTGCGACGGCGGTGATGCCCGCGACGAAATCGAAGATCGACTCGGGTGGGCGACCTTCCTCCACCAGCACCGTCTCGATGATCTTGCCGGTCTC
>DDNW01000086.1:0-389 GCA_002341345.1 Erythrobacter sp. UBA2510
GTGAGATATTTGCCTTTATGGCGAGCCCAATTTGCGCCTTCAATCTGTGTCGCCACCATGTCGCCACCATGTCGCCACGCGGACGAAGGTGGGCAGGCCTGATCTTGCGCCACTTGAAAGGTTCGGCAAGGGCGTTTCAACGCGTCGGCCAGTGCCATTCGAGATAGATCAGCACCGGAATAGTGGCTGGAACTATGGATGATGCGGAAGTCAATTTCCTTGCGCTTCGCCCATTTTCGCAAATCCGTGCGGTCGCGCTCAAGGTAGCCCGGCAATAGCGAATAGATCAGGTCAACCCGAAGTAGGCCCGAGATCCCCGACCGAGGGCAGAAAAAAACCCGGTTCAGCGGACTGAACCGGGTTGGTAAGTTTGGGAGAGGATGCCTGAA
>DDNW01000086.1:482-11086 GCA_002341345.1 Erythrobacter sp. UBA2510
AAGTTTGGGAGAGGATGCCTGAAAGGCGATTCATATATCGGGTAATTCGGCTTTTGCTGCAAGTGCGAATTAGCCGTTCAAGAGGTGCATATATCGCCTCTATCAGACATTATTCGACCTTAGTAATTGATTACACGTAAAATATTTTATTTCGCACTTGCGGAAAAAATTTGCCGAAACCGGGGTTTGCGGGGCGTCTGACGGGGCAAAACGACATTCGTATTGCGAATCGAGCCACGAATTGTGGCCGCCGGCAGACCTGCCGCGCCGATCGAGACCGCATCTTGCCCCGCAACCTGTGGCACTGCGCCCTCATGTACCCGCATCGGCATGGCCCCGACGAATACCAGCAGCGCCAGAAGCCGCTGCGTGGCAGGTGTCATCCGGACTGCTTGGTCGTCTTGCGGTAGGTTTCGAGTTCGTCCCCTGCGACGGTCACGACATGGACGAGGTTGGTCGCCCCGGCCTTGCCGAAAGGTACGCCGGCCATCACCGCCAGATTGGTCCCCGCTTCGCCCAGGCCATGGCGCAGGGCCATGCGCTTGGCCTTGGCGATCATCTCCTCGAAACTGCCGATGTCGCGGGTTGCCACCGTATGCGCACCCCACAGCAACGCCATGCGCCGCGCCACGCTGACGGAGGGGGTCAGCACCATGGCCGGCACTGCCGGGCGTTCGCGCGCGACCCGCCGCGCCGAGGAGCCGCTCGAGGTGAAGACCGCAATCGCGCCCAGCGTGATCGTGTCGGCGATGTTCATGCAGGCATGGGCGAGCGCATCGGCCACGGTCGCCTCGGGCGGGGTATCGAGCAGGCGCACGCGCTGGCGATAGCCCTCGTCCTTTTCTACCTGTCGCGCGATGGCGTCCATCATCATCACGGCCTCTTCAGGCCAGTCGCCCGCTGCGGTCTCGGCGCTCAGCATCACTGCATCGGCACCGTCATAGACGGCATTGGCGACGTCGGAGACTTCGGCACGGGTCGGGGCCGGGCTCTCGATCATGCTTTCAAGCATCTGCGTCGCGACGATCACCGGCTTGCCGGTCAGGCGGGTGGCGTTGACAATCTTCTTTTGCAGTGGCGGGACTTCTTCGGGCCTGAGTTCGACGCCAAGGTCGCCGCGCGCGACCATCACGCCGTCGGCCAGCGCGATGATTTCGTCCAGCCGGTTAACCGCCTGCGGCTTTTCGATCTTGGCGCATAGCGCGCCGCGGCTTTCTCCGTTTGGTCCGGCCATCAGCTGGCGCGCTTCCTCGAGGTCGGCGGGGCGCTGCACGAAGCTGAGGCCGATCCAGTCGGCACCGTGCTCGATGGCGAAAGCGAGGTCGCGGCGGTCCTTTTCGGTCAGCGCGGGGATCGGGATCTCGGCATCGGGGACGTTAACGCCCTTGCGGTCGGAGATGACCCCTCCGACCACGGCCGTGCAATGGATCGCGCCATCCTCCACCTCTTTGACCTTCAGGCGGATTTTGCCGTCATTGATGAGCAGGCTCTGACCCGGTTCGACGATTGCTAAGATTTCGGGATGCGGCAGCTCGACCCGCGTTTCGTCGCCCGGCGCGCTGTCGCGATCGAGCGTGAAGCGTGCGCCATGGGCAATAACAGCCTTGCCATTCTTGAAGCTGCCCACGCGCAGCTTGGGCCCCTGCAGGTCGCACAGGATCGCGATCGGGCGGCTGAATTCCTTTTCCAGCGCGCGGATCGTCCTGATGGTTTGCGCATGCCGCTCATGCTCGCCATGGCTCATATTCACGCGGAAGGCATCCGCCCCGGCGACAAGCAGGCGGCGCAGCGTGTCGGCATCGGCACAGGCGGGGCCGGTGGTGGCGAGAATCTTGACCTTGCGGTCGCGTGGGCCAAGTTGCGGGCGGGTGGGTTTTGTCATGGCGCGACGCTATGCCAGTGCCTCGTGACATAACAAGCAAAGAGAAATGGAAAATGGCCAAAACCGACGATCCGCTCGCAAATTTGCCCGATGACGTGGCCGCTGCTGCATTCCGCCGCCTGGTGCGGCACCTGCGCCACCGTCATGACGCCCAGAATATCGAGCTGATGGGGCTGGCGGGCTTTTGCCGCAATTGCCTCGCCGACTGGATTCGCGATGCCGGATACGAGGGCGACAAGGGCGCCGCGCGCGCCCTGATCCACGGCATGCCGATGGATGAGTGGAAGACGAAGTACCAGGGCGAGGCAACGCCAGAACAGCTCGCCGCGATGGAGGCCAGTATCGCCAAGAATAAAGTGGATTAGCGCGCTGGCGCCTTTTGCCGGTCGCGCTCTCTGGCTATCGCGCCCTTCAACCGATTCTCATCTATCACCGGAGACCATAATGGCCGATGCCACTGACGACCGCCTGCGCCTGCTGATCGAGCGGGTCGAACGCCTCGAGGAAGAAAAGAAGGGCATCGCCGACGATATTCGCGACGTCTATGCCGAGGCCAAGGCCGTGGGTTACGACACCAAGATCATGCGCCAGATCGTGCGCCTCAGGAAGATGCGGCCCGACGACCGCGCGGAAATGGAAATGGTACTCGATACCTATAAGGCCGCGCTGGGGCTGGGCTGAGCCGCTTTGGTTGAAGGCGCGCGCGCTCTGGGCTAGGCGCCTTCGCATATCTCGAAATAGCCAGAAGCAAGCGAACCCATGGCAGGCCATTCCAAATTCAAGAACATCATGCACCGCAAGGGTGCGCAGGATAAAAAACGCTCGAACCTGTTTTCGAAGCTGTCGCGCGAAATCACCGTCGCGGCGAAGATGGGCATGCCCGATCCGGACATGAACCCGCGCCTGCGCCTCGCAGTCAACGCGGCCAAGGCGCAGTCCATGCCCAAGGACAATATCCAGCGCGCCATCGACAAGGCGAGCGGCGGCGATGACGAGAATTACGAAGAGCTGCGTTATGAAGGTTATGGCCCGGGTGGCAGTGCGATCATCGTCGAGGCGCTGACCGATAACCGCAACCGCACCGCCTCGAACATCCGCACGATCTTCTCCAAGCATGGCGGCAACCTGGGCGCGTCGGGCTCGGTCGCGCATGGGTTCGAGCGGCTCGGCTACATCTTCTACGAGGCCGATGCGGGCGATGAAGAGGCTGTGCTGGAAGCCGCGATGGAAGCGGGCGCGGAAGACATTTCCTCCTCCGAGGATGGCCACGAGATCTGGACCGGCGCGGAGGAGTTGCACGAGGTCGCCTCCGCGATGGAGAAGGTGCTGGGCGAAGCGAAGGAAGTGAAGCTTGCGTGGAAGCCCAATTTGACCACGGAGCTGGACGAAAAGGACGCGGCCACGCTGCTGAAGCTGGTCGACGCGCTCGACGACGACGACGACGTGCAGACCGTGTGGGGCAATTACGAGATCTCGGACGAGATTATGGAAAAGCTGGATGCGTGAGTTTCGGGCCTGATGTGGCAGATCGTCGCCAAGGCGCTGCTCGCCGGGGCGATGATCGCGGCGATTTCCGAAATCGGCAAGCGCCTGCCGGGGATGGCGGCGCTGGTCGCGTCGCTGCCGCTGGTGAGCGTGCTGGGCATGATCTTCCTGTGGAGCGCGCGGCCCGATCCAGACAACATGGCCACGCACGCAGAGGCGACCTTCTGGTACGTGCTGCCGAGCCTGCCGATGTTCCTGCTCATCCCCTTCATGCTGCGCGGCGGCGTGAACTTCTGGATCGCGCTGGCGGCGGGCTGTGCGCTGACCGTGGGCCTTTATCTGCTGATGATGCATTTCGGCCCGCGACTGGGGCTGAGGCTGTGACCGCGTGAAAATTTTTCCATGCTGATTTTGGGCCTCGACCCCTCGCTAAGCTGCACTGGCTGGGGCGTGGTGCGCAGCGAGGGCTCGCGACTTACGCATATCGCCAACGGCCAGATCGCCACCGATGGCAAAGCGCCGATGGCCGAGCGATTGAACCACCTGCATGACGCGGTATTCGCGGTGATCGGCCAGTACGCGCCGGACCGCGCGGCGGTGGAGGAGGTGTTCCTCAACAAGAACCCGCAATCGACGCTCAAGCTGGCGCAGGCGCGCGGCGCGGTGCTGGCCGCCTGCGGGCGCGCCAGCCTGCCGGTCTGCGAACATGCGGCGCGTAGCGTGAAGAAGGCGGTCGTGGGCACGGGCAGCGCGGAGAAGGCGCAGGTGCAGGCGATGCTCAAGGTGCTGCTGCCCGGCGCGCAGATCGCGGGGGCCGATGCCGCCGACGCGCTGGCGGTGGCGATTGCCGATGCGCATCTGGGCGGGCGGTAGGGCCGTTGCATCTACGAAAGGCTGGAATTGGGTGGGAAGCAGTCGAAGACGTCGAGCCTCTTTCGGCATTGACCTGATTCCTTGACACTAGGAAGGTGCCCGGCTCAAGTTAGTCAAATGATTGATTCTAGATTTTCCCTTCTCATTTCAATCTTGTGCTTAGCCTTATTTGCATGTGTTGCTGATAATTTCCGACAGTCTTCAGATGAATTTCTCGCCGACTTCAAGGCGGGCTCCTTGGCACCCGACGAAGTTGAAGGCAGCATAAACGCGTATGACGAAAATGGTTTTACACCAATTTACATTGCTTTGAAGGAGGGGAGGGGTAGTGCCGAACTAGTGGCTGAGCTGCTTAACTTAGGGGCAAATCCTTTCCTGATGCAGGGCGATAATAACTACCCTGTTAGGTTGCTTCTGCAAAAAGGTTGGCAAAGGGAATTTGCTATATCTGTCTGTGGCGACTTTGACATCAACGAGAAATTATTTGAACCGATAGAGGGAAATGACGTCTACAATCGGTATCCCTCTATCATTCACGATGCGGCGATCAGAGGCTCAAAAGAAAACATTGATGCGCTTGCGGATTGTGGTGCGCGCTGGAATTTCGAGAATGAGTATGGGGCAACACCGCTCGTGGCGGCTGCGGGAGCGGGGAACCTTGCAACATTCGGCGCAATAATAAACGCCGGAGGGAATTTGCAGCAAAGCCCAAGTGCATGGCGAATGTTGTGCAGCATCATCGACAATAAACAAGCGAGTGTTGAGGTCGCATTGCGCGAGGCGCTAGGCGCGACAGCGTCGAAATGCGGGAACTGAATTAAAGTCCGCAATTGTGTCGTTAGCGGACGCTACGCTAGCGCGATCCGCCCCTGTCCTACGCGGCCATGACCGGCTAGGCAGGGCAGATGACCTTCGCTCCGATACAGGCCTGTATATTCGTGCTGTTAAGGGCCTTGCGGATCGGAACTTTTTTCTCCCCCAGGACCGTGTTCCATGTGTTCCATCCTGTAGGGTTTTGCGATTGGGGCCGGAGATAGAAGCATGTTCCTCGTCGTCTTCCGCAATCGCAAGCGCGCCGAGATGGATGGTGCAGCCTATCAGGCCGATGCCGCGCGGATGGAGGAACTGGCGCAGGCCCAACCGGGCTTCCTCTCGTTCAAGTCCTATGTTGCGGAAGATGGCGAGGTGGTCGCGATCTCCGAATGGGAAAACGAGGCGGCCGCGACGGGCTGGGGTCGCCATGCCGAACATGCCATCGTGCAGGCCAGGGCGCGCGAAGGATACTATGCCAGCTACACGCTCATAGCCTGTAATAGTCCACGAATTCATAACTTTACCGCGCGGGATAAAATATGATTGAACTGTATGGTATTCCCAATTGTGACACTGTGAAGAAGGCCCGCAAATGGCTTGAGGCGGAGGGCATCGAATACGTCTTTCACGACTACAAGAAAGAAGGGGCCGACGTGGTGCAGGTCGAAAGGTGGATCGGGGCAGAGGGTCTCGACATCATCCTCAACCGGCGCGGGACGACATGGCGCAAGCTGCCCGATGAGGACAAGGCGCGCGCCGACGATGCTGCGCGGGCGGCGGTGCTGCTGGTGGAGCATCCCAGCATGATCAAGCGCCCGGTGGTCGAGTATCCGGGCGGGCTGCTGGTCGGGTTCGATCCCGCCCGATGGGAGGCTGTGTTGGCCTAGCGTCGCCTCAATTAACCACCGGCACCGGCTCGGCCTCGACATGGCGGCTGCCGATCCGCATCCAGCCGTAGACAGCGCTACCGGCCACCAGCAGCGCGACCATCGTCCAGACCACTTGTGCCAGTTCCTCGGTGCCGCCGAATATCGCGTATAGCGTGGCCCCCAGCGAGACGGGCAGGTTGCTCAGCGAATTGTAGATCGTGAACTGGGTCGCGGCGACATTCGGGTCGGACAATTGCATGCGCAACGGGTTGGAGACGATGCTCGATACCGTATCGTGCAGCGCCCACAGGCAGCTGACGACGATGAAGGCGACGGTGCCGACCCAGATCGAACCGCCGTAGAGGATGAACAGCACCAGCAGCGCAAGGGAGAGATAGACCAGCATGGTCGCGATCCTCGGCCCCAGCCGCATGGTCAGCAGGCTGCCGATAGCGATGGCGGCAACGGCCATGGCCAGCTTTGCGGTCGAGAACATGGCCCCAAATCCTGCCGAGGTATAACCGGCTCCGACCACTGCGATGATCGGCCACATTGCGGTGATCATGCCGCCTGCCGTTCGGGTCAGCAAGGCGGCGCCCAGCAGCTTCAGGCTGTCCGGCTTGATCATCGAGCGGAAGGTGGCCTCGGCAATCGGCCACCACGCCCCGACATGACGTTCGAGGTTGACAGGTGAGGCCTTGCCCCGGCTCCACGGCAGGCGCTTTTCCTCCGGGCGTTCCTTTATGATGAGGGCCCACAAGGTTACGATCAGGATTACCGGCAGAAACAACAGGAAGGTGGTGCTGCTGCCGAGATATTGCAGGCCCGCGCCCGCCGCCGCGCCGGAAACGGCGATTCCCACCGCCTGCCCGCCGAACATGAAGGCGCTGGCCGTACCCTGTTCGCGCTCGGGCAGGATATCGACCGCGAGGCCATCGACGGCGACATCCTGGATTGCCGATCCGGTCCCGATCAGGAAGACGATGTAGAGGATGACCTGGATGTCTTCCGGGCCGGGTCCGATCAGTGCGGCGATCGCAAAGCCGGCGATCATCAGCGCCTGCGAGGCGATCAGCCAAGCGCGGCGGCGGCCCATGGGGAGCCAGGCGTAACGGTCCATCACGGCAGCGGGGATGAACTTGAAGCTCCACGGCAGATAGGCCGCGGCGACGATCGCGGCGACATCGGCCTCTGGCGCGCCATTGGCAGCGAGCCACGCGGTGAAGCCCACGGTCGCGGTACCAACGGGCAGGCCCTGACCAAAATAGAGCAGGAAGAAGGTGAACAGCCTGACCGGCCTGCTTTCGGACAGGATCGGCCCGGTTGGCATCGGATCAGCCATCCATATGTGTTGCGGTGACGAGGTAATCGAGCGCACAATTTTCCGACAGATGCCAGCCGCGCGTTGGCGTCAACGCAATGCCTCTTGGCTCGCTCATCGCGAGGCCCGCTTCGGCCAGCAGGTCGCGCAGCTCGTCAGGCGTGACGAAATCGTTCCAGTCATGCGTGCCCCTTGGCACTGCGCCGGACAGTTCGGCTGCCTCCACCACCAGCGCGCGACTCGCCAGGGTGCGGTTGGGGGTGGAGAGTAGCATCAGGCCATCGGGGGCAAGGTGTGCAGCCAGCTGGGCGAAGAAGGCACGCTTGTCGGCGACATGCTCGATCACCTCGAAACAGGTGACGAGATCGAACTGCCCAAGGCCGAGTGTGCCGAGCTCGCCCTGCTTGTACGTGAGCGAAAGGCCTGCGGCTGCCGCATGTTCACTCGCCACGGCGATGTTTTCGGGCGCGGCATCGACGCCGGTGACGTCCGCGCCCAGCCGGGCCAGCGGTTCTGCCACCAGCCCCGCGCCGCAGCCGACATCGAGCGCGCGTTTGCCTGCTAGCGGGGTAATGCTCTCGATATCACCCGCCCAGTGAAGATCCACTGCCTCGCGCAGAAAGCCGAGGCGCAGCGGATTCACCTTGTGCAACATGGCCGAGGGACCAGTAGGGTCCCACCAGCGCGCAGCCTGCGCGCCGAAGCGGGCGGCCTCTTCGGGGCGGATCGTGGTATCGGTCATCGCCGGGGCTAACCTTTGTTGCGGCAATTGCATCACGCTAGTTGCATGACTTTCGTCACATCCCTAACAGCGCGCGAGGCCCAGAGCCAGTAGGGTGCCAGCCAGACAAGGAGTATTCGTGGCCCGCATCGTGATGAAATTCGGCGGCACCTCCATGGCGGGGACCGAGCGCATTCGCCGCGTCGCTAATCTGGTGCGCGCGCAGGCGGCCAATGGTAATGAAGTGGCGGTGGTCGTCTCGGCCATGGCGGGCGAGACCGATCGCCTGGTCAATTTCTGCCGTGAGGCCAATCCGCTGTATGATCCGGCGGAATATGACGTGGTCGTTTCCAGCGGCGAACAGGTCACGAGCGGCCTGCTGGCGCTGACCCTGCAGGCGATGGGCTGCAAGGCGCGCAGCTGGCTCGGCTGGCAGCTGCCGGTCAAGACCTTCTCCGCCCATGCCAATGCCCGCGTCGGCGAGATATATGCCGAGCGGCTGGTCGAATCGATGCAAGGCGGCGAGATCGCGGTCATTCCCGGCTTTCAGGGCCTGTCCGAGGAAGACCGCATCACCACCATGGGCCGCGGCGGGTCGGACACCTCGGCGGTGGCGATCGCGGCGGCGGTCGAGGCCGATCGTTGCGACATCTACACCGACGTCGACGGAGTTTACACCACCGACCCGCGCATCGTGGCGCGCGCGCGCAAATTGAAATACGTCACC
Organism: Erythrobacter sp. UBA2510; assembly: GCA_002341345.1. Lineage (GTDB taxonomy): Bacteria > Pseudomonadota > Alphaproteobacteria > Sphingomonadales > Sphingomonadaceae > Alteraurantiacibacter. The sequence goes on from DDNW01000086.1 coordinate 9,174, forward strand.
TTCGAGGAAATGCTCGAACTGGCCTCGGTCGGGGCCAAGGTGTTGCAGACCCGTTCGGTCAGCCTCGCGATGAAGCGCAATGTGCGCCTGCAGGTGTTGTCGTCATTCGTTGGGGAAGGCGCGCCCGCCGCCGATACATTGCCGGGCACGATGATCGTCTCCGAGGCGGAGATGGACGAGATCATGGAGAAAGAGAACATGGAACGTCAGACCGTCACCGGCATCGCGCATGACAAGAACGAGGCGCGCGTCGTGCTGACCCGCGTTCCCGACCGCCCGGGTGCGGTGGCCGAGATCTTCACCCCGCTGGGCGAGGCGGGGATCAATGTCGACATGATCATCCAGAACGTGGGCCGCGACAAGGGCGAGACAGACGTCACCTTCACCGTGCCCAAGGCGGAGCTGGCGCGCGCGCAGGCCCTGCTGGAAGATCGCAAGGACAAGATCGGCTTCAACCGCATCATCACCGATGCCAAGGTCGCCAAGATCTCGGTCGTGGGTATGGGCATGAAGAGCCACACCGGCGTCGCCGCGCTGATGTTCAAGGCGCTGGCCGATCGCGGCATCAACGTGCAGGCGATCTCCACCAGCGAGATCAAGGTTTCGGTGCTGATCGACGAGGACGAGACTGAGCTCGCCGTGCGCGTACTGCACACTGCCTATGGTCTCGACAGCGATGATGCGCCGGTCGAAGTCCAGGGCGAGGTCAAGGCTTGAGTACCTCCTATCCGAAGACCTCCGCGCTGATGGCGCGCGGTGCCGAATTCCTCGGCAGCGATTACGCGATCCTGTGCGGCGCGATGAGCTGGGTGTCGGAGCGTAACCTGGTGGCTGCGATCAGTAATGGCGGCGGCTTTGGCGTGATCGCCTGCGGTGCGATGACGCCCGAGCTGCTCGATGCCGAGATCACCGGCACCAAGGCGCTGACGGACAAGCCCTTCGGCGTGAACCTGATCACCATGCACCCGCAATTGTTTGATCTGATCGGCGTGTGCGAAAAGCACGGCGTGGGCCATGTCGTGCTGGCAGGTGGCATTCCGCCCAAGGGCAGCGTCGAGGCGATCAAGGCCTTCGGGGCCAAGGTCATCGTGTTCGCGCCGACGCTGGCGCTGGCGAAGAAGTTGCTGCGTTCCGGCGCCGACGCACTGGTGATCGAGGGCAACGAGGCGGGCGGCCATATCGGCCCGGTCGCGACCAGTGTGCTGGCACAGGAATTCCTCCCCGAACTCGCCACCGAATATCTCGTCTTCGTGGCGGGCGGCATCGGGCGCGGCGACATGATCGCCAGCTATCTGGAGATGGGCGCGGTTGGCGTACAGCTGGGCACGCGCTTCGCCTGTGCGACCGAGAGCATCGCCCACCCCGACTTCAAAAAAGCCTTCTTCCGCGCCAATGCCCGTGATGCGGTGGCGAGCGTCCAGCTCGATGCCCGCCTGCCGGTGATCCCGGTCCGCGCGCTCAAGAACAAGGGCACCGAGGAATTCACCGCCAAGCAGCGCGAGGTCGCCAATCTGCTCGATGCAGGGACTGTCGACATGGGCGAAGCGCAGCTCCAGATCGAGCATTACTGGGCGGGCGCGCTGCGCCGTGCGGTGATCGACGGCGATGTCGAGAACGGCTCGCTGATGGCCGGGCAGTCGGTCGGTATGGTCAAGCAAGAAGAGCCTGTTGCAAGCATCATCGCGCAGTTGATGGAACAGAGCGAGGCGGCCCTGAACCGGCACTGATTTCGCCGAGAAGCAAACTGGACGCGCTGACGCGCGCTGCTATCCTGCCCGCGACAGGCAGCAAAGGCAGGGAGCCGCATATGTGCGATCAGGACATTCTCGATCAGATGGGCCCAAACCAAAATGGATGGGGCAAAAGCGGTTGGGGTGGCAAGGGCGCCGGGTTCAACCGCAGGCAGTTCCATC
>DDNW01000086.1:11184-12795 GCA_002341345.1 Erythrobacter sp. UBA2510
CATCGCATCGGTGCGGTGCTGGGCGTTGGCGCGGGCTTCAGCGCCTGCGCGCCGATGGCCGCCTCGACCGAGGCCGGCAGCGGGCTGATCGAGCGTTCGGTGACCTTTGCTGCTCCGGGCGGCACGATGGACGGCGTGTTCATCGCTCCGTCCGAAGGCGCGCATCCCGGCGTGATCCTGTGGCCCGATATTGCTGGCCTGCGTCCGGCCAAGGTCGAGATGGGGCGGCGGCTCGCGGCTGAAGGCTATGCGGTGCTCGTCGGCAATCCTTACTACCGCAGCGTAGCCGGGCAGCAATTCGAGGATTTTGCCGCCTTTCGAGAGGGCAATGGCTTCGAGGTGGTCACCCCGTGGCGCGCGCCCAATACGCCTGAGGCGATCGCGGAGACCTATGCCGCCGTCGTCGCATGGCTCGACGAGCAGGCGGAGGTCGACAGCGCGCGGGGCATCGGCACGCAGGGTTATTGCATGACCGGATCTTGGGCCATTCGCGGCGCGGCGGCGGTGCCGGAGCGGATCAAGGCCGCGGCGAGCTTCCACGGAGGGCAGCTGGTCGGGGAGGAACCGAATTCGCCTGTGAACCTGTTAGGCGATCTGCCGCAAGACGCGCATGTGATCATCCTGCCCGGCAAGAACGACGACGAACGCGCACCTGACGACACAGTGGCGCTCGCCGCAGCGGCAGAAGCGGCAAGCGCCGATATTCATGTCGAGGTCTATGCCGGCGACCATGGCTGGACCGTGCTCGACAGCCCGGCCTACGACAAGGCCGAGGCCGACCGCGCATGGGCCGCGCTGCTGGAAATCTACTCCAAGCTGTGAGTTTTTTGGGGCGGTCCGGTGTGCCCGCCACCGCCGTCATGCCGCCTAGGCAGCCGAGCGCCCGACCGCTGCGACGAAATTACCCCACTTTTCTCCCTGCGGATATTCGCTGCGGTCCGGTTCCCACTGTCGGGCCATCAATTGCCGTGCCTCGCCTGACTCCATGCCGTGTTCGCAATGGTAGCGGTAGAGAAAGGCCGAGACGCGCCAGTTCATGATGCAGTGGATGTGCGCCGGTCGTGCGGCGCTTTCCAGCACACTAACGAAACGCCGGTAGTGTTCTTCCTGCAAGTCGCCGAAGGGCACGGTGATGGCCGTATATGCGATCCCCGCCTGTGCGAGCAGCTCGCGCTCCTGCCCCAGCGCCTCTGGGCTGTCGGGCATGGCGAGGTTGATCACGTGGCGCGTCCCGATTGCGGCCAGCTTCGCGATATCGCCTTCCCGCAGGGCGCCGGAGGTGGTCAGGAGGGCATCGATCCGCTGCCAGGCCTTGATGTCCTCGGGATCGCCCACACTGCTGCTCTTGCGCTAGAGGATCGATTGACCGGTCTTTGCCCAGTCGGCGAGGAAGCCCTCGATCCCCTTGTCGGTCAGAACGTGGTTGAACAGTGCGTGGATCACCTTGGGCGGTGCGGTCATCACGTCGGCGCCGATCCGCGCGGCTTCGAGCACGTGGACCACGTGGCGTACGCTGGCGACGAGAATCTCGGTCTCGAAGGCGTAATTATCGTAGATCAGGCGGATGTCGCGGATGAGGTCCATCCCATCGAAGCCGTTGTCGTCATGCCG
>DDNW01000086.1:12939-17721 GCA_002341345.1 Erythrobacter sp. UBA2510
TCAGCGCCTTGCAGGTCTTCAGCCCGTCCACGGTCAGCGGCACCTTGATGCACACATTGTCGGCCAGCTTGCGGAGGATCTCGGCCTCTTTCATCATCGTGGCATGGTCGAGCGCGACCACCTCGGCGCTGACCGGCCCATCTACGATGGCGCAGATCTCCTTGGTCACTTCCATGAAATCGCGGCCCGACTTGGCAATCAGCGAGGGGTTGGTGGTAACACCGTCGAGCAGGCCGGTGGCGGCCAGTTCGCGGATGTCATCGATCTCGGCGGTGTCGACGAAGAATTTCATGCGCTCTCCCTTTTTGGGCAAGTGCCCCGGACGGGCCTGATGAGACCCTTGGCACTGCCGCGCGCGCAGAGTCAAACGCGGTACAGCGACCATTCGCGGAAAATTAGGGACCGTCTGCCAGAGTAAGGCTTCACCCGGTTTCTCTTGCCCCTTTTCCCTCTTCAGCTACCATCCGAAACGTGGTGGATATTAAAAGGATACGGCGATGACATACGCCCTGATCGCGCTGGTTTTCCTGATGATCGTGTTCCTGATGATGGCCGTGACCGTGGTCAAGCAGGGCTTCGTCTATACGGTCGAGCGCTTCGGGCGCTTCACCAAGGCGGCCGATCCCGGCCTGCATTTGCTCGTCCCGTTCTTCGAGCGGGTCGGGCAGAAGGTCAACATGATGGAGCAGGTGCTGGATATTCCGGGCCAGGAAATCATCACCGCCGACAATGCCATGGTGGGCGTGGATGCGGTGGTGTTCTTCCAGGTGCTCGACGCGGGCAAGGCGGCCTATGAGGTCAGCAATCTGTTCCAGGCGATCATGGCGCTGACCACCACCAACCTTCGCACGGTGATGGGCAGCATGGATCTCGACGAGACCCTGTCCAAGCGCGACGAGATAAACGCGCGCCTGCTCAGCGTGGTCGACCATGCGACTTCGCCATGGGGCGTGAAGATCACCCGCGTAGAGATCAAGGATATCCGCCCGCCGGTCGACATTTCCGAGGCGATGGCGCGGCAGATGAAGGCCGAACGGCTGAAACGCGCCGAGATCCTCGAGGCGGAAGGCGACAAGACCAGTTCGATCCTGCGCGCCGAAGGGCGCAAGCAATCGGCCATCCTCCAGGCCGAGGGCCAGCGCGAGGCGCTCTTCCGCGATGCCGAGGCGCGCGAGCGTGCCGCCGAGGCCGAAGCCAAGGCGACGCAGCTGGTCTCTGACGCCATCGCCTCGTCCGGCTCGCAGGCGATCAATTACTTCGTGGCGCAGGAATATACCAAGGCGGTCGCCCGGTTTGCCGACAGCCCGAATGCCAAGACGATCCTGTTCCCGATAGAAGCGACCCAGCTGATCGGTACGCTGGGCGGGATCGGCGAGCTGGCGCGCGAAGTACTTGGGGACGGAAAGAAGGGCGACGTGACCACCGGCACCCCGCTGCCAACGCAGCGGCCCCGTACCACCGTGCCCAGGACCGCTGGCGATAATTGATGGACTGGCTGGAAGGCATTGACGCGCATTGGGTCTGGCTGACGCTGGGCCTTGTACTCGCGACGCTCGAAATGCTGGTACCGGGCGTCTACCTGATCTGGCTGGCGCTCGCGGCGATCGCGACCGGCATCCTGACCGCGCTGTTCGACATCTCGTTGCCGATGCAGATCGTCGACTTCGTGTTCCTCTCGCTGATCGCGGCCTATTCGGCGCGGCGGTTCTTTCGCGACAAGCCGATTGAAAGCTCGGACCCACTGCTCAACAATCGCGGAGGGCGCATGGTGGGTGAGACGGCGCTGGTTACCACTGCGATCGAGAGCGGTTCGGGCCGGGTAAAGGTCGGCGATAGCGAATGGATAGCGCGCGGCCCCGATATGGCCGCCGGAGCGCGGGTACGCATCGTGGGCAGCGATGGCGCGATCCTGCTCGTGGAGCCGGTGAATTTGATTGAAGGCGGCGAAGCCTAGGCCGCGCTGGGCTTCTTCTGGGTGAAGCGCCCATGGGTGCGGTAGCGCACCATCCAGTCCTCCAGGAACAGTGACAGCGGCTTGGGCGCGATGCCCAGCTTGTCAAAGCCGGGCAGGGTGCCGCCGGTGACATTGCCACGCTTCAGCAGAGTCCACTGGTCGCCGTTCATCGGCGTCAGCGGCAGCGCTGCGAAGAGGGAGCCCAGCGCATCGGGCACGGGAACGAAGGTCCGCTTGCGCTGCTGCGCGGCGGCGATCTGCTGGTGCAGCGCCTCCATCGTGATGACATCGGGGCCGCCCAGCTCGTAGGTCTTGCCGCCATGCTTGCCTGGATCGCTCAACGCAGTGAACAGCGCCTCGGCACCGTCGTCGACCCACAGCGGCTGCAGCGGCGATTCCGGTGCGAAGACCGGCAGCACAGGCAGGGTGCTGATAAGGCCGGCGAACATGTTGATGAAGTCGTCGTCCTCGCCGAACATGACCGATGGGCGCAGGATGGTCGCCTTGGGGAAGGCATCCAGCACCAACTGCTCGCCTTCGCCCTTGGTGCGGGCATAGCCGCTTTCTTCATCATCGGCGTTGGCCCCGATGGCAGAGACATAGACGAAGGCACTCGCGCCGGTGGCCCTGGCGGCAGCGGCGGCATAGCCTGCACCCCTGGCCTGCAAGGCCTCCTGATCGCCGTCGAACGTGCCGACGAGATAGGCGACCGCGTCGGACCCGGCGACGCAGGCCTCGATGCTGTCCTTGCTGGCGACATTGCAACGCGCGAATTGCAACTGGCCCAGATTGGCGAGTGGTTTCAACCGCAGCGCCTTCTCGGGGTGGCGTGCCGCAATCCTGAGGCGCGCCCCGCCAGCGAGCAGCTTTTCTGCAACGTGGCGGCCAAGGAAACCATTGCCGCCGATCGGCGTGACGAGCTTGCCATCCAGAGGGTCTTTTCGTGCCATGAGCCTGCCTGTCGTTAGGGGTGTCGGGTCGATATTCGTCTGCAATGCCAATGCACGATGGCTGCGCCGCGTTCAATGCCCCTTGGGTTCCCTTGGGTCTCGTTAGGGATTGTGCGATAATTCTGATGACATTCGCGTTGACAGGCAGGCCCTCGCTTCGCTAGTGGCCCGCGCCTACCATGCGGCAAGTCGATGATGAACTGCCGCTCGGGTGCCCAGATGGCGGAATTGGTAGACGCACCGTCTTCAGGTGGCGGCGATCGCAAGGTCGTGGAGGTTCGAGTCCTCTTCTGGGCACCATTTGTTCTCATCAGAACGTTCCAAAACATTGCGGAAATGGCGGAATTCTGCCATTCTTGGCCTCTAGCGCAGAAAGCGAGGTCTTGTTTTGTTCCGCTTTGTTCCAACGTCTGTGGGGGCCTCGGCTGGGGGCTCCAGCTCAAAAGGCCCCAACTTTCAAAAAAGTGAGGCCCCCAAATGAGCCTCAATGTGCAGGAAATCAAAGGCTTCCGGGCTGCCGACAAGTCGTACAAGAAATACGATTCGCGGGGGCTGCTGCTTCTGGTGAAGCCGAACGGCTCCAAGCTCTGGTATTTCAAGTACCGCTTCGCCGGGAAGGAAAAGAAGCTGCCCATCGGAGCGTTCCCTGAGATAAGCTTGTCGCAAGCGCGCCAGCTTCGCGACCGGGCACGGCTCAAGGTTTCGGATGGCATCGATCCGATGCTGGAGCGGAAGCGGAAGAAGGCCAGGATCAAGCTGGGTGCGGAGAACACCTTTGAGGTCATCGCCAACAAGTACATCGACGAGAAGATGGTGCCCGAAGGCAGGGCGGAGGCCACGCTGCGCAAGGCGCGTTGGTTCCTCGACCTGCTCAAGCCCGCAATCGGCAATATGCCAATCAATGACGTCGATCCGCAGTTGATGCTGGCGGCGCTCAAGAAACTCGAAGCCAAAGGCAATCTCGAAACCGCTAAGAAATGCCGATCCTTTGCAAGCCGGGTCTTCCGATATGGAGCCGCGCTTGGCCAGTGCCAAACCGATCCAACATCGATCCTGCAGGGCGCATTGGTCACGCCAAGAGCACGACACTACGCGGCGATCCTTGAGCCCGAGAAGTTGGGCGGGTTGCTTCGCGCTATCGATGACTTCGAATGCTATCCGGCCACCAAGTTCGCCCTGAAGATCGCACCCCATGTGTTTGTGCGACCCGGTGAGCTTCGCCACGGCGAGTGGAACGAGATCGATTGGGACAAGGCTACCTGGACAATTCCGGAAGGCAAGATGAAGGCGCGGCGGACCCATGTGGTGCCGCTATCACGGCAGGTGTTGGAACTGTTTCGAGATCTGAGATCGATTACCGGCAGCAAGGGCTACATCTTCCCAGCGTTCCATACGAACCAACGTCCCATGAGCGAGAACACGATCAACGCGGCGTTTCGGCGTATGGGCTTCACCAAGGACGAAGTGACGGCACATGGCCTGCGCTCAACGGCCTCGACCATGCTCAACGAGAGCGGGCTCTGGCACCCTGATGCCATCGAACGTGCTCTGGCCCATGGAGACAGCAATGCCATTCGCGGCGTCTACAATCGCGGCAACTACTGGGATGAACGCGTGAAGATGGCGCAATGGTGGAGCGACTATCTCGATGAACTTCGACAACGCGAAGCGAGCCGCTGACCGTAACGGGATAAGGGGACAGCTTTGTCCCCTTATCCTTGCCGTCAGACCGTACCGCAATCTGCCCGAGAGCGGGCGCTTCCAAATGGCACTAAAGAGGAGAGTACTGCTAGTGCGCCCTGTCAAAGATATACCGGATACTGTCGCCAGCGATCTTCAAGACCCCGTCCGCATCTGATGCTGTGGACGGCTCTCCAA
>DDNW01000068.1 GCA_002341345.1 Erythrobacter sp. UBA2510
GGCAGCTTTCCAATGTGCTACGGGACGGAGGAGACGAAGGCTCTGCCGACATTCCGCGAGCAGCTTGACCGCTATATCGCCTTCCGCTCCGCAGACAGGAAATCTGGCCGGGCGGCACTCAAGCCGAAGACGGCGAAGGAATACCGCGCCTGCATCGACAACCACTTTGCGGAATGGGCGGACAAGCCGCTCGACGAGATTTCCGTGCCAGAGGTCGAGAAGCACATGGACGCGTTACAGGCGGAGAAGCCCTACGCCGCCCAGCAGCTTCACGTTCTCGTCGGTGCGGTGTTCAAGCATGACCGCCATGTGAAGTTGGACCCGCCGCGATTGAAGGAGCAGACGAAGATGCAGCGACGCAAACTCGACCGCTCCGTGCCGTGGGGTGACAGGCTGGCCGAGATTGAAGACATCGACAACATCGTGATCCGCACCTGCTGGCTCATTCGCTGGCATACAGGAAGCCGCGAGAACGTGTTGCGCGGCCTGACATGGAATGAAGTTGACCTCGACAAAGGCACGATCACATTCCCCCGCCTCAAGAAAGACGAGAACCCGCGCACTATCGCCATGAGCGACACGGTGAGGGCGCTGTTTAAACGGTTGGAGGGGCTGCATCCGAAATGGGTGTTTCCGTCCGTCCGCAACGGTGTCCATCTCGACCAGCTTGACCGCCTTGGGCTGACCTGTCCCGGCGATCTGCGCCACCTCTGGCACGATGCCGCGATGATGACCGGAACACCGCTCTACATGATGCGCTGGCTAAACGGTCAGAACCTCAAGGCAGGCGAAGTGGACATGTTGGGACACTATGGCGAGATCGACGATCTCGACGCGCAGCGGGCGGCGGCGAATGCGATCTCCGCCTACATCGGGAAGCGCTGTAAGGTAATTGGTAAAACAGTGCTTGCAGAGCAAAAGGCCGCTGCCTAAGTCTTTTGGATCAATATCGCCACATCAGGCTGCGAACCCGAGGTTCTGATGAGGCTGCGCGCGAACTGGATCAGCGGATCGCCTAGGAACGGTAAGACATCCCATAGGGCTCTGCACGTGACGGCACCGCCTGTGAATGGCCGGGATAACGAGGCGCAGTCATGGCTCAACCGATAGGTGAGCTATGTCTGTTAATGCCGAAGACCTGATTTCCGAATTGCGCGATTTGCTGGATGCCCAGCAACTCCCACCCCTGATGACAACCAAGCAGGTAGCCGACCTGCTCGACCTCTCGACCGAGTGGCTGTTCAACGCCCGCAAGGCGCGCACGGGGCCGCCGTTCATCCAGATTTCGAGACAGACGGTGCGCTATGATCGAGACGATGTGCTCGCATGGGCGCGCAGCCACCGTGTTGAAACCGTGATGTGAAAAGGAGGCGCGGCTCTCGCCACGCCTCCCCGGTGATCGTCTGCTTATCGCCCGTCGAATTTACGAATTCCACTCGCAGACGACAACCGGAGAGACAGGTGTGAGGCCGCGGTAAACGCGCATGTTCACCATAGCCTCTTCATGGGACCACAAGCCGATAGCAAAGCGGCTTACCGTCGATGGCGAACGCATCGTAGCGGATCAGACCCGTTGGCCAACGCGGATGCTCTTTCGGCCGGTGCGCTCTAACGAACTAGACAACGCGGCCGAAATCTATTCCTTCCTTTGCTACCACGCGGAACGCGGTGACGCACTGATCCCGACTAGCCGGAAGGACGATGCGCCGCTCAATGGCGAGCGGAGGGGCGACGACTTCGAGCGGGTCGCCACCAGCGTCTATGTGTGCGAGGTCGATGGTGCGCCGTTGCTCGATGGCTACAGCCGCGAAGATCTGATCCGCGACCCCGAAGGTGTGCTCGACAAGCACATACGGCACTATCACAACCTGCCAGAGAAGTTCTCCTATGTCGCGGTGCTGTCCTCGTCGGCTGGCTTCTCGAAGGATGGTGAGGCCATCGGCCTCCGCTATCACTTATACCTAGCCCTCTATCGGCCATACCAACCGCACGAGATCGACTACATCGACGAGATTCACGAGCGGGTGCTTGGCGAGGCCTACGACACGAGTATCCGCAACCTTGGCCAATTCCTGCTCGTCGCGCCGCCGATCATCGAGGGTGGCGATCCGTTTAAACAGCGCATCTTCTACAGCGCGCGGGAGAATGAGCAGGTAGCGTTCCGCTTTCCGCCAGAGTTCGAGACTCTGGAACAAGCCGAGACTATGCCGACGCGCGGCACATCGTCCGCCATGCCGCGATTGAACAAGGACGCATTCGATTCCGAGTCATACCGGACAGAGGCCGTCCATAACTGGGTTGCACGGATGCGCTGGCGTGATCGAAACATGACTTGGGCAGAAGCCTACCCGCTGCTCATGGCCGAACTGAACCGCGTCGGTGCATCGGCTGATGCGATCAAGCGACTAGGCGGAGACGAGTTAGCAGAGGCCGCGCGCATGTGGCGGCAGTTCAAATTTCGTGACAGCGACAGGGCGGGCTGGTGCTTGCCGCGCTACATCGAGCCTGCGGGTTCCGTGGAAGAAGCCTACGCCGGCATGGAGCGCGAACTTGAGCGCATCCTAGAGGCTCCCGGCACCTATCTGTTCAAAGTGCCGCTGGGCGCAGGCAAGACGCAGCAGATCGTCGAGAGAGCGACGCGAGAGAGCCGCAATGCGGTGATCATGTCACCATCCATCGAACGATGCGAAGAACTGCAAGAGCGCCTGAATGCTCAAGAGGAAGAACGGCGATACTTCGACCGGACTGGCTGGGAAGACTTCGACGAAGAATCGGAAGTCGGCTTACCGTGGATGGTCTGGCGTGGTCGTCAGCAGCCGGGAATGTGTGCGCGGGCGGAGGTTGCAGAGGCCGTCCACCAAGCTGGCGGCTCGGTTCACAAGGACTTATGCGGCCACGGTCAGGACATCAAATGTCCGCACCTCGGCAAATGCCCCCACGCGAGTCAGTATGAGGCGTTCGGGCATGTGCGGTGGCTGGTTCCATCGAATACGCTGACGCAGGTGCGGCGTATCGGGAACGAGGCCGAGGTCGTCTTCATCGACGAGGGTGTCACCAACCACTTGGCTGGCGGCACATCGTTTAAACTCTCTGTCCGTCGTCAGAACATTCGG
>DDNW01000015.1 GCA_002341345.1 Erythrobacter sp. UBA2510
GTGCGGCGCTTTTGCCAGTGAGAAAATCGAGCACCCGGCGCACCGTGTCCTCCCCGCCCTCGCGGCGGATATCGCCTGCCAGCGGGCCATGGACGGGTCTGCCGATGCCGTGGCGGTAGAGCGCACCGAGCAGATAGCCATTGTCCGAATAGCCGAGCCAGGTCTTGTCGCGCGCCGCCGGTCCCATTCCGGCAATCGCATCGGCGGCAATCCGGTTCGCGCCATAGCCGCCCATGGCGAACCAGATCGCATCGACCTCAGGGTCGTTTGCGCATTCGAGCAAAGCGGCCAGTCGCGTCGCGTCGTTTCCTGCAAAATGCCCCTCTTCAAGGAAGCATTGCTCGTGGAAAAAGAGCGCCACATCGGGATATTCCGCCGCCGCCAGCGCCATGACGCGCTCGGCTCGGTCGCGCCTGATCGGCTTGCCGGGAGCGAGGAGTGCGATGCGCGTTGTCATGCCCCACCCTCTACCATCCGCTTCACAAAGCGCCACACCCCGAATAGGCAGGATGGTAATGGTTGATTCGACGGCCCGCGCGCCACTTTCAGGACAGAGCTATTTCTTCTGCGGCATCGGCGGGTCGGGGATGTTGCCGCTCGCCAATATCGTGAAGGGTCTGGGCGCCGAGGTCGCCGGCTCGGACCGGTCCTGGGATCAGGGGCGCACGCCGGAAAAATTCGCCTGGCTCAAGGCCAAGGGTTTCACGCTCTTCCCGCAGGACGGCAGCGGCGTCGCATCGAAGGATCAGGTGCTGGTGGCCTCCGCCGCGATTGAAGACAGCGTGCCCGAGATCGTCAAGGGCCGGATGCTTGGCTGCCCGCGCCAGAGCCGCGCCGAACTGCTCTCGGGCCTGTTCAATGCCGCCTCGGTATCGCTCGGGGTCGCCGGAACCAGCGGAAAATCGACCACCACCGGCATGCTCGGCTGGATTCTCGCGCGTCGCGGCAAGCGGCCGACGATCATGAACGGCGCGGTGATGAAGAACTTCGTCTCGCCGCAAGAGCCCTTCGCCAGTGCGGTTGTCGGCGATGGCAAGGTCTTTGTCAGCGAAATTGACGAGAGCGATGGCTCGATCGAGCTCTACAACCCGCATATCGCGGTGCTGCTCAATGTCAGCCTCGACCACAAGAGCCTCGACGAATTGCGTGGCCTGTTTACCCGCTTCATCGCCAAGGCACAGACGGCGGTGGTCAATTTCGACAATGAGGAAGCGCGCCTGCTCGCCCCGCGTGCGAAGCGGGTCATTTCCTACGGCATCGACCACCCAAAGGCCGATATCGGGATCGAACCGGGCACCATCGTCGAAGAACAGGACGGCGTCGCCGCCCTGCTGGTCGACCGGCGCGAGGATGTCGGCCACCCGCTGCAGCTGAAGATGCCCGGGCAGCACAACCTTTCCAATGCGCTTGCGGCCATTGCCGGGGCCGTGGCCTCGGGCATCGACATCGAGGATGCAGTCATCGCCCTCGCCAGTTTCGAAGGGCTTGCGCGCCGCTTCGACATTATCGGCACCAGCCCGCATGGCATGACCGTAATCGACGATTTCGGCCACAACCCGGAAAAATGCCGCGCCACCCTGCGCACGCTGAAAGCGCAGCCGGGCCGCGTCATCGCCTTCTTCCAGCCGCATGGCTACGGGCCCTTGCGCCAGATGGGCCACGAACTCGCGAAGACTTTTGCCAGGGAACTTGGCCCGGAAGACCACACTTTGCTGTGCGACCCGGTCTATTTCGGCGGCACGGTCGATCGTTCTGAAGGGAGCGAGCGGATCGTGCGCCTGATCGAGGAAGCGGGCGGCAGCGCCGAATACTACCCGACGCGCGAGGAATGCCGGGAGCGTATCTGGGCGCTTGCCCGCCCCGGCGACCGGATCGTGGTGATGGGCGCGCGCGACGACACGCTGACCACTTTTGCGCAAAAACTGCTGCAGGGCCTGTAATCGGGGCTCTGACCGGCCCGCAAATCAAGCCTTTTGAAACCCTTTGCCCGCTATTCACCCTCATCCGCCGAGACAGAGGGAGCAAGCCATGGTCAAGTCGTATCGTCCCGGTGGCGTGGGCATGTTGCCGGCAGCGCCGGGCACCTATCTCGTGCATGCCTATTTCGACGACAACCAGGTCGAGCTGATCAAGGCCAATATCATCGGCTGGCAGATCGGTGCCGAGCGCGGGCTGACCCCGCTGGTGATCGACCCGCGCGCCGCCGAGGACGACAGCTGGAACGTGATCCACCCCGATGGCCGGGTCGAGGCGGTCGATGGCCATGTCTGGGAAAATGTCGATCTGTGGATCGACGAATTGCGCCGGATGCGCCGCGCCGTCGCCTGATCGTAACCGGCAGGCGTCAGTGCGCGCCCTCGGCTTCGGCAGGCGCATCATGTCCGCCCAGCCCCAGCACCTTGTGCAACACGAAGACCAGCACGAAACCGAGCGCCAAGCCGGCAATGGCTGACGCCGTGGCATAGGCAATCCAGCCGAGCACACCGCCCAGCGCGCCGCTTGCCTGCTCTACCCAGTGCTGGAACCCATGCGCGACATCAGCAGGGAAGTGCAGCCCCAGCTCCTCCAACCCATGCAGGATGATGCCGCCGCCAACCCACAGCATGGCAATGGTCCCGACGAAGGACAGGGTCGTCAGCAATTTCGGCATGGCCGCGAGCAGGAACCGCCCGAAGCCCTGCGCGGCGCTCGAATCCTTTTTCGAAAGGTGCAGCCCGATATCGTCCATCTTTACGATGATCGCGACCGCGCCATAGACGAACACGGTCACCGCCACGCCGACCAGCGCAAGCACAACCGCGCGGGTGAGCAGAGTCTCGGCCGCGACTTCGTTGAGCGTGATCGCCATGATCTCGGCGCTCAGGATCATGTCGGTGCGGATCGCGCCCGCGGTCCGCTCCTTCTCGAACTGGACCGGATCTGTGATTGGATCCTCCAGCGTCTTGCCGTGCTTTTCCCCGCCCAGCTTCTCGACGATCTTTTCCGCGCCTTCGTAACTGAGATAGGCCCCGCCACACATCAGGATCGGGATGATCGCCCAGGGCAGGAACTCGCTCAGCAGCAGCGCGCCCGGCAGCAGGAACAGCAGCTTGTTCTTGAGACTGCCCTTGGTGATATTGGCAATCAGCGGCAGTTCGCGCTCTGGCGTAAGGCCGGTGACATAGGATGGCGTAACCGCCGCATCATCGATCACCACGCCGGCCGTCTTGGACCCGGCCTTGCTTGCCGCCACGCCGACATCGTCGAGCGAGGAGGCGGCAGCGCGGGCAATCACCGCTACGTCGTCTAACAGGGCTACGAGGCCGCCGGGCATACAGGTCTCCGTTGGGTAATGACGTCAGGTTCGGTCCGTATTTGCCAACGCATCAAGGCCGACGATGTGCCATAAGGGCATTTGCGTCTTTGACGCCATGGGCACCCAGGCGGTTCTGAACAGGTCAGGCAAAGCTTGCAATCGCGCCCCTTTCCGCTATGTGCGCGCCTTCCCAGCGGCCCTGTGGGTCTGCCGGGACACCCAAGAAAGCCGGAGGGGCCCCGTCATCCGGACGGATCAGCCAGCGATCGGCATGAAGTGAAAGGAAGCGTGACATGGCTCTTTACGAGCATGTTTTTCTCGCGCGTCAGGATTTGAGCCAGGCTCAGGTCGATGCGCTTGCCGCCGCCGCCACGGAAATCGTGGAAGCGAACGAGGGCAAGGTCGTGAAGACCGAGACCTGGGGCCTCAAGAGCCTCGCCTACAAGATCGACCGCAACCGCAAGGCGCATTTCGTGATGCTCAATATCGAGGGTCCGGGATCGCTGATCGCCGAGTTGGAGCGTCAGAACCGTATCAACGAAGACATCATCCGCTGGCTCACCATCGCGGTGGAAGAGCACGAGGACGGCCCCTCGGCCATGATGCGCAAGAATGAGCGCGACCGTAAGCGCCGCACCGACCGGGAGGACCGTAACTGATGTCTCGTCCGTTTTTCCGTCGTCGCAAGTCGTGCCCCTTCGCCGCCAAGGATGCGCCGAAGATCGACTACAAGGACGTCCGCCTGCTGCAGGGCTTCATGTCCGAACGCGGCAAGATCGTGCCCAGCCGCATCACCGCGGTTTCGGCGAAGAAGCAGCGTGAGCTGGCCAAGGCGATCAAGCGCGCCCGCCACCTCGGCCTGCTCCCCTACATCGTGAAATAAGGAGGACATTCGTCATGGAAATCATCCTCCTGGAACGCGTGGCCAATCTCGGCATGATCGGTGATGTCGTCACCGTGCGTGACGGCTATGCCCGCAACTTCCTGCTCCCGCAGAAGAAGGCGCTGCGCGCCAACGAAGCCAACCGCAAGGTCTTCGAAGCCAATCGCGACCGTCTCGAGGCCGAAAATGCCGAGAAGCGGACCGATGCCGAGAAGCAGGGCTCCAAGGTCGCAGGCGTCGAGATCACGCTGATCCGCGCTGCCTCGAACTCGGGCCAGCTTTACGGTTCGGTCAATGTTCGCGATGTGGCACAGGCACTGACCGAGAAGGGTCATGCGATCGACAAGCGCCAGGTCATCATGGGCGCGCCGATCAAGACCATCGGCATGTTCGACGTGACCATCTCGCTCCACCCCGAAGTCGAGGTGACGGTCAAGGCCAATGTCGCCCGTTCGGACGACGAAGCCGAGCTGCAGAGCCAGGGCATCGACATCCTCGCCACGATGTTCGAGGAAGAGCGCAACGAGACCGAGGGCTTCACCGAAGCGCTCGATCCCGACCGTGAGCTGGGCGAACTGCCGACCGACGAAGCTCCGGCTGAAGACGTTGCGGACGAGGACGGCGAGCAAGCCTGATCCTCCTCCTCCACTACGAGACAAGAAAGGGCGCTATCCTGCCGGGATGGCGCCCTTTTTGTTTTGCAGGTCTGCTTTTGCCTGCGGGGCGGGCCTTGCAGGTCACAACCGTGCGCAGTTATGTCCTGCGATGCGTCAGAACGCTCCAATCCCCAGCACCAGCCTCCCCGCCATCAAGGAGGTAAGAAGTAACAGCAACAGCACCCAGACCGCCAGAATCCCGCTCGTCATGCGCCAGTCGCGCGGTGGAAGTCCCTGAACCAGGAATGTGGCAATCCCGGCCACGTTCACGCAGACCAGATTGATGGCAAACAGGAAAAGGGCATCCAGCCCAAGCGCTGTATTTCCCGCAGCGATATAGATGCCCGCAGCTGACAGCGGCGGCACCAGCGCCACTGCCACCATCACCCCGACCAGCGTCAGCGAAGCCGCACGGCTGAAGGCAAGCACGCCGGCGGCTCCGCAGGCCAGCGCCAGCGCAATATCCGCCGGCTGCACGATTGTTCGATTCCGCAATTCAGGCAAGGCCGGGTCGATCTCCACACTCCACCCCACAAGCATCCCGGCAAGTACGGCGACGAGGGCACCTGTTACGAGAGCCGCGCCCGCCGCCCTGCCCATGCGCCGGTCGCCCACCGTAGCAGCCAGCGCGGCGCCCATGGTCGGCCCCAGCAAGGGCGCAATGATCATCGCCCCGATTACGACCGCCGTCTGCCCGCTGCGCATCCCCAGCCCTGCAATGACAGAGGAAAGCAGGACCGTAACGAGGAAATCCGGCCTGATCTTGAGCGATTCGGCAATGTCATCGTAAAGCTCGTCCGTGCTGATCCGATCGCGGGTGAAGAAGCGCTCGATCGCGGTGGGCGGGCGCAGCTGACCGGGTGGACGCAGCTCGGTTTCGGCGGACTCGATCACCGGGGGGACGACAGCCTCGAGTTCGAGGACATAGGCCGTGAAGGTTTCGACATCGCCGAAATTGTCGCCCAGATCGTCAAGCAATCGCTCGGTATAGCGTTGCTGCACGATGCAGCTGTATTTCTCAGGGCGCCCAGGAACGCTTTCGCGCCAGAAACGCCGCGTATGGCGCGTCAGGATTGTTTCGAGCAGACCAATCTGCTCTTCGGGAAGGAATATCTCGACCAGTCGCGCTGACATGGCCTTGTCTCCTCAATCCCTGCTGACGGATAGGAAGCTGGTGATTCTCTCACCCATGGCGCGTTCGGTCACGCTGCTCATGTGATGGCCGGGGATCAGCTCGAGCTGCGCATCGGGCAGTTCCGTGACCAGCTTTTGCGGTGAGCCGTTGTCCTGATCGTCCTCGCCGCACAGGATCAGGGTCGGCATGGTGATGCGCGAAAGACCCTCAACGGCCACATCCGCAACCGATTCCAGCAGTAGTCGGGTTGCGACCCGGTCGACCTTCATCGTCTTCATGAACTGACGCGCCATGAAGGCAGGGTCGCCATGCTTGATCTCGTCGAAGCGATCGATCGCGTCGATGAAGAAGGCCGAACGCTTGTGCCAGCCCGCCAGTCCCTCCAGCCCCATCCCCGCCAGCACCAGTCGGCGGGGCGTCAGCCCGGCGATCACCGCGCTGGTCGACGTTCGCGCGCCAAGCGAGAAGCCAACGAGATCGTAATCGGTCAGCCCCAGTCCTTCGACCAGTGCGAGGACATCTTTCACCAGCACGTCAGGCGGATAGTTTTCGGGATCGTGCGGCGCGGCGCTCTGTCCATGGGCGCGCAGGTCGGGCATGATCACGTCAAACCCGGCATCCGCCAGTTGCGCGGCATGGCCGAACTTGATCCAGTTCATCTGCGCGCTGGAGAACAGGCCGTGCAGCAGCAGGACGGGCCTGCCTCCTCCGTCATCCGGCCCTATCCGATGCACCGCCAATCGGGTGCCGTCGAAGCTTGCGAAGATCTCACTCACCGGAAGATGCAGTTCACGCCCGCCCACATACGAGCAACGCGCGCATCGTCCCCGGCGCCATCGAACAAGCCCGAGATCGACAGGGCCGCCGGGTCGCCGATCGCGAATTCCTCGCCCAGCGTGCTGTCTTCCACAAGCGTCAAATCGTCTCGGCCCGCCAATTCCCTACGCCCCTGAGGCGGGAGATAGGGCGCTGTCGCCATCCAGCCGACAAAGACCCCCTCCTGGTAATTGAGCGTCAGCCCTTCATAGCTGGTGGTCTCGACCGGTCCGGCGGGGCATTCGGCGTTGGCGCCGGTTTCCAGCACTTCACCCAATACACTCGCCAGCGTCGCCTCGGCCGCCGCACGGCGCGAACCGAACGGCACGTCCATCTGCTCGTCACCAGCCTGCGGTGGGACGGACAGCCCGACCGCTTCCAGATCGACGAGATGTTTGAGCTTGTCGACCGCGACCGGCGAATCCGGCTGCTGCTGCGCCTGCTCTCCCTCCCCGCCCGGCGAACAGGCGGCAAGGGCCAGGGAAAGGGGCAGGAGCAGCAGAGCAGCAGCGCGCATAGATCAGCCTTTCTTCAGGTGCCGCCGTCCCAGCAGTTCGGCGATCTGTACCGCGTTCAGCGCCGCGCCCTTGCGCAGATTGTCCGAGACGCACCACAAAGTCAGGCCGTTCTCGACCGTCGGATCCTCGCGCAGACGGCTGATATAGGTCGCGCCGTCGCCGACACATTCCACCGGCGTGACGTATCCGCCGTCCTCGCGCTTGTCGACCAGCATGATGCCGGGTGCCTCGCGCAGGATGTCGGCCGCCTGTTCGGCGCTGATCTCGTTCTCGAACTCGATATTGATCGCCTCGGAATGGCCGACGAACACCGGCACGCGCACGCAAGTGGCGTTGAGCTTGATCTTGGGGTCGAGGATCTTCTTGGTCTCGACCACCATCTTCCACTCTTCCTTGGTCGAGCCGTCATCCATGAAGACGTCAATATGCGGAATGACGTTAAAGGCGATCTGCTTGGTGAACTTCTTTGGCTCGGCCGGATCGCCGACGAAGATGTTGCGGCTCTGTTCGAACAATTCGTCCATGCCTGCCTTGCCCGCGCCCGAAACCGACTGATAGGTCGAAACGACGACGCGCTTGATCCTGGCCGCATCGTGGAGCGGCTTGAGCGCCACGACCATTTGCGCGGTCGAACAATTGGGATTGGCGATGATGTTACGCTTCTTGTAGCCGTCGATCGCGTCCGGGTTCACCTCAGGCACGATCAGCGGCACGTCCGGGTCCATGCGGTAGAGCGAGGAATTGTCGATCACCACGCAGCCCGCTGCCGCCGCCATGGGCGCATATTCCTTGGTCGGGCCGGAGCCCGCCGCGAACAGCGCGATGTCCCATCCGGTAAAGTCGAAATGTTCGAGACTCTTGCACTTGAGCATCTTGCCGGTGTCGCCCAGCTCGATCTCCATGCCCTGGCTGCGCGAGGAGGCGACCGCCGCGACCTCGTCCATCGGGAATTCGCGCTCGGCCAGAATGGCGAGCATTTCGCGCCCGACATTCCCCGTCGCTCCGACCACTGCAACCTTGTAACCCATGTCTTCAAAACTCCTGCTTAGGGCCGCGTCAGATAAAGCCCATGAAATGCACGGCAAGCACTAATGCCGCCGAACCTGCTCCGATCATCCCTGCCATCGCCTGCCAGCGAGCCTTGGTGATGGTGCGCCAGCTTAGCCAGTTGACCAGGCCGAACACGCCCAGGAAAACGAAGCTCGCCCCCTGCACGAGGTTCTGGAGGCCGCCAAGCAAGGCTAGTGCCCCGGCAATGGCGCTGATGATGATTACACCGGCGTAGGGAACGCCTTCCTTGTCTGCCTTGCCGAAAACGGCAGGGAGCGAGCCGTCCTTGGCCACGTCGCGCGACAGGCGCGCGGTCGCGAACAGGGTGGCGTTGATTGCCGATGCCGTCGACAGCGCGGCAGCGACGGTCACGCCGATAAAGCCCGGCTGTCCCAGCGCCTCGCGGCCCGCCTCGGCCAGCGAGACCTCCTTGTCATCCACGATCGTTGCCGCGCCGATCAGCATGGCGGTGCCCAGCGCAACGCCGACATAGACGACGATCGTGCAGATGATCGCCAGCGGCACCGCGCGGCTGAGAATACGCGCCGGATCGGCCATCTGGCCATAATCATAGGCAAGCAATTGGAAGCCCTCATAGGCCATGAACACAGAGGCCGCGCCCACCATCGCCCCGACAAAGCCCGGCTCTGTCCCACTCAGCGCCAGCATGTCCGGCTGCCAGCGCACGAGCCCGAACAGCGCGAGCGCGGCAAGCACGGCGAGCTTTCCCCACACAGCAACGATCTCGACGCCCGCCGCTTCGCCCACGCCCATCAAGTTAACGCCGGCCAGCACGGTAATCGCGGCCAACGCAGCGGCAGGTGCGAGCCATTCCGGGCCGCCCAGCGCATTGGCCAGATAGGCTCCGAAGGTGAAGGCATAGACCGAGACGGTGAGCGTGTAGCCGAGGATCAGCACCCAGGCGACAGGTGCCGCGAACCGCTCATGTCCGGTTTCGATTAGGAAGCGATAAGCCCCGCCCTGCTGGCCGAAATGCACGGTCAGCCGCGCATAGGCCTGCCCGGTCAGCAGCGCGACGACGCCACCGATGACGAAGCTCAGCCACGCCCATGCCCCCGCCAGCGAGATCACCACGCCCAAAGTCGCGAAGATCCCGCCGCCGATCATGCCACCCATGGCCATCGCCCAGGCCGCATTGAAGCCGAGTTTTCCTTCCGCCATCGACCTACCTGTCGTTCCCGCCATCTGGCTCAAGTAATCTCGAATTAACCATGGCCATTAGCCCGGTGTTAACTGTCTACCGTCATTCTTAATCAAAGAAGGCGGTTACACGGGCATCCCTGGTCCCCGCCGCCTCGTCCGCTCGATACTCGACATACGAAAAGGGCGGCTTCCCGTGGTGGGGAGCCGCCCTTTTTGTCGCGAGGTGGATCCCCCACTAAGTGAAGACAGCCCTTACTGGCCGGTATTGTCACGCCGCTCGGCAATACGCGCACGCTTACCGGTACGCCCACGCAGATAATACAGCTTCGCACGACGCACGACGCCGCGGCGCACCACGGTCACGCTTTCGACGTTCGGCGAGTATAGCGGGAAGACACGCTCCACACCTTCGCCGAAGCTGATCTTGCGGACGGTAAAATTGCTGTTGATGCCCCGGTTCGAACGGGCGATGCATACGCCCTCGAAGTTCTGGACACGGGTACGCTCGCCCTCGACGACGCGCACGCCTACGCGCAGCGTATCGCCGGCACGGAATTCGGGAATCTCTTTCCCGAGGCTCTCGATGGCTTCGGCCTCGAGCTGCTGAATCAGGTTCATTTGCCCTGGTCCTTCATTTCCTGCCGCGCGCCAGAGGCAGGTCGG
>DDNW01000100.1:0-365 GCA_002341345.1 Erythrobacter sp. UBA2510
TGCGTGAGCAAATTGCGCTCGTGATCGGTGAGGTTCTGCGCCCAGTCGCGGCAATCCTCGCCCAGCGGCACCTCCTCGGGCATCCAGTGGACCTGCTGCTGCCGCTTCCAGAACTCGTAAGCCCATGGGTATTCAAAGGGCTTGTAGGTCTTGCGGGCTTCGAGCAGCGACATGTTGTGTTCCCCTGGAGTGAGCGCGAACGACTCATATAGGGAATCACGGTTCGGATTTGGAGGCAAGCGGCATCGATCAATCGGGGATAAGCCCGGTAAAGTGCACGGGGCGGCGCGCAGGCAAGCTGCGGCCCGACCCCGAGGCGGATCGACATTCAGAAGATGGCGCGGCGGAAGCGAAGCTGGCCAAAG
>DDNW01000100.1:517-2736 GCA_002341345.1 Erythrobacter sp. UBA2510
TCGTGAGCACCGGAAGCGCGCAAACACGCCATTGCAGCCCGTCAGGGCTGAATTTCCAAGCGACCTAGTCCTTGTTCTTGCCGAAGCGGCGCGCCACGTCGAGCAGCACCAGCAGCGGCGTCGCCCACAGCCAGGTCAGCAGGCCGGCTTCCTGCCAGCCACCATTCTCGGGCAGGCGGAACGAGCAGCCATAGACCTGCCACAGGTTGTGCGGCGTACAGGTCGAAGGCCAGAAGGCGTCCCAATAGAGCACCACGCCCAGCGCAACCCACGCGATCTGCGTGGAATACAGCACGAAATAGCGCGAGAGCTTGATCTCGCCCTGGCCGTGATGCGTCGGGATATTGTCAGGTTTGCCGCTCATGCGTGCAGCCCTAGTGCGGGAATGGTAAAAATTCCCTTCACAAAACCCGGCGCAATTATGCGTTAGACGTTTGTTTTGAAGGACTTGTGCCGGTCCGAAAAATTTGACGCGCCGCCAAATGAAAACCGCCCGGCATCCCGGCTGGGTGGAAGCCGGGAAACCGGGCGGTATGACGAACTCGACCCGGGTGGAGGGGAGTGCGCCAGATTCGCTATTGCATGATTAATGCCGATTGCCACGCGGCAAGCAAGTCGCATTTGTACAATTCCACGGGTTTTTTCGGATAGAACTCGCCAATCCGGACGAGTCGAGCCTGACGGGCGCTATCCCGTCACTTGCCGCGCGCCGCCGGGATATTGGCGACGATCCGCAAGGGCGCGCCGCTGCCGCCCGCCACCTTGGTCGGCAGGGCAATCACCATCGCCCCGATCGCGGGCAATTCGCCCAGGTTGGCGACGTTCTCGAAACCGGGGACATTTGCCCCCAGCAGGATGCGATGCGCCTGAAAATCCTTGGAAGGCCCGTTGTCGAGGCTGGCCGTGTCGATCCCGACGGCGGCGAGATCGCGATATTCGACGAGGAAATGCGCCGCCTCTTCCGCAATGCCGGGGAAGTTCAGGCCCGCGACGCCCTCTTCCCCGCGCAGCACGGTGCCGAGATAACCCTGCCGGTCGGGCCAGTAGCGGTCGAAGCCAGTGCGGATCAGCAGGATCGTGCCATCGGCCAGTTCGCCATGCGCGGCCTCCCACGCCTCGATATCGGCAACGGTGACGAGATAATCGCGGTCGGCATTGGCCTGCTGGCTGACGTCGAGCACGGCCGCCGGGCCGATCAGGCTCGAGAGCGGGACTTCGTCCGCCGTCTGGCGCCCTTCGGCGAAATGGATCGGCGCGTCGAGATGCGTCCCGCCATGCTCGGACAGGTGGAGGTTGTAGGAAGAATAGAAGTATCCGCCCTCGGTCATGCCAAAGGCAGCCTCTTCATGGCTATATTCGGGCGCGGTCGGCCAGAACACCGCATCTTCGGACAGCGTGTGGGTCAGATCGACCCAGCGCCCGTTCGCCAGTGAAGTCGCCAGTGGGTCGGGCTCGGAGAGTTCCACCCCGTCTGAACAGGCGGCGAGCAATCCGCAGGCAAGCGCCAAGGCCGATATTAAAGCGACAACTGGTCGTGTCATGGTCCACCCTCCGTGACGACGTATTCCTACGTATCACGAGTGGCGGGTCAGCAACGAATGCCCATTGGGGCTAGGTGGCGGCGTTCCTAGTCGCGCGCCTTGCGCTTTTTCGATCCGAAGAAGCTGCCCCCGCCCAGCACGGTAATGCCGAGGAAGAAGCCGAAATCGTACCAGCCGCCGCGATTGGGCACGGCATAGACCGCGATATCGTTGGAGAAGAGCGAGCCGATCCACGCCCACGGGAAGACGAAGCCATGCCACACCCCCCACCAGAAACCGGGCACGTCCTCGGCGGTGGAGACACCAGCTTCGATCTGGCTGGCGCAGGCGGAGAGCAAAAGGACCGCCGCACCCAGTGCGACGGCCCCAAAAGCCCTGCGAGAAAAACTCATCAGACGATCCTCACTGACAGGCGAGGCACTCGTCGTAATCGGTCGTCGGCAGTTCGTATTTCGCCGGGTCGGCGGTGTTGTCCGCCTCCACCCCGCCCGCGAAACCGGCGCGCTGCACCGACTTCGACCGCAGGTAATAGAGCGACTTGATGCCCTTCTCCCACGCCTGGAAGTGCAGCATCATCAGGTCCCACTTGTCGACATCGGCCGGGATGAACAGGTTCAGCGACTGCGCCTGGTCGATGAAGGGCGCGCGGTCGGCCGCGAATTCGAGCAGCCAGCGCTG
>DDNW01000100.1:2927-3076 GCA_002341345.1 Erythrobacter sp. UBA2510
GGCGTCAGGAAATCGAGATGCTGGACGCTGCCGCCCTTCTCGAGGATCGAGTTCCAGACATTGGTGGAATTCTTGCTCTTCTTGTCGAGCAGCTTTTCCAGATAGGGGTTCTTGACGACGAAGTTCCCCGACAGCGTCTTGTGCGTGTA
>DDNW01000073.1:0-311 GCA_002341345.1 Erythrobacter sp. UBA2510
CTTCGATCCGGTGTTCCTGATCGATGTATGGAGAATGCGCTTGAGCCCTGAGTCGGGCAAGCTCAACATGGCCCACTTATCCACTTTTTGTCCATTTGCCAGTGGACACGAGTGGATAAGTCAACGGCTCGCCGCAACTTACCAGGTTTTCTCGCGAATGCAGCGTAAATGCTGCGCTGCAAAGGGAAAATTTGGACCTCTTAGCGACGGTTTCCTATCCACGATCCCGGCCGGAATCTCTTTGGGCCAGCAGCCGCAGGCGCAGCGCGTTGAGCTTGATGAAACCCGCCGCGTCTTTCTGGTCGTAGGCG
>DDNW01000073.1:490-16790 GCA_002341345.1 Erythrobacter sp. UBA2510
TAGGCGCCGGCATCGTCCTCGAACGTGACGTGACGTTCGGAATAGAGGGAGTTGGCGCTCTTGCGACCAACCAGCACCGCCGAACCCTTGTAGAGCTTCAGCCGCACCACGCCCGACACCTTCTCCTGGCTGTGGTCGATAGCGGCTTGCAGCATCTCGCGCTCGGGAGCGAACCAGAAGCCGTTATAGATCAGCTCGGCATATTTCGGCATCAGCTCGTCCTTCAGATGAGCGGCACCGCGATCGAGCGTGATGCTTTCGATCCCGCGATGCGCCACCGCGTAGATCGTGCCGCCCGGCGTCTCGTACATGCCGCGGCTCTTCATGCCGACGAAGCGGTTCTCGACCAGATCGAGCCGACCGATGCCGTGCTTGCGGCCCAGTTCGTTGAGCGCGGTCAGCAACGTGGCGGGGCTCATCGCCTCGCCGTTCAAGGAAACGCCATCGCCCTTCTCGAAGCCGATCTCGATATATTCAGGGCTATCGGGCGCATCCTCGGGATTGACGGTACGCGAGAAGACATAATCGGGGACCTCCTCCCACGGATCTTCCAGCACCTTGCCCTCGGACGAGGTGTGCAGGAGGTTCGCGTCGGTCGAGAACGGGCTTTCGCCGCGCTTGTCCTTGGGCACCGGAATCTGGTGCGCTTCGGCCCATGCAATGAGCGCGGTGCGGCTGGTCAGGTCCCAGTCGCGCCACGGGGCGATGACCTTGATATTCGGGTCGAGCGCATAGGCCGACAGTTCGAAACGGACCTGATCGTTGCCCTTGCCGGTCGCGCCATGCGCGATGGCATCGGCGCCGGTCTCGTGCGCGATCTCGACCAGGCGCTTGGAAATCAGCGGTCGCGCGATCGAGGTGCCGAGGAGGTAATCGCCTTCGTAGCGGGCATTGGCACGGAACATCGGGAAGACGAAGTCGCGCACGAATTCCTCGCGCAGGTCGTCGATATAGATGTTTGCATCGGGCAGGCCCATCAGCTTGGCCTTGGCGCGGGCCGGTTCCAGTTCCTCGCCCTGACCGAGGTCGGCGGTGAAGGTCACGACCTCGCAATTATAGGTCACCTGCAGCCATTTGAGGATGACGCTGGTGTCGAGACCACCCGAATATGCAAGGACGACCTTCTTGATGTCGGACATGTACCGCTCCGCTTGATGAGGTGGCGGGCGGTTAACAGCAGCGGCGCGGTGCCGCAACGGGCAAAGGTGACCGACGCGGCTGAGTCAGTCTATTTCCTCCGCCCCCAGATCGGGATTGAGACGAGTGATATAGTTGAGCCACGCTTTGGGCTTCTTCAGATAGTCCTCGGGCACATCGGCTTGCAGGCCGACCATCCGCGCCATCGCGGCGACGAAATGGATGCAATTGTTCTCGTCCAGATCGTAGAACTTGCCCGGATGGTTGCGCCAGCGTTCGACCTCGGCACGCAGCTCGCGATATTTGGCATCGGAAACCGTAACCGTGAAGTGCCGGTTCGTGCGCGCGATCTGCTTGGCGGTCTCGACGATGATCTCGTGTTCGGCGGGTTTGGAGGTCATGGCAGCCGTGGTGCTCTTGGCCGAGAAGCCGAAATTCTCGTCGATCCGGTCACCGGTGTCGAGCTGTCCTTCGAACACCACGAACGTATGCGGATAGCGGCCAAAAAAGATCGAGCCATTGAAGCTGTGGAAGCTGACCTGCACCTGCGCGGCGGCGGGCGTAGCGAGAGCAAGCCCGGCCAGCGCCAGCACGAGTGCGGCGATCATGCGCCCAAAATTTCCCAAAGATGTCATGCTGTCTGGCTCGTATCCTTGTCGGCGGGCGATTCCATGTCCTTGAGCAGGCGTGGAAAATAAACCGCCAATGCGCCTGCGCGCAACAGGTAGCTGGTGCTCATCGCGATCCATACGCCCCAATTGCCGAACGGGCGCAGCGCAAGGTCGAGCGCGATATAGAGCGCCGTGGCGGCCAGCGCTGCATTCCTCAGCGCCCTGCCGTAACTCGCGCCGATGAAGATGCCGTCAAGCATCCAACTGGGCATGCCGATCAGCGGGATCGCCGCGGCGAACGGCAGGAAGGTGAGGGCGGTCCGGCGCACCTCCGGGTCGGTCGCGATCAGGTCGATCACCAGCCCGCCGAGCAGCAGGAAGATGAGGGCGAGCACCGCGCCGCTGGCGAGCGAGAACTCCCCCGTCAGGCGGATCGCGCGCAGGAACCGCGCCTTGTCGTTATGGCCGATGGCGCTGCCCACGCGTTCCTCTGCGGTGAAGGCGAAGGCATCGAGGATAAAGGCGGAGACGCTGACGAATTGCAGCAGCACATGGTTGGCCGCCAGTGTCGTGGCCCCCTGCCGTGCGCCCCCATTGGCGAACCATGTCATCAGCGCAAGGAGTGCGATGGTGCGGATCATGATGTCGCGATTGACCGCGAACAGGCGGGCGAGCCGTGCACGGTCGAGGAGCAGGTTGCGCGGGGTGCGGACGATCATGGCGAGCACATTGGCCCCTGCCACCCGGCCAACCAGCCACAGGCCCAGCACCAGCGCCGCGCCTTCCGCGCAGGCCGTGCCGAGACCGACGCCATAGGCACCCATGCCGAGCCCCCAGACGAACCCCACGTCGAGGCCAATATTGGCCACGTTCATCGCGATCTGCAGCGCCAGCGCCTCGCGCGTGCGGCCAAGGCCGAGCAGCCAGCCATTGATCGCATAGACCGCCAGCGTGGCCGGTGCGCCGAGGAAGCGTCCGGACATGTAGCCCGAGGCCTCGCCATCGACAGAGGGACCGCCGGCCATGATTGCCAGCGCAGCCTGTCGGATCGGCCATTGCAGTGCCAGCAGCAGCAGGCCAAGTACGAGACCGATGACAAGGGCGCGCAGCAACAGCGCCTCCACTTCGCCCCTCTCGCCTGACCCTTGTGCCTGTGCGGTGAGGCCGGTCATCCCCATCCTGAGGAAGCCGAAGGCCCAGAACACCAGCATCACGATCGAGGCACCCAACGCCACGCCCGCCAGCGCCGTAGAGTCGCCGGTGCGCCCGATCACGGCAGTATCGACGATCCCGACCAGCGGCACCGAGGCCTGCCCGAGCATGATCGGCCAGGCCTGCGCGAAGATGCTGGCGCGGGTCAGGGGTCGGGCCGGAGGATTGGCGTGCGGGGCGGACATCTTGCGGCCCCTATTGCGGAAAGTGCCCTGTGACTACTCCGTGACTACTCCGCGACTACTCTGCCGCCTGCTGCAATGCCGGGTCGAGGTGCCATTGCGGCGGTTCCTCGCTCTCGCGCAGCCGCTTCGCCTCGATCTCCATATAGTCACGGGTCATCGGCAGGGCGGCGCGGTCCTTCACGAACTGGATCTGCCAGTTGACCATCGTGCCGTGGCGAAAGCTTTGCTCGGCCCCGGCAAGATAGAATTGCCACATGCGGAAGAACTGCTCGTCATACATGGCGACGATCTCTTCCTCGTGCAGGCAGGTGCGCCTGTACCATTCGGCGAGCGTGTAGGAGTAATGGAAGCGCATGGCTTCGACGTCCATCACCTGCCAGCCAGCCTTCTCGCTCTCCACCACCAGTTCCGACAGCGCCGGGATATAGCCGCCGGGGAAGATGTATTTGCGCGTCCAGGCATCGGTATAGCCCGGCGGGCCGACGCGCCCGCAGGTGTGGAGGAAGGACACGCCGTCATTGGCGAGCAGATCGTAGGTCTTGCCGAAATACTGCGGGAAATGGGGCGTGCCGACATGTTCGATCATGCCGATCGAGGTGATGCGGTCGAACTGGCCCTCGACCTCGCGATAGTCGAGCAGTTCGAACCTGACTTTGTCGTCGACACCCAGTGCCTTGGCGCGTTCACGGCAGAAGGCGATCTGGTCCTCCGCCAGCGCGATGCCCAATACCTCGCAATCGTAATGCTTGTTCAGATAGAGCGCGAGGCCGCCCCAGCCGCAGCCAATGTCGAGCACCTTCATCGGCCTCCCGAACTCGCTGGAATGCTGCATGTAGAGCTTGGCCGCGATCAGCGCCTTCTTGTCGAGCTGCGCCTTTTCAAGGGTCGTCGCCTCCGGGTCGCCGCGCCAATACGCCATCGTGTACTGGCGATCCTCGTCGAGGAACAGCTCGTACAGGCGGCGGGTCATGTTGTAGGTATGCTTGGCGTTGCGCTTCGCCTTGCCGGGCAGGTTGATGCTGTCGGCCTTGGCGACGGCCATCTGCGTCAGGCGCGAGACGGTGCCTTGCGGTTTGAGCACCCGCTCGCCGCCAGCGGACTTGGCCTGACTGGTGAAGAACAGCACCAGGTCGCGTACGTCATGCGGCGGCTCGATCACCAGCCAGCCGCGCATATAGGCTTCGCCCGCGCCCAGCTGCGGATAGCGGGCGATGTGCCTGGCTGCCTTGGGATGGGTGAAGCGCAGGCGGATCGGCGGTTCTTCACCCGAGCCGTAGGCATAGTGCTTGCCGTCGTGGTCGGTGACTTCCAGCCGACCGTTGCGGATCACTTTGGTGAGCAGTTTGTCGAGCAGCCACATCGGCAGCAAATTCCTTTTGGATTACACTCCGGCGCGTCGGCGCGAAGTCTGAAGGTGCGATCGCAGGCTGTCAATCGGCCAGCGGCTTGCCGCTAGATCCCCGCATACCATTGATAGCCGGCGCGGTCCTCCCAATAACCGCCCTTGCCGCCGCCAATATCGTCGAGGCTGGCGACCAGTTCGATCGCGGTCAGATATTTGGCATGCTTGTAGCCGAGCTGGCGCTCGATCCGCAGGCGGAGCGGGGCGCCATTGCGTTCGGGTAGCGGTTCGCCGTTCAATTGATGCGCGACGATGGTCTGCGGGTGCATGGCATCGTCCATGTCGCAACTTTCGTAATAGTCCGAACCATAGAGATTGTCGGCACAATGGAAGACCGCAAAGCGCGCGCCCTCCATCGGCTTGGCCAGCGCGAGGATTTCGGACAGCTGCGGCCCGGTCCATTCGCCGATCGCGCTCCACCCCTCGACGCAATCGTGGCGGGTAATCTGGGTGCGCTGGGGCAGGGCGAAGAGGTCCTCCAGCGACAGCGAGAGTTGCTGTTCGACCATCCCGCCGACCGAAAGCCGCCAGTCGAAGAAGCCGCGCATCATGCTGTTGCGATAGGCCGCGTCCTCGATGCTGCGCGTGCCGTTGCCACGAAAGAAGGGCGAGATGTCGCTCTTCTCGTATTCGGGCGCCATGTCGATCCGCGCGACACCGAGCGCGCGGTGCAGGCCCCGGTGCCAGCCCTGCGCGCTCTCGGCCACGGCCCCGAACCATTTGGTGCCTGCAACCTTGTCGCAGCCGGCGAGGAAGCCCGCGCCGACCAGCCCGATGAACCCGCGCCGCTTCATTCCGCTTTCCCCCCGGTGATCATGTCACGCAGCTGCCCGACCGGTCCGGACAGCAGGACGAGCAGGATATGGACGACGAAGAACCCGAACAGGCCCCAGGCGAAGATGAAATGGATCGAGCGCGCGCTCTGCCGTCCGCCGAAGATATCCGACAGCCACGGCCAGGCCGCTTCCATGCCGGGGCTCATCGCCATGCCGCTCACGATCATGCCCGGCAGCATCACGAACAGGACGGACGAATAGGCGGCCTTCTGGAGGAAGTTGTACTTCGCCCCTGCATGCTCGAACTGGAGCCGCAGATGCGCCCTGATATCGGCGAGGATGTTTGTCGGCGACCATTCCTTGCGGCTGGTAAAGACGTTGCGGCGGAAATGGCCGTTGATGAGGGCAGCGATCATGAAGGCCAGCAGGCTGAAGGCGAATACCAGCGCGAAGATCACGTGCCAGTCGCGCGCCTGGGCAAGGCTGTAATAACCTGGAATCGTTGCCCAGCCGGGAAAACGCATGACCGCCAGCCATGCCTCGTCCGGGGAGAACCCCCAGTCGCCCCAATAGAGATAGCGGTGCGCGTTGGAGATATTGAGGCCAGACATGAACAGGATGACGAGGCTGAGTGCATTGACCCAGTGCCACAGCCGGGTGACGAGCGAATGTCTCTTGTTCCCCGCCGGTCCGGTCCCTGTCATCGCCTAAACCCTTTCGCGCGCGAGATAGATCACGTCGCGTTCCTGATCGAGCAGGTGCTGGCCTGAATCGACGATCAGCGTCGACCCGCTCGCCAGCGGCCCTTCGGCCAGGAACAGCGCCGCCTCGGCCACTTCCTCTGCTCCCGTCAGCCGTTCCAGCAGGTTCAGCCGATGCGAGACCTGCGCTTCTTCATGCGACTGGTCGTGGCTGGGTAGAATAGCGCCCGGAGCAAGGCGATAGATACGGTCGTTGTCTGAACCGGCCATGGACAGCATCAGTGCCCCGCCGTCGACGGCATATTTGCTCATCGAATAGCTGAAGAAATCGGGGTTGGGGTGAGCGAGCTTCTGGTCAGTTAGCTGGATCACGCGCCGCCCCGCCGCCGAGCGCGCACTGGCGAGATAGGCCTGCGCCATGCGCATCGGCGAGAGCGCATTGACCGCATAGGCGCGGGTCGCCACCGCCGTGTCGATGCGGGTGGCATCGTCATGCTCGAAAACCGACGCATTGGCGATGAGGCAGCGCCAGTCGGGCAGGCGCGCGGCCAGCGCCTCCACCATGGCCACCGCCGCGTCACCATCGGCAAGGTCGCATTGCACCGTTTCGGCCGAGGGCAGGGCGGCGGCCAGCGCCTCGGCTGCTTGTGCGGAAGAGCCGTAATGCACCACGACATGCCAACCGGCGGCGGCAAACTGGCGACAGAGCGCTGCCCCGATCCGCTTTGCGCCACCAGTAATGAGAACCGAAGGTAAGGTCATGACGGCGACGATAGTGGACCGCTGCGCTGGCGCAAGCGTGCGGTATTTGCGCCACACGAACCGCTACTTTTCCAGCCTCCGCAACTATTATGGTTAAGCAGCTTGGCCACCCCCCATGGGTAGTAGTATCTTCCATGCCATCGCACACAATTGGAGCGAGTCGGACCATGGCCAGAGCAATCGAGGCATATCGGGACGAGAGGGGCCAGGTGCACGACACCCCTCGGGCGGCGATCATCGCGGATATCGCGGCGGCGCTCGGGCGCGTGGGTGACGAAGGGGGGCTGACCAGCGGGGTCGCCAGCCTCATCCTCGAAAAACGTCCGCTGATCGAACGGGCTTTTGCGGATTTTGACCGGCTGATCGCTGAAGAGCGGCTGATGCTGAAAACTTTCGAAGATGAGAACATTCATCTCATCACGCCGAAAGAGAAACACCGCGGAGCCTGATGACTAAAGGAGAGGGAGCGCCGCTAACAAAGCGGGCGTCAATCCTCCGGCAGGTTTGCCCCTAATTCCTTCAGCCAGACATCGGCCACCGCGTCGCTCGGTGCGCGCCAGTCTCCGCGCGGGGACAGCGCGCCGCCGCTGCTGACCTTGGGGCCGTTGGGGATTGCGCTGCGCTTGAACTGGCTGAAGGCAAAGAAGCGCTGCAGGAATTTCTCCAGCCAGCTGCGAATGGTAGCGAGGTCGTACTGGTTCTTCGCGCCTTCGGGGAAACCCATCGGCCATTTACCCAAAGCGACATCGCCCCAGGCGTTGAGAGCGAGGAAAGCCACATGGCTGGGCTTGAGGCCCCAGCGCAGGATGTGGTGGAGGAAGAAGTCGTTGAGTTCGTAGGGGCCGACCATCGCCTCGGTGCTCTGGACCGCGCCATCCTCGCCCGCCGGGATCAGCTCGGGGGTAATCTCGGTCGCGAGCACTGCCTCGAGCGCGACATCGACGTCCTTGTCGAATTGCCCGGTCGCGATACTCCAGCGGATCAGATACTGAATCAGGGTCTTGGGAACCCCGGCATTGACCGCGTAATGGCTCATCTGGTCGCCCACGCCATAGGTGCACCAGCCCAGCGCCAGCTCGGACAGGTCGCCCGTTCCGATCACGAAACCCTTGTGTTGTCCCGCGAGCCGGAACAGGTAATCGGTCCGCATCCCGGCCTGCACGTTCTCGAACACCGTGTCGTATTGCTTCTCGCCGTCGGCATAAGGATGGCCGATATCGGCGAGCATCTTTTCGGCTGCCGGACGAATATCGATCTCCTCGGCACAAACACCAAAGGCGCGCATCAGCGACCATGCATTGCCCTTGGTCCCGTCCGAGGTCGCGAAGCCGGGCATCGTATAGGCCCGAATGTCCGTGCGCGGGCGGCCGAGCAGGTCCATCGCTTTCGCCGCGACGATCAGCGCATGGGTCGAATCGAGTCCGCCCGAAATGCCGATCACCAGCGATTTGGCGCTGGTCGATTCGATCCGCCGCATCAGCGCATCGACCTGGATGTTGAACGCCTCGTAGCAGTCCTCGTCCAGCTTTTCGGGCCGGTCGGGGACGAAGGGGAAGCGGTCCACCGGACGCTCCAGCCCGAGGTTGCCCGCCTGCCATTGATGCTCGAAGCCGATGATGCGGAATGTGTCCTCTGGCCGGCCCGCCGCTTCGCAGGCATCGCCCCAGGTCTGCATGCGCGAGCGTTCGCCGAGGATGCGCGCGGTATCGACATCGGCCACGCACAGTTCCGGGTGAAGATCGAAGCGCGAGGAGGAGGCAAGTTCGCCGCCAAGCTCGTAGATCATGCCCTGACCGTCCCACGCTAGGTCGGTCGTGCTCTCGCCATGACCGCTCGCCGAATAGGCATAGGCGCAGTTGAGCCGCGTGGAGCTGGCATGGCACAGGATCTTGCGCTCGTCGGCGCGGCCCACGGTCACCGGCGAGGCGGAGAGGTTGAGCAGGATCGTCGCGCCCGCCAGTGCGGCCTTGGCACCGGGCGGTTCAGGGGCCCAGAAATCCTCGCAGATCTCGATCCCGAAGGTGAAGCCGGGCAAATTGGTCGCGCTGAAGATCAGGTCTACGCCAAAGGGCACCTCTTCGCCCGCCGCGCCGATCCACATGTCGCGGCAATTGCGCCCATGGCTGAACCAGCGCTTCTCGTAGAATTCGCGGTAATTGGGCAGGAAGCTCTTGGGCACTGCACCCAGCACCTGCCCGCGTGCGATGACTACCGCGCAATTGTAGATCCGGCCATTGCGCCGCAACGGCGCGCCGACCACCAGCACCGGGGTCAGGCCAATGCTGGCCTCGACGATCTCGGCCAGCCGCGCTTCGACCGCATCGAGCAGCGCGCTTTGCATCAGCAGATCGTCGATCGCGTAGGAGGAGAGGCTCAGCTCAGGATAGAGCAGCAGGTCGACATGGCGCTCATGCGCGGCGCGGGCCTGCTCGATAATCCCCTTGGCATTGCCCGCGACATCAGCGGGGCGGACACGCGGAGTGCAGGCGGCAACGCGCACGAAGCCATGCGTGTGGAAGTCGTAAAAGAGGTGGGCTTTTGCTGCCATGCCAGCGCCATAGCGGCTTTTTGTCGAAAGTGGGTAAATTCGTCAGGAGTAAGGGCAGCGGAAAACAAATGCCGCCCCCTCACGTGGAGAGAGCGGCGTCGGGTTGGTCTATGCCTCGTGGCTTAGCGGCAGCGCAGCTCGCCACGGTCGATTTCGCGGCCCAGCAGCGCGCCAACGGCTGCGCCGAGGATCGTGCCGGTGGTCTTGTCGCGGCCACCGTCAAGCGCGCGACCGAGGAAAGCACCGCCCGCGGCACCGATGATCAGACCGGTCGTGCCATTGTCGCGCTTGCAGTAATAACGACCGTCATCGCCACGCCAGTAGCTGTCGCCCCGGCGCAGGCGGCGCGGTTCATAATAGCGGCCACGATCATCATAGACGCGGCGATCATGCTTCTCGCGATAGCCGTGGGCAGGAGCCCAGCTAGGGGGGCCGCCCTGCGCGATGGCGGGGGCGGCGGGGATCACCAGCGAACCGGCGATGGCGAGGGCCAGAAGATTCTTTTTCATTGCGAATACCTTTCCGATTCGTCTGTCATTGCCTCAATAACGACCGACACTATTCATCTTTCCCCAACCTGAGATGAACGTTTTGGCCTCAAGCGTATTTCGCGATGAGCCGTTCCCGCTGGTCGTCCAGATGTGAGAAAAGCTGTTATATCGGGGCCGACATTAAGGGCCGGGGTATCGATATGGTGAACACGAACAGCACCGATGTAGCGCCGCTGACCTATGGCGAGCGACCGGGGATGCGAAAAGCTCTAGCCTGAGGCCTGCGCCGCTGCCGCCTCGCGGTCGCGTTCGGCGCGGCTCTTCTTTTCCGCCGCCGTCCTCAGCTGACCGCAGGCCGCATCGATATCGCGCCCGCGCGGCGTACGCACCGGCGCGGAAATCCCGCCCTCGAAGACGATGTTGGAAAAGGCGCGGACCCGCTCCGGACTCGAGCACTGGTATGGAGCGCCGGGCCATGGGTTGAACGGGATGAGATTGACCTTGGCAGGCAGCTTGTAGGCTTTCAGTAGCCGCACCAGCTCGCGCGCATCATCGTCGCTGTCGTTAATGCCGTCGAGCATGACGTATTCGAAGGTGATGCGCCGCGCATTGCTCGCGCCCGGATAGTCGGCGCAGGCCTGCAGCAGCTGCTCAATCCCGAATTTCTTGTTGAGCGGGACGATCTCGTCGCGCACCGGCTTGGTGACGGCATGGAGCGAGACGGCAAGGTTTACCCCGATCTCCTCGCCGCAGCGAGCCATCATCGGCACCACGCCGCTGGTCGATAGCGTGATGCGCCGCTTGGATAGCGCCAGCCCGTCGCCATGCATTACGATGGCCAGCGCATCGCGGACATTGTCGAAATTATACAGCGGCTCGCCCATGCCCATCATCACGATATTGGTGAGCAGGCGCCCGTCGGCGGTATATTCGGCCTCGCTCTCTTCCTCGGCGAAGTCCATCTTGCCTTTGGGCCATTCGCCCAGCGCATCGCGTGCCAGCATCACCTGCCCGACGATTTCGCCCGGTGTGAGGTTGCGCACCAGCTTCATCGTTCCGGTGTGGCAGAAGCGACAATTGAGCGTGCAGCCGACCTGGCTCGATACGCACAGGGTTCCACGGTCGGCATCGGGGATGAAGACCATTTCGAAATCGTGGCCGTCGGCGGTCCGCAGCAGCCATTTGCGCGTCCCGTCGGTGGAATGCTGCGCTTCGATCACTTCGGGCCGCCCGATCACGAAGCGCTCTTCCAGCCACGGGCGCATCGTCTTGGCGATGTCGGTCATCGCCTCGAAACTGGTCGCGCCGCGATGATAGAGCCAGTGGAACACCTGCTTGGCGCGCAGCCTGGCCTGCTTCGCGTCGAGCCCTGCCTCGGCGAAAAGCTCGGCAATCTGTTCGCGGGTCAGGCCGATCAGGTCCGCGCGTCCGTCCGCGCGCGGCGTGATCGCACGCGTGACGGTGACCGGATCGACGTGACCCGGAATGGGCATGAGCGGAGTATCGGGCATGGGCGACCATATAATGCGCGCACAGCGGTTTGGGAAGCTGGCGGTGAAAGGCAGCTATTTTGCGCTGGCCTGCGGAAACCGGTCGGATCGCAAGGTGGTCTGTGCTGCGTTGTCGTCAGGCTGCCCAAATGCGCGCGCGGAGCGCTTCCGGTGCGTTTGGGTTCCGGTCGGTCACCGTATGGCAGGCACGTCTCGTCGTTACACTATGTGACTAAAATATCACGATAATCGTGTTGCCTTACGTTCATGAAACCAAACCCTTTCGTCGGCCATTCCTGCAATCCCGACCCGGAACCGAAGGGTCGAAATTTGAAGAATGGAGTTACCAATGAACAAGGGTTTCGCACTTTTTCTGGCCACCGCTGCCGCTCTCCCCGCCATGGGCACCGCCGCACAGGCGCAGGACAATTCGACCTTTACCGGTCCCCGTGTCGAGGCGCTGGTCGGCTATGATATCACCCGTCCGGGCAGCAGCGTCGACATCGACAACGCCGACGAGCTCGACCAGTCGATCGAGGACATCACCTATGGTGCCGGGATCGGTTACGACTTCGCCGTAGGCGGCGTGGTCCTCGGCATCGAAGGGGAATATATGGAGTCCGAAGCCAAGACCGAGTTCGACACGGCTGACTTCTCCGGGTTCGGTGTAGGCAATGTCGAGGCCGGGCGCGATATCTATGTAGGTGCGCGCGCGGGTATCCTCGCGACGCCCAACACGCTGGTCTATGCCAAGGGCGGCTACACCAACGCCCGGTTCGACCTGCTGGCGACCGACAATACGACCGATACCGAGACCGACCTCGATCTCGACGGCTGGCGCGTCGGCGCGGGCATCGAGCACGCGCTGAGCGAGAACCTCTTCATCAAGGGCGAATATCGATATTCGAACTATGAAGAGGGCGAGGTCGAAGCACCCAGCGGCCTCGAAAGCGACCGCTTCGACGTCGATATGGATCGTCACCAGATCCTGATGGGCGTCGGCTATCGCTTCTGATCGATTTCATTTCGTGCAGGAAAGGGCCGGGGGAGCGATCCCCTGGCCCAATTGGTTTCCTTTCAATCGGAAGAGAGCATCCAACCGGTAACTGAATAGCGTCCCTGCTGCGCATGTTCGGCTACTTGTGCGACATAATGCACACGCGGAACGGTAAAGACGTTCAGCACATTGAAGCGCGGAACGAGGGACTGCGCATTGCCGTTGTCGTCCTGAAGTACCAATTGGCCACCCCAATCTTCCTGCCACCCTTCGTTCAGCGAGAGGACAAAGGCGACGATGCGCCGCGGATCCTCGCCATCATCGTGGTCGCTGAGGAAGTGTCCGGGACGATAGCGACTGGCCATTGCCACCAGCCGCGCCACGGGACGGTCTCCGAGCATTTCCTGCCAGCCATCAAGCGCCTCAGGCATCGACCATGCCAAGGCCAGCCGGTCGATCGCAAAGCCGCGCGCAGTACACTTGTCAGCCGCGCTGGGAATGGTCACAGCATCGTGAATCTGGCGGAAACCAGCCTCTTCTTCGCTGCCGGCAAACGCGAATTCGCGCAGTCCCTCTTCACCGAGCCGCGCAAGCAGGTCTGCGTCGATTTCGTGCAATTGGCGCTTTACTCGCATCATCAGCGCCCATGGCAGGGATTCCATGTCGCGCCGCAGGCTGATAGCCGATTTACCGGCAAGAACATTGTCGATCCGTGTCCATCCTTGTGCGGCCAGTTCCTCGCGGGCCTTGACCATCGCATCCGGTGCGATCTGGGGCGCGAGAGTATAGTCCTCTTTGTTCATCGCCGCCCGGAGCAGCCTAATGTGGCGGCATCGAGCGCGGTCGGGGCTCCGTCGAGGCTGAAGCGGTCGAAGAAGCGCCGACCCTTCGCATCGAGCGCGGTCACGGTCATGTCACCTCCCGAGCGCATGGCCGCGACGATTGCCGCGTCCATCTGCGCATCCTTCGCCCAGGCTTCAGAGCCGCCGCCGATCAGCGAAAAGCTCTTCCCCCTGATCGAGAGCACGATCCACGAATTCTTCGCCAGTTCGCGAGTCATCCGCACGTGTAGCTGCCCGCGCACGCGCTTGTCCGGCCAGGTGCCGACGCTGGCAAAGCCGTCCTGTTCATGCGACTGGCCCTGCCGTTCCTCGGCAGCAGTGATCGCATAACAGCGCGGGGTTTCGGGATCGCGGAAAGCGGCCCACTCGCCAAACACGCCCAGCGCATCACGCGCCTGCACGGCGGCGGGCAGTGCCACCGCAGTAGCGAGAGCGAAGAGAAGGACTGCGCGCATCGTCACGCGCAGCGCACTATCTCAGAAAATCGGAAATGTCGCGGTTTCCGCGCCAGCTCGCCTTCTCGGGATAGAGCTTCTCGTAAACCATAGCGTTTTCCAGCACGCGCTGGACGTAGTTCTTGGTCTCGTAAAAGCCGATCTCCTCGATCCAGCGCAGCCAGTCGACATTGCCGTTACGCGGGTCGCCGTTCTGCGCGAGCCATTTGTTCACATTGCCGGGGCCTGCATTATAGGCCGCGATGGCGAGCGGAACCGAGCCGTTATAGCGCGCCATCAACCGCTCGATATGGTTCGAGCCGAGCCGGATATTGTACTGCGGATCGTCGATCAGATAGCCCGACAGATAGGCAACGCCAGCCTTCTGCGCCTCTTCGCGCGCCGTTCCCGGCATCAGCTGCATCAGCCCGCGCGCGCCGGCATGGCTGATCGCGTTTTCGGCGAACTGGCTTTCCTGTCGGGTGATTGCATGGACCATGGTCCAGTGCGCTCCGGCGGGGGTGACGAGCGTGGGGTGGCCGATCTGGGTGAAGCCCGAATGGCCATGGGCCATGGCCGCATCGGACAGGATCACCGCAAGGTCGCGGCGACCGATGTCGCGCGCGAGATCGGCGACGAGGACATGCTCGGCAGGCGTGTCGGCCCGATCGGCAATCGCGCGGTAGAAGCGGATGCCGGTACGCCATGGCGCATCGCGCGCGACTTCGGCCACGGCAGCGGTCAGCGGCTCGGCATTGAAGGCGGCGCGCTCGGCAGCGGTCGGCTGGCCGGCAGGCGAATCGGCGAAGCTGGGCAGCTCGCGGCCCAGCGCCTCGAGCGCGAGCATGCCGTAGAACTTGTCGGGATATTGCGCGGCCATCTCGTAATAGCGCTTCGAACCCGCCGCATCGCCCGCCTGTGCGGCGGCCTTGCCAGCCCAGAAGAAGCCCTTGGAACGGGTCGGCGGGGTCTGCGCGGCGGCGCCATAGCGGTAGAACAGAGGCGCGGCGGCGGCGGCATCGCCCAGGTCCCATAGCGCCTTGGTCCCGCCCAGCCACATCAGCGAGGTGTAGTCGTCGCGCAGCTTGTAGGGCTTTTGCGCGATGTCCGCGCCCGGTTCGAACGCATCGTCGACACTGGCCGCGATCCGTTGCGCACTGCGCGCATCGCTGCTGCGTGCCACGGTCAGCAATTCGGTTATCCAGGCCGTCTGGTCGAACGGCAGGCTGGCGAGAGCGGGGCGGTTGGTCAGCATGGTCGCTGCCGCGCTCGTCCGGCCCTTCTGCCGCAATTCGCGGCTGCGGTTGTAGAGATAGCCCGGATCGCTCAGCGAGGCCGGGTCGAGCGTCGCGCCTTCGCCGCCCTGAAGGATGGCGAGGCGTGTGGCGAACAATTCACGCTTTGACGAGGAGGTGCGCGGCAGTTGGCGCGCGGCGGCATCGCGCTCCCGCTGCCACAGCAGCGCATCCATCCGCGCATCCTCGTCGGCGGATGTGAAGCTGG
Source organism: Erythrobacter sp. UBA2510 (assembly GCA_002341345.1). Classification (GTDB taxonomy): domain Bacteria; phylum Pseudomonadota; class Alphaproteobacteria; order Sphingomonadales; family Sphingomonadaceae; genus Alteraurantiacibacter. The sequence continues at coordinate 15,582 of DDNW01000073.1, forward strand.
CGCCGTACATGGTCGAGAGCGAGGCCTCGGCCGTGGTGCTCATCTCGCCGCCGCGCCACGCCTCTTTCGCAAGGGTTGCAGCAGCCGCGCGATCCTTGCCCATCAGCGCCAGTGCATGATGCGCGCGGGCGTAATTGGTGGTCGGCGGAAATTTCGCGAAATAGGCGAGCAGCTGGTCGCCGGAAACGAACTCCTCGCGCAGTCGCTCTTCCGCATAGCCGCGAATCCGCAACTCGTCGGGGAAGCCGGGATTGCGCAGCAGGAAGCTGGAATAGGTGGCGAAGGGCAGGTTGGCGGAGGCGGAAATCCGTTCCCACTCCTGAATCTGCGCGGCCATCCGGCCCGGTCCCTGGGCAACGAGATCGGCGCGCGCCTTATCCCATTCCTGTGCATTTTGTGCAGCAACAGACAGCGGCGCGGCCAGCGCGCCAAGCGAAATAGCGATCAGTACAGGGCGAAGCATGCTGGACATGATGCCGGGGCTCTCCTTATCAGGCGCTGAATAACTGGCCGATTTGGGTCAAGAAAAGCAAAACACCAATGCTGTCATCTTCTCTTCTGGGGGACATACTCATGTTTTCGGGCTCGATACCGGCTCTGGCGACGCCTTTCAGCGACGGGGCGTTTGACGAGGGCGCATTCCGCCGCTTCGTCGACTGGCAAATCGACAATGGATCGAGCGCGCTGGTTCCCTGCGGAACGACCGGCGAATCGGCCACGCTCGACAATGACGAACATCACCGCGTGATCGCCGCCTGCGCTGAGCAGGCCGCGGGGCGGGTGCCGGTGATCGCGGGTGCGGGCTCGAACGACACCATGACCGCGCTGTGGCACATCAAGGAGGCGCAGGCCGCCGGGGCCGATGCCGTGCTGCTGGTCGCACCCTATTACAATCGTCCCAGTCAGGCGGGGCTGCTCGCGCATTTCAGCTATCTGGCCGAACGCACCGAATTGCCGATCGTGCTCTATAATGTCCCGGGCCGTACGGTGACTGATATCCTGCCCGAAACGGTGATCGAACTGCACCGCCGCTTTCCGGAAAAGATCGTCGCTTTGAAGGATGCGAGCGGCGATCTTACCCGCGTGGTGACGCAGCGCATGGGCGCTGGGCCGGATTTCTGCCAGCTGTCTGGTGACGACCCGTTGGCATTGGCTGGCTACGTGCTGGGGCAGAGCGGCTGCATCTCGGTGACGGCCAATGTCGCGCCG
>DDNW01000073.1:16904-23214 GCA_002341345.1 Erythrobacter sp. UBA2510
GCCGATTGCCGCCTGCCGATCGCCCCTTGCAGCGAGGCGGCGAAAGAGGCAGTGGACGCGGCGATGAAAGTTGCAGGAGTAACCAGTTGAGCCTTACCGTCATTCGGCCCGCCCTAGTTCTCACCTCAGCCCTCGCGCTCGCTTCCTGCGCTACGACCGCTCCGCAATCGGCAGCCGCGCCGCCCTCGCTGGACGATCTGGCCCGCGATTATCTGGCGGTGCAGCTGGCCATCGGCGAGAAGGATCCGGGCTATGTCGATGCCTATTACGGACCGGCGGAACTAAAGGCGAAGGCCGAGGCCGAGGACGCCGGGATGACGCTGCCCATGCTCCAGGCGCGGGTGGTGGCGCTCGACGCCACGCTGGCGGCGATCGAGACCGTGCCGGGTTCGGAGGATGCCGGGCGGGTGCGCTACCTGCGCGCGATCCTCAGCGCGGCGAAGGTGCGTCTGAGGATGCTGCGCGGCGAGACGATCCCGTTCCAGGACGAGGCTGAGGGGTTGTTCGGGGTCCGGCCCGAGATGATCGACCTCACCACGCTCGACCCGGTGATTGAAGAGATCGACGCACTGGTCCCCGGTGAGGGGCCGCTGAATCTCCGTCTCAATGCCTATCGCGACAAGTTTGTCATCCCGGCCGAGAAGCTGCGCCCGGTGATCGACGCCGCAGTGGCCGAGTGCAAGGCGCGTACGCTTGCCCATATCGCGCTGCCCGAGGGTGAGCGGTTCGACCTCAGCCTCGTCACCGACAAGCCGTGGGGCGGGTTCAACTATTATCAGGGCGATTATCACTCGGTTATCGAAATCAACACCGACCTGCCGACCCGGCTGGATCGGGCGGTCGATGTCGGCTGTCATGAGGCCTATCCCGGCCACCATGTCTATTCGACGCTGATCGAACGCGACCGGGTCAACGGCATGGGGCAGATCGAGTTCACCCTTCTGCCGCTCTACAGCCCGCGCGCGATCGTCTCCGAAGGGTCTGCGGAATATGGCGTGAAAATGGCCTTTCCGGGCGACGACCAGATGACCTTCGAGCGCGACGTGCTCGCCCCGCTGGCCGGGATCGATGCCAGCGAGATCGAGGATTATTACGCGCTGCGCAAGGCGACCAGCGACCTCGGGGACGCCTATTATACTATCGCCGCAGGTTATCTCGACCAGACCATGACCCGCGAGGAGGTGATCGAGGCGCTGATGAAATACCAGCTGGCCAGCCGCGAGCGCGCCGAGGGCAGCCTCGGCTTCCTCGACACCTATCGCTCCTATGTCGTCAATTACGGCATGGGCTACGACCTTGTCGGCGACTACGTCGACCAGGCGGGCGAGGGCGAGACGCCGGCCAGTCGCGCGGCGCGGTGGGAGCGGTTCACCGGGATCCTCGCCAACCCGACGCTGCCTTCCGACCTGATCGTCGAGGAATAGAGACCGTCAGAGGAGCGTGCTGCGCTTTGCAATTGCGGAGCGCAGCACCTACATGCCTTCCCCACCATGGCCCGTCCCAAACCTCCCACCTTCGACAAGCAGAAGATCGTCGCCGAGAACCGCAAGGCGCGCTTCAACTACTTTATCGAGGAAACCTTCGAGGCGGGACTGGCGCTGTCGGGGACCGAGGTGAAGTCGCTGCGCGGCGGCGAGGGCACGATTGCCGACAGCTATGCCGAGGTCCGCGATGGCGAGTGCTGGCTGATCAATGCCAACATCCCCGAATTCAGCCATGGCAACCGCTTCAACCATGAGCCCAAGCGGCCGCGCAAGCTGTTGCTCAATGCGCGCGAGATCGAGAAGTTCGTCGGCGCGGTCGAGCGCAAGGGCATGACGCTGGTGCCGTTGTCGATCTACTTCAACTCACGCGGCCGGGCCAAGGTCGAGCTGGCTCTGGCCAAGGGCAAGCAGACCCATGACAAGCGCGCCACGATCAAGGATCGGGACTGGCAGCGCGACAAGGCGCGGCTCCTGCGCGAACGCGGCTAAGCCTGCTGGCGGCCCCGCAGACACATATTCTGTGTCCGGCCCGCCACGACCAAAATTTTTTTAGCAAATGTCGTTTCGTAACAGGAATTTTCAGACCTTCGTCCCCATATCCATGGCATTGGCGCACCGCACGTTCAGCCCCGGTTCGTAAGCGGGCTGGCAAACGGGCGGGGCGTAGAGATCGAGCGATAGGGAAAGGCTCGCATGGCGAGGCGGAAACAGGGCTGGCTGGAGCGACAGATGCCGCGCCGCGAGGAGATGGGGAAGAGCCGCTGGCTCGCTCCCATCGCCCACCGCGTTGCCCGTTCCGAATTGTGGCGTTTTACCCGCCGTTCCGTCCCACGCGGCGCTGCCCTTGGCCTGTTTGCGGCCTTCATCGTCCCGGTTGGACAAGTTTTCCTCGCTGCTTTTCTGGCTTTGCCGGTGCGCGCCAACCTGCCGATTGCGGCGCTGGTGACACTCGTGACCAATCCGCTGACCATGCCTTTCTGGCTCTATGCCGCGAACTGGGTCGGCCGCTTCGTGCTCAAGATCGACGCGGCGACTATCGGTGCGGCGCATGAAAGCATCCATGCCGGGTTCTGGCAGGACTATGGCTGGTTCCTCGAAACAGCGGGCGTGACCGCCTTCGGTTTCGTGGTCCTGTCCGTGCTGTGCGCGGCACTGGGGTATCTGGCTTTCAGCTTCGCCTGGCGCATGATCGTCGCTCGCAAGTGGACGCGCCGCCCCGGAAGCGCCAAGATGCTCTCCACGCCAGCCGAATAGGGCTGGCGTTGCCGGGGGAGTATCGAGCGGCGTGAGCGGCGCAGGCATTACCAAGCACCACGAACCGCAGGACCCGCAGAATCGGCGCGGCCGCGTTATCGATTCGCTCGGTGTGGCCGCAGCTGTGCTTGCGAGCATAGCACTCGTCCATTTCGCCACCGAAAGTTTGACTGTGACGCTGGCGTTTGCCGGCGGGCTGACCGTACTCGGTCTGATCGCCTTTGCCGCCGGACGGGCGCGCGGCGCGCCGCTGGCGGTGGGCGGCGAGAATGCGAGCCACGACTGGTCGGTGACGCGCAGCGCGATCGAGCATCCGGGCGTCGCGATCGGTGTCACCGACCGGGCCAATCGCCTCGTCTGCGCCAATGCGACCTATGAATTGTGGTTTGGCTCCGGCCATGCGCCCCCGCGTCTGCCAGTCGATGGCACCTCGCTCGATGCACTGGCGAATATGACGCGGGTGGCGTGGCGGGATGGCGGCACCGGCGAGGGGATCACGATAGCAGACGAGCAACGCAGCTGGGTCGCACGGGCGCAGCGGTCCGGGCGCGGCGACGATTTCCTGGTGTGGCGGTTCGAGCCGGTGCAGCGACGTGACAAGCTTTCGCTATTGGGCGACGAATTGACCGATGGCCTCGGGCGGATGCTCGGCGCGGCGGGGATTGCGGTCGCGCTGGTCGTTCCCGATGGGGCGATCCGCAAGGTCAATCCGATCTTCGCACGGCGCGCGGTGGGCGATGCCGGGGCGCGGCTGGCCGGGCAGGACTTTGTCGCGTTGCTGCGCGCTGACGAGCGCGAACGCATCTTCTTCGCGCGCGAAGGCGCCAAGGGTGTGCCACAGATGCTGGTGCAGGTGCCGCTGGTCGATCCGGGCGAAGAGGCGGAGGCGGGCGCGGCTGCCGCCCCCGACATTCTCGCCAAGGCGCCTTCGCTCATGTTCCTGCTCGAACGCGGCGTCGGGCTGGGCGGCTGGAGTGCGGAAAGCGGCGGGCAGACACCGCAATTGCAGGCGCTGCTCGAGCAATTGCCGCTGGGCCTCGCGATGACCGACCGCGACGGGCATTTCCTGTTCGCCAATCCGGCTTTCCACCGTGCGGCCGGGGTCGAGCGCGGCAGCTTGCCGCCTTACCCATCGGACCTGGTGATCCCGCGCGACAAGTCGGCACTGTCCGATGCGGTGCGCCGGTTCGGGCAGGGTGCGGCGAATAGCGGCGATATCGCGGTCCGCCTCAAGCACGAGCCGGAAGACCCGGTCTCGTTGCGGCTCGCAGGTGTGCGCGGACTGGGCGAGGCGGCGGTGCTCTTGAGCCTCGCCGACACCACCGAGGAAACACGGTTGCGGCGACAGGTCGCGCAGGCGACCAAGATGCAGGCGGTCGGCCAGCTGGCGGGCGGCGTCGCGCATGACTTCAACAACGTACTGACCGCGATCATCGGTTATTGCGACCTCATGCTGCTCCGGCACATTCCGGGCGATAGCGATTACGATGACATTCAGCAGATCAAGGCGAACTCGAACCGCGCGGCCAGCCTGACGCGGCAATTGCTCGCCTTCTCGCGCCAGCAGACATTGCAGCCCGAGGTCCTGCAATTGCCCGACATTCTGGCAGAGGTCTCGCAGCTGCTGAAGCGACTGCTCGGTGCGAAGATCACGCTCGATATCCGGCATGATCGTAACCTCGGTGCGGTACGTGCCGATCCGCGCCAGCTCGAGCAGGTGATCATCAACCTCGCCGTCAACGCGCGCGACGCAATCCAGGCGGCGGGCGGCGGCGAGAGTGCGAGCGGTACGCTGACTTTCTCCACCCGCGCGGTCGAGGCAGCCGATATTCGCCGCATGGGGTCCGAGATCATCCCGCCCGGTGCCTATACCGTGCTGATCGCGGAGGATACGGGCGGTGGCATCCCGCAAAATGTGATCGGCAAGATATTTGAACCCTTCTTCACCACCAAGGAGCAGGGCAAGGGCACCGGGCTGGGCCTATCGACCGTCTACGGCATCATCAAGCAGTCGGGCGGCTTCATCTTTGCCAGCAATGCCAAGGGCCCCTCCGGCACCACCAAGGGTGCGCGCTTCACCATCTACCTGCCCGTCCACTATGTTCTCGAAGGCGAGGAAACCGAGCAGTCGGGAAAACCGGCCGAAGAGGAAAGCCGCGAATGGTCGGGCGGTGGGCGCATCCTGCTGGTCGAGGACGAGGACATGGTCCGTGCCGTCGCCGAGCGGGCTCTCGCCCGGCAAGGCTATCAGGTCACGACCGCGCGCGACGGCGACGAGGGCCTGGAACTCGTCACCGAGGCCGGGCAGTTTGACCTTGTCGTCAGCGACGTCGTCATGCCCAGCATGGACGGCCCCGCCATGGCGCGCGAGATCCGCAAACGCGATCCCAAGCTACCAGTGCTGTTCATGTCGGGCTATGCCGAGGCGCAATTGCGCGACGAGATCGATATTGAGGCGATGCATTTCATCCCCAAACCCTTCAGCGTCCAACAGATCGCCGACAAGGTCCATTACGTGCTCACGACCGAGAAGCGTAAAAAGTAATCCGCCCCCAACCGCAGCAGACGGTTCATGCGCGATACAGTTTGTGTAACACTATATCATCGGAAATTCATGTTCCGAAAATCGGGGGAGTTGCCAGATGAATGTGCTTACAGCCGGAATGTCCGTCTCGTGCCTTGCGCTTGCCAGCATGGTCGCGATTGCCGCACCCGCCTCAGCACAAGAGAGTGCCACTGACCCCAATGGCACGACCCAGCAGGGCGATCTGTCGGTGACTATCTACAATAATGGTCAGGCGCTGGTGCAGGACGTGCGCAAGCTCGATATCGCGCGAGGGACCAGCCGGATCGCCTTTCCCGATGTCTCGGCGCAGATCCGGCCCGAGACGCTCAGCTTCAACGCACCCGACACCAGCATTGTCGAACAGAATTTCGACTATGACTTGCTCACCCCCGGCAAACTGATGGAAAAAGCGATTGGCAGTACGGTGACGCTGATCCGTACCAATCCGGCAACCGGTGTCGAAACACGCGAGCGTGCCGAGGTGCTCTCGACCGCGGGCGGCGTGGTCGTGCGCATCGGCGACCGGATCGAGGTGCTGCGCGACGACGGCCTGCCCGTGCGGGTGATCTTCGACCGGGTCCCCCCAAATCTGCGCGCGCGCCCGACGCTCTCGGTCACGTTGCAAAGCACCCGTGCCGGAACGCGACCCGCCTCGATCCGGTACCTGACCCCTGGCCTCGGATGGTCGGCGGACTACGTTGCGCTCTATGACGAGGCCAGGGGCACGGTCGATATGCAGGGCTGGGTGACGCTCACCAACAATACCGGCACGACCTTCACCAATGCGAACACGCTGCTGGTGGCGGGCAACGTCAATGGCGGCGGCTATAATGCTTACCAGACGCGGGGCGGCTATCCGTCCCCGCCGCGCAGCGACATGATCCGCCCCGGCACCGAGACCGCCGGTCGCGAACGGCTGGGCGACTTCTATCTCTACCCTATCGCAGGTCGCACCACGATCGCCAATGCCCAGACCAAGCAGGTTAGCTTCATGGACGTGCAGGGC
>DDNW01000073.1:23313-23878 GCA_002341345.1 Erythrobacter sp. UBA2510
AAGATCTATGCGCGGCAGGTCGGCTGGCTCGCCAACGATTCTTCGCCCGTGAATGCCTCCTCCGCGATCAGCTTTTCGTCTTCGCGCGAGGGCGGTCTGGGCGACGCGCTTCCGGCGGGCACGGTCCGCTTCTACCAGCGCGATGCGGCGGGAAGCCCGCAGTTCATCGGTGAGAACGGCATCGGCCACACGCCGATGGGCAGCGTGCTCTCGCTCAAGACGGGCGATGCCTTCGATATCTTCGTGCAGGCCGAGGTCGAGAACCGGAGCAAGATCAGCGCCGCCGAATACCAACGTAGCGCCCGTTACCGCGTGATCGAGAATGGCGAGGTCACCCGCGAGATCGAGGTGGACCGCGCAGTCGACTATTACCGCACCACGATGCGTTACACCTTTACCAACGCGAAGGATGTGCCGGTCGAGGTCGAACTGACCCAGAGCGGGCTCGACCGGGGTTATTGGTGGTGGCGCGATTATCGCGTCGTCAGCGAGGATGTGAAGGGCGAGCAGGTCAATAACGACTCGCGCCGTTATCTCGTTACCGTGCCTGCCAACGGGACGCGGA
>DDNW01000073.1:23990-25342 GCA_002341345.1 Erythrobacter sp. UBA2510
TTCTAGGGGCGGGTCCGTGGTCCGCACTCTTCTTTCAGCCTTGGCGTTGGCAATGTTCGCCATGAGCATTGGCGCCAACGCCCAGCAGCGCGCCACCGTCGATGCCTCCGCGCCGAAGGGCATCGCCGTCACCGTCTATCGAGATCCCGATCGCGGTCCGGGCGATGAGATGAATCGCGACTGGCCGCGCGGCTTCGCGATGATCAGCGAAACCCGCAAGGTCACCCTGCCGCCGGGTCAATCGACCATCCGCTTTACCGGCGTCGCCGAGGGGATGGTCGCGGTCAGCGCCATCGTCACCGGCCTGCCGGGCGGGACGATCGAGAAGAACCGCAATGCCGACCTTTTGAGCCCCGCCGCGCTGGTCGACGGGACGCTCGGCAACCGGGTGCGCGTCACCCGTACCGACCCGGCAACAGGCGAGGAAGAGAGCGAAAGCGCGGTGATCCGCACCCGCGCCGATGGCGGCCTGGTGCTGCAGACGGGCGAGGGTTATGAGGCGGTGCGCTGCTCCGGAATACCTGAGCGGCTGACCTTTCCGGCGGTGCCCGATGGCCTCTCGGCCAAGCCGGTGTTTTCCATCGATACTGCCGACGATAGCGGCGGCACTTATACGGTGACGCTGAGCTATCTCGCCTGGGGTTTCGACTGGCAGGCGAACTATGTCGCCACCGTTGACGAAACGAACGGCGAGGACATGCGCCTGCGTCTCGTCAGCTGGCTGACGATCCTCAACGACAATGGCCAGAGCTTTCCTGAGGCCGAACTGCTGACTGTCGCCGGGCGGCTCAGCGTCACCAGCGATTACGAGGAACTGGCCGAGGCCCCGACCGCGCGTCCCCTGCGGTTGACCTGCTATCCGCTGGGCAGCACGGCTGCGGGGTCACCGGTGATCGACCAGATCGCTTATCGGGTGATGCCTGCGCCGCCGCCAGCGCCCATGATGGCGCGCGCCATGGCTGTGTCGGAAGAGGCGTTGCAGGATGCCGAGATCGTCGTCACCGGCAGCAAGGTGATCGCGGGTGAGGAAGACCTTGGCGACCTCAAGCTCTACCGCATGCCGGTGCCGGTCGATGTCGCCGCGCAAAGCCTCAAGCAAGTGGCCTTTCTCGACCAGCCCGACGTCACCGGGCGCATGCTCTACACTGCCAATTGCGCACCCGGCGACACGCAGGACGAAGCGGTCGGGGCGGGGCGGCTGTTCGTCACCGTCAATGACGAGCAGCATGGGCTGGGCGCGGCTTTGCCCACCGGCAGCATCGCCTTTTTCGAGCCGTCTTCTTTCGGTAACCTGCTCGTGGGCGAAGAGGTCCTGCGCGACTATGCGACCGGACAGGATGTCGAGATCGCGC
>DDNW01000073.1:25475-26018 GCA_002341345.1 Erythrobacter sp. UBA2510
CGGACAGGATGTCGAGATCGCGCTGGGCCAGAGCGCGCAGGTCTTCGTCCGGTGCGAGGCGTTGGGCGAGTGGAGCGGCGATGAGATTCGCAAGAGCTGGCGGAGCATGCGCACGACGCTGACCAATGCCAATCCGCATGCTGTGACCATGCGGATATATCTCGGCCTGCCCGCCTATTGGGATGCAAAGGGGCTGCGCACGCGGGTCAAGGATGGACAGCGAATCGCCGAGGTCACCGTTCCCGCGAATGACACGCGCGTGGTCGAATGGCAGGTCCGTCGCGCCGACGAGCGGTGAGCGCGACACATTTCCAACAAAAATTTCGTTCCTCACTTGTTCTATTGGAACAAAGCCGGTACAAGAGCATCGGTGATGACGGGGATTGTCCCCTAGGAAAGCGATGGAGGCCGTGTCATGGCAACAAGTCTGAAACTGGTTGATAGCAAGGAATCCAACGTGGACCGTGAAAAGGCGCTGGAGGCGGCACTCGCACAGATCGACCGCGCCTTCGGCAAGGGCTCGGCGATGAAGCTGGGCCAGAA
>DDNW01000073.1:26243-26380 GCA_002341345.1 Erythrobacter sp. UBA2510
GAAAGCTCGGGCAAGACCACGCTCGCGCTGCATGTTCTGGCAGAAGCGCAGAAGAATGGCGGCACCGTTGCCTTCGTCGACGCCGAACATGCGCTCGATCCCGTCTATGCCAAAAAGCTGGGCGTCAATATCGACGA
>DDNW01000192.1:0-243 GCA_002341345.1 Erythrobacter sp. UBA2510
ATGCACCGTAATTTTTCATCGGTCGCAGGATCACGCGGATACGCGGATTGCCACGGACCGGGCGCACGATCCGGGCATAGGCAACCGGGCGATACATCCGGCCCGACCGCTCGAACCGGGGGCAGAAGTCGAGAATTTCGACCGCGCTGCCATCTCCGGCCTCCAGCGTGGTGACGAGGTTGGGCGTATTGCGGATATATTCCTGCCGCGTGGCTACCTGCCCTTCCAGCTCGAACCGCCAGA
>DDNW01000192.1:458-784 GCA_002341345.1 Erythrobacter sp. UBA2510
CCCTTCCAGCTCGAACCGCCAGACACCCGCATCCTGCGCATCGCCGTTGAGCAGCGCACAAAAGGCCGGGTCGCCGTCGACACGCGGAACGCAGCCCCAGACCAGGCCGCCGCGACTGTCGATCAGGCCGGAAACCTGACAATTGCCAATGGGCCACAGCTCGAGATCGCTTTGCGTCGTCGTCATAGATGCAACCAATGATGCACTGCAGCAGGATGTGCAAGCCGGTATCGGGCGAGCGTAGGTGCACGATCGCCGACCAGCACCCCAAATCCGCCCATTTCCGAAGCGATGCGAAAGCCGTCCTCGTCGGTCACGTCGTCGCC
>DDNW01000192.1:908-1611 GCA_002341345.1 Erythrobacter sp. UBA2510
CTCGTCGGTCACGTCGTCGCCGACGAACACCGGCAGCGCCCCTGAAAATGGCGCCTGCCCCATGAAAGCGGCAACGGCAACGCCCTTGTTCGCGCCCTTGCCGACCAGCTCGATCACGCTTTTGCCGCGCTTGATGTCGAGGCCCTCTGCGTCAGCCATGTCGCGGGCGAAGGTGAGGGCGACGTCATCCAGCGAAGGGTCATGCCGGTAATGCAGCGCCGCACCATGCGGCTTGCGTTCGATCAGCAGCCCGTTGGCGTTCGCAAAGGCTTCGATTTCTGCCAGCAAATCGGGCGCAAAGGGCGCGGGCGGATTGCCGAGCACCCTGCCCTCGCCATCGCGCATATCCGCGCCATGCGAACCCGCACAGGCAATGCCGAGCGGCCCGGTGTGACCTTCGATGTCGCTAATCGCGCGCCCGCTGATCAGCGCGAGCCTGCCCCCGAGAGTTTCTGAGAGCGTTGCCAGCCCGCTTGCCAGCCCCTCCGGCACGACAATCGCATCGGGGCGTGGAGCGATCTCCACCAGCGTACCGTCAAAATCGAGGAACAATGCGACAGGCGATCCTCGCGCCATTTGCGAGAGCGTCGGCGGCAACGGAAGCGTGTGCGGCATCCGCTCCGGGATAGGGAAGTGGCGCCCAAGGTCAACTCGGCTTGGGCCCTGTTTCCGTTTCAAGGGAAACAGGTGCGGCTCCGGCCCG
>DDNW01000192.1:1778-1924 GCA_002341345.1 Erythrobacter sp. UBA2510
GAGGGGGAGCGGGCTGGTGCCGCCTCCACGTGAGTGGAGCAAAATCAAGCGAGCCGCAAGATAATCCCGTCGACTTCCAGACTGTCGCCAACCTGCTTCTCGATCTTCTCGATCGTCGCCGCTTTCTCGGCGCGCAGGATGTTTTC
>DDNW01000192.1:2105-2514 GCA_002341345.1 Erythrobacter sp. UBA2510
ATGTTTTCCATCTTCATCGCTTCCACCGTGGCGAGCGGCTGACCCGGTTCGACCTTGTCGCCCTCTGCCACATGCAGCGAGACGAGCAGGCCCGGCATCGGGCACAACAGCAGGTTCGAGGTGTCGGGCGGTACCTTTTCGATCATGTGGGCCGCATAGGGCGCAAGCCGTGCGGGCAGCAGCTTCACCAGATGGCGATGGCCACGCGTGGTGATCGCCCAGCCCTGCCGCGTGCGCTCGACCTGCAGGCCCAGCGCCGTGCCTGCCGCGCTCGCAACCGCGAGGTGCCCGCCGACGGTCCAGTCGCTCGACAGCACGAAGGTCTCGCCATTAACGGTGGCCTCGCCCTCTCCCAGCGAAACCGTGAACTCCTCGCCTCCGTTCCAAACGACCCAATCGCTCGCGACAT
>DDNW01000192.1:2671-22400 GCA_002341345.1 Erythrobacter sp. UBA2510
GAAGCCCTCGGGATATTCCTCGGCGATGAAGCCGGTGGTCAACTCGCCGCTGCGGAAGCGCGGATGCTGCATCAGGGCGGACAGGAAGTCGATATTATGGCCCGGCCCCTCGATCAGGAAGGTGTCGAGCGCCTGCACCTGCAGATCGGCCGCCTCGTCGCGGGTCTTGCCCCAGGTAATCAGCTTGGCAATCATCGGGTCGTAGAACATCGACACCTCGCCGCCTTCCTCGACGCCGTCATCGACGCGGATATAGGCTTCGGTGGGCGTGCCTTCGACCGGCTGCTGATTGGCGACCGCCTCGGGCGGATCGTAACGGATCAACCGCCCAATGCTGGGCAGGAAGCCGCGATAAGGGTCTTCGGCATAGACGCGGTTCTCGATCGCCCAACCATTGATGCCGATATCGTCCTGCGTCATCGCCAGCTTTTCGCCATAGGCGACGCGGATCATCTGCTCGACCAGGTCGATGCCGGTGATCGCTTCGGTCACCGGATGCTCGACCTGCAGGCGGGTGTTCATTTCGAGGAAGTAGAAACTCTCGCCCGTCGGGTCCTTGCCCGAAACGATCAGTTCGACCGTCCCCGCAGAGTGATAATCCACGGCCTTGGCCAGCGCGACGCATTGCTCGCCCATGGCCTTGCGCATCTTGGGCGTGACGAAGGGCGATGGCGCTTCCTCCACAACCTTCTGGTGGCGGCGCTGGATCGAGCATTCGCGCTCGTTCAGATAGAGCACGTTGCCGTGCTTGTCGCCGAGGATCTGGATCTCGATATGGCGCGGGTCCTCGATGAACTTCTCGATGAAGACGCGGTCGTCGCCGAAGGAGTTGAGACCTTCGCGCTTGGTCGCCTCGAAGCCTTCGCGAACGTCCTTCTCGTTATAAGCGAGACGCATGCCCTTGCCGCCGCCGCCCGCGCTGGCCTTCATCATCACCGGATAGCCGATCTCGTTGGAGATGCGCACAGCATGTTCGGTATCGTCGATCTCGCCGACATAGCCGGGGACGACATTGACGCCTGCTTCCTTGGCCAGCTTCTTGGACTCGATCTTGTCGCCCATTGCCGCGATGGCATTGGTCGGCGGGCCGATGAAGGCGATGTTTTCCTTGGCCAGAGCCTCCACGAAGCTCGCGCGCTCGGACAGGAAGCCATAGCCCGGATGCACGGCCTCGGCCCCGGTCTGCTTGGCCGCCGCGATGATCTTATCCGGGATCAGGTAGCTTTCGGAAGCCGGCGACGGGCCGATATGCACGGCCTCGTCGGCCAGCTGCACGAAGGGCGCGCGCGCATCGGCGTCCGAATAGACCGCGACGGTCTTGATACCCATGCGGCGCGCGGTGCGGATGACACGGCAGGCGATTTCGCCACGGTTAGCGATGAGGATTTTCTTGAACATCAGATGCTTGCCAGTCCCTTCTGAAGATCGGCGATGATATCGTCGACATGCTCGATGCCGACGGAGATACGGACGACATCCGGGCCTGCGCCCGCCGCCACCAGTTCCTCTTCGGAAAGCTGGCTGTGCGTGGTCGAGGCCGGGTGGATGATAAGCGAGCGGGTGTCGCCGATATTGGCGAGGTGGCTGAACAGCTCGACGCTGGAGACGAGCTTCACCCCCGCCTCGTAACCGCCCTTGACGCCGAAGGTAAAGACCGCCCCGCCCTTGCCGCCGAGATATTTGTCGGCGAGCGGCTTGTACAGGCTGTCGTCGAGCCCCGCATAGGAAACCCACGCGATCTTCTCATGGCCCTGGAGCCATTTGGCGACGGCCAGTGCGTTGTCGCAATGCCGCTCCATGCGAAGGGCCAGCGTCTCCATCCCGGTCAGCGCCAGCCATGCATTTTGCGGCGCCAGCGACGGACCGAGGTCGCGCAGGCCAAGCACGCGGCAGCCGATGATGAAGGCAATCGGGCCGATGGGTTCCAGCGCATCGACCAGCACCGCGCCGTGATACGATCCGTTCGGCTGGGTCAGGCTCGGGAATTTGTCCCCTTGTGCCTTCCAGTCGAATTTTCCGCTGTCGACGATCACGCCGCCAATGGCATTGCCATGGCCGTTGAGGAACTTGGTGGTCGAATGGGTGACGATGTCCGCGCCATGCTCGAACGGGCGGCACAAAGCCGGACTGGCCATCGTGTTGTCGACGATCAGCGGCACGCCGCCATCATGGGCAACCGCAGCAATCGCTTCGATATCGGTAACGACGCCGCCCGGATTGGCGAGACTTTCGATGAACACGCAGCGCGTCTTGTCATCCATCGCCGCGCGGATGTTCTCCGGATCGTCGGCATCGACGAAGCGCGTTTCCCAGCCGAACTTCTTGAAGCTCTCGCCCATCTGGTTGAGCGAACCGCCATAGAGCTTCTTGGCCGCGACGATATTGCAGCCCGGCTCCATCAGCGTGTGGAAGGCGATCAGTTGCGCGGCATGGCCCGACGCGACGCCCAGCGCCGCGACACCGCCTTCGAGCGCGGCGATCTTCTGCTCCAGCGCATCGTTGGTGGGGTTCATGATGCGCGAGTAGATGTTGCCGAATTCCTTCAGCGCAAACAGGTTCGCGGCATGCTCGGCACTGTCGAAGACATAGGACGCCGTCTGGTAGATCGGCGTGATCCGCGCATTGGTCGTGGGGTCAGGTTGCTGCCCCGCATGGATCGTCAGCGTCTCGATCTTTTGTCCGCTCACATGCCTCTCCCGTGGCCTATTCCGCCGCTTCGCCGAGTTCTTCGCCGGCTGGCGGCATGTTATGACCGAGCAGGCGCAGCATGTCCGCTGCAGCCTCGACCACATTGGTGCCCGGGCCGTAAATGCCCTGCACGCCAGCTTCACGCAGGAAATCGTAGTCCTGCGGCGGAATCACGCCGCCAGCGACGACCTTGATATCGGCGCGACCGGCATCCTTGAGGTGGCCGATCAGTTCGGGGATCAGCGTCTTGTGGCCGGCGGCAAGCGAGCTGGCGCCGACCGCATCGACGCCGCTGTCGATCGCCATCTTCGCGGTCTCTTCAGGCGTCTGGAACAGCGGGCCGGAGATCACCTCGAAACCCATATCGGCAAAGGCGGAGGCGATTACGTTCGCGCCGCGATCGTGCCCATCCTGGCCCATCTTGGCGACCATCAGCCTGGGCGCACGGCCCAGACGGCGCTCGACCGCCTTCACGCCCGCAATCACCGCCTCGTAACGCGGATCGCCCGCATAGGATGCCGAGTAAATGCCGCGTACCGGCTTGGGAACAGTATCATAGCGACCGAAGGCAGCCTCCATCGCAGCCGAAATCTCACCCAGCGTCGCGTCATGGCGCGCAGCCTCAACCGCAAGGGCGAGCAGGTTCTGCTCGGTACCGTTCGCACCCGCCTCGAGCGCCTTGAGTGCCGCCGTACAGGCCGCCTCGTTGCGCTCCGCACGGACGCGCTCGATCCGCGCGATCTGGCTGGTGCGGACCGCGTGGTTGTCGATGTCGAGCGTGTCGAGATGGTCTTCCTTGGCCAGGCGATACTTGTTCACGCCGACGATCACCGTCTCGCCACGGTCAACATTCGCCTGCTTGGCGGCGGCGGCCTCCTCGATGGCGGCCTTGGGCTTGCCGGTCGCGACATAGGCGGTCATGCCGCCCGCCGCATCGACCTCCTTGATCATGGCGCGCGCCTTCTCGGTGATCTCGGCGGTCAGCGCCTCGATATACCACGAGCCGCCGAGCGGGTCGGCGACGTTGCAGACCCCCGATTCCTCCTGCAGCACCAGCTGGGTGTTACGGGCGATGCGGGCCGAGAAGTCGGTCGGCAGGGCGATCGCCTCGTCCAGCGCATTGGTGTGCAGCGACTGGGTACCGCCGAGAACGGCGGAGAGCGCCTCCAGCGTGGTGCGGATGACGTTGTTGTATGGGTCCTGCTCCTGCAGCGACACGCCCGAGGTCTGGCAGTGCGTGCGAAGCATCTTCGACTTTTCGTTCTTCGCGCCCAGCTCGGTCATGACATCGTGCCACAGCGTGCGCGCGGCGCGCATCTTGGCGATCTCCATGAAGAAGTTCATGCCGATGCCCCAGAAGAAGCTCAGGCGCGGCGCGAAGGCGTCGATGTCCAGCCCCGTCGCCATGGCGCGCTTGGCATATTCCTTGCCGTCGGCAATGGTGAAGGCCAGTTCCTGCACGGCGGTCGCCCCGGCCTCGTGCATGTGGTAGCCGGAAATCGAAATGCTGTTGAATTTCGGCATGTTGGCCGAAGTATATGCGATGATGTCCGAAACGATCCGCATGCTCGGTTCGGGCGGATAGATATAGGTGTTGCGGACCATAAACTCCTTCAGAATGTCGTTCTGAATGGTCCCGGCGAGCTTTTCCTGCGTCACGCCCTGCCGCTCCGCCGCGACGATATAGAAGGCGAGCACGGGGATTACCGCGCCGTTCATCGTCATCGAGACGCTCATCGTGTCGAGCGGAATCTGGTCGAACAGGATTTCCATGTCGCGCACGGTGTCGATCGCGACGCCTGCCTTGCCCACGTCACCGACCACGCGCGGGTGATCGGAATCGTAACCGCGATGGGTGGCAAGATCGAAGGCGACCGACAAGCCCTTCTGCCCCGCGGCGAGGTTCCGACGATAGAAAGCGTTCGATTCCTCGGCAGTCGAGAAGCCCGCATACTGGCGGATCGTCCACGGGCGCCCGGTGTACATCGAAGCATAGGGGCCGCGGGTGAACGGCGCCAGGCCCGGCACGCCCGGATCGACCAGGTCGGCTGCGTCCTCGCTGGTATAGAGCGGCTTGACGTCGATGCCTTCGGGCGTGTGCCACGTAAGATCACGCCCCTTCACTTCCTTGTCGGCGAGGGGCTGCCAGTCGGCGTAAGTCGGTGTCTTGTCGGTCATCGTGTATTCCTGTGAGCGCGGCCCGCGGTCAGTTGGACCAGTGCGCGTTTTCCTTGGGTGTTTCCATGATCTCGGTAAGCTGGCCCATCATGTCCTTCGGGTGAAGGAAGAAGATCGGGGTGCCATGCGCCCCGATGCGCGTCGGGCCAAGGATCCGCTTGCCCATATCCTCGAACCACTTGCGGGCGTCATCAATGTCCTCGACTTCGTAGCAGAGGTGATGCTGGCCACCCGCCGGGTTCTTATCGAGGAAATTGTTGATCGGGCTATCCGGACCGAGCGGCTCGATCAGCTCGATCTGGGTACCGTGCGTGCCGTTCTCGCCTGGTGTGTCGACGAAGCAGACCTTCACGCCCTGCGCCTCGAGGTCGAAGGGCTTGTGGAACGAGGTCGCGCCCATCACTTCGCGATAATAGCGGATCGATTCCTCGATCGAGGGGGTGGCGACGCCGATATGATTAAGACGCCCGAGTTTCATGATGGCCTCACTTCGTTTTCTTACTTAGCACAATTGCGGATGACCATGGCGATGCCCTGTCCCCCACCGATGCACATGGTGATAAGGCCGTAAGTGCCCCCGGTGCGCTGCAATTCGTACATGCACTTGATTGTCAGGATCGTGCCCGTCGCCCCGATCGGGTGGCCGAGTGAGATGCCCGACCCGTTGGGGTTGGTCCTGGCCGGATCGAAGCCAAGCGACTTGGCAACGCCGCACGCCTGCGCGGCGAAAGCCTCGTTGCTTTCGATCACGTCCATCTGATCGAGGGTGAGACCGGCGCGCTCCAGCGCCACCGGCACCGCCTCTACCGGCCCCAGACCCATAACGCTCGGGAGTACGCCGCCATGGCCATAGGACAGGATCTCGGCCATCGGGGTCAGTCCTTCAGCCTCTACCGCCTTGCCGCTGGCAATCACCACGGCGGCAGCGCCGTCGTTAAGGCCGCTGGCATTGCCTGCGGTGACGGTGCCGTCTTTCTTGAACACCGGGCGCAGGCCCGCCATCGATTCCATCGTCGCATCGGCGCGGAAATGCTCGTCTGTGTCGAAGACCTTGGTCCCCTTGCGGCTCTTGATTTCGACCGGTACGATCTGCTCCTTGAAATAGCCGCTCTCGACCGCATGCGCGGCACGCTTGTGGCTTTCTACCGCCAGCGCATCCTGATCCTCGCGCGAAATCTGGCATTCCATCGCCACGTTCTCGGCGGTGACGCCCATATGGATGCCCTCGAACGGATCGTGGAGGGCGCCGAGCATGGCATCCTGCAATTCGATCGAACCCATGCGGGTACCGAAGCGTGCGGCGCTGGTCATGTGCGGGGCATTGGACATGCTCTCCGCGCCCGCGCCGATCGCATAATCGCACTCGCCCAGCTTAATCGCCTGCGTGACCGAGACGATCGCCTGCAAGCCAGAGCCGCAAAGGCGGTTGACGTTCATCGCGATGCTGCTCTCAGGCACGCCTGCATTGATCGAAGCGACGCGGCTGACATAGGCGTCCTTGAGCTGCGTGGCCACAACAGTACCGACCGCAACCTGCTGGATCTTGTCCGCCCCGACGCCCGAACGAGCGATCGCTTCCTTCATCACCATTGTGCCCATGTCCGCCGGACGGAACGTCGCGAGTGAGCCCCCGAACGAGCCGATCGCGGTACGCGCTCCGGCGAGAATAAAGACCTTTTCCATATTACTATTCCTGCAATCTTAAAGTGGAAGGTTATCGTGCTTCTTCCATGGGTTTTCGAGTGCCTTGTTGCGCAGTTTGCGCAGGCCCAGAGCGATCCGCTTTCTGGTCGAATGCGGATAGATCACCTCGTCGATAAACCCGCGGCTCGCCGCCACGAAGGGGTTTGCGAAACGATCTTCATATTCCTTGGTCTTTTCCGCAATGCCATCGGCATCGAGGTTGCGGAAGATGATCTCCACCGCACCCTTCGCGCCCATCACGGCGATTTCGGCGGTCGGCCAGGCATAGTTGAGGTCGCCGCGCAAATGCTTGGACGCCATGACGTCATAGGCACCGCCATAGGCCTTGCGAGTGATGACGGTGATCTTGGGCACGGTCGCCTCGGCATAGGCAAACAGCAGCTTCGCGCCATGCTTGATGATGCCGTTATGCTCCTGCGCGGTGCCCGGCAGGAAGCCCGGAACATCGACAAAGGTGATGATCGGGATGTTGAAGGCGTCACAGAAACGCACGAACCGCGCGGCCTTGCGGCTGGCATTGATGTCGAGCACGCCCGCCAGCACCATCGGCTGGTTCGCGACAACGCCTACGGTCCGCCCCTCGATCCGGCCGAAACCGGTCAGGATATTGCCGCCATGGGCAGGCTGGACCTCGAAGAATGCGCCGTGGTCGAGCACTTTGCGGATCAGCTCGTGCATGTCGTAAGGCTGGTTGGCATTGGCCGGGATCAGCGTATCGAGGCTGTCCTCAAACCGATCCCACGGATCGGTGACCGGCATTTCGGGCACACCGCTGCGGTTGTCGGACGGCAGCAGGCTGACGAATTCGCGAGTCGCCAGCAGCGCCTCGATATCGTTCTCGAAAGCGAGATCGGCGACGCTGGTCTTGGTCGTATGCGTTACTGCACCGCCCAGCTCCTCCTGCGTGACGACCTCGTTGGTGACGGTCTTGACCACGTCCGGCCCCGTAACGAACATGTATGAGCTATCTTTCACCATGAAGATATAGTCGGTCATGGCGGGCGAATAGACCGCACCGCCAGCACACGGGCCCATGATCAGGCTGATCTGCGGGATGACGCCGCTGGCCATGACGTTGCGCTGGAAGATCTCGGCATAGCCGCCAAGCGAGGCGACGCCTTCCTGAATGCGCGCGCCGCCGGAATCGTTGAGACCGATAAAGGGCGCGCCGACCTTCATCGCCATGTCCATCACCTTGCAGATCTTCTGCGCGTGACGTTCCGACACGGCACCGCCGAAGACGGTAAAGTCCTGGCTGAAGACGAACACCAGCCGACCGTTGATCGTACCGCTGCCGGTGACCACACCATCGCCGGGAATCTGGTTTTCCTGCATGCCGAAATCGACGCAATTGTGCTCGACATAAGTATCCAGCTCTTCGAAGCTGCCTTCGTCGAGCAGGATATCGAGCCGCTCGCGCGCGGTCAGCTTACCCTTTGAGTGCTGGGCATCGATACGCTTCTGACCGCCACCCTGGCGGGCGGCCGCGCGGCGGAGTTCCATTTCGGCAATATTTGCGGACATAGACCCTCATGGCATCCTGAATTCGAGAACCATGCCCGATGCATCCGAAGAACGCACCAGTCCACTGCAAAATTGCAAATTTGCAAATGCTCATTTTGCAAAGTATCCAAACCCCATGTCCACCCGCAGACGACTCTTTGCAGGCGCAATGCTGCGCAAGATCCGCGCCGAGCGTGATCTGCAGCAGGCCGAACTGGCGCAACGCCTGGCCATCAGCCCCTCCTACCTCAGTCAGCTCGAGCATGACGACCGGCCGCTCACCCCGCGCGTAGCCGAGCGTGTCGCGCAGCTGTTTCCGCTCGACTGGCAGGACTTTGGCACTGACGAAGCCGAACAATTGTCGATCGACCTGCGCGAAGCGGTCGGCGAACCGGGCGAGGCAGATGCCTATTCGTCCGAATTTCTCGCCCGGCTGGCCCAGCAACAACCTGCCTTCGCGCGGCGCGTTGTCGAATTGAACGAACTTTACCGCCGCACCAGCCAGCGGCTGGAAATGGTCGACGAGGCGATTTCGGTCGACGCTCCGTCCCGCTCCGCCCGTCTGCCGTGGGAGGAAGTGCGCGACTGGTTCCACCTGTCCAACAATTACGTCGACCGCCTCGACCGTTCGGCAGAGGACCTGACCGAAGCGCTTGGCAAGGAAGATGCGCTGCTCAGTGGCGAAGCTCTGCGTCGGCATCTAGCCGACAAACACGCCACCGAGGTCGTGCTCGATCAGCTGGGCGAGTTGCGCGATTTCGACGAGAAGCGCCGCATCCTGCGCATCGACGGCGGGCAACCGGCGGCGAGCATTCGCTTTCAGCTTGCCTATCACGTTGCCGCTATGACGCTGGGCGAAACGATCACCGACATCGCGAACAATGCCGAATTGCGAAGTTCAACCGCGCGCGAATTGCTCAAGGTAGGGCTCGCCAATTATGCCGCCGGCGCGCTGCTGATGCCCTATACGCGCTTCCGTGCATCGGCGCGCGCGCTGCGCCACGATATCGATCGGCTGAGCCAGACCTACCGCACAAGTTTCGAGCAGACCTGCCACCGTCTCTCCACGCTCCAGCGAGAGGGTGCGCGGGGCCTGCCGATGTTCTTCTACCGGGTCGACATGGCGGGAAACATCACCAAGCGACATTCGGCCACCCGGCTGCAATTCGCCCGTTTCGGCGGCGCCTGCCCGCTCTGGGTGGTGCACGAGGCCGTGGCGATCCCCGACCGGGTACTGGTCCAGCTCGCCGAAACGCCCGACGGCATGCGCTATGTCAGCATGGCGAAGGGATTGGTGAAACCGTCCGGGCGGTTCGACCGCAACCCGCGCCGCTATGCGGTGGCACTGGGCTGCGAAGCGCAGCATGCGCGCGAATTCATCTATGCCGATCACCTCGACCTCACCGCGCCCGACAGCGCGACCCGAATCGGCATCTCATGCCGCATCTGCCCACGGACCGATTGCGACCAGCGGGCCTATCCGCCGAGCGACCAGAATATTGACGTCAATCTGTTCCGGAGGGGAGTCGTCCCGTACCAGCTGCCCAGCTAAGGGTCAGCGGCAGCCTATTCGCCTTTGTAGCTCTACATACGCTGCTCGATGAACGATGACAGCCCCACGCGCATGGTCTTAAGTGACCATGGTCACACTGTCTCCCATCTCGGGGCCCTGTAGTCACAGGCCGGAGGGAGCCGCCAGTGGGTTTCCTCTTGAAGGCCTCAGTAGGCAGGAGCGCTCACGGCCTTTCGATAAAGATGCCACGTTGCATGGCCGAGGACGGGCAGCACCACGAGCAGACCGAGAAACAGCGGCAGCAGCGCGACCAGCAGCAGCACGGCGATCATCAGCGCCCAACTGAGCATGACGAAGCGGTTGGAGCGGATCACGCCGAGGCTGACGATGATAGCGGTGATGAAGTCCACTTCGCGATCTACCAGCATCGGCAAGCTGACCACGGTAATCGCGTAAAAGGCGAGCGCCATTAGAGCGCCCACGATCGTACCCACGATCAACATCCACAGGCCCGTTCCCGAAAGGAACAATTCATACGAGCCGCTGCCGATCCCCGCTTCCCCCTGGAAGATCGCGAAGATGCCATGCGCCACGATCATCCAGAAGCTGAAGGCCACGAAGACGATCACACCCATGCTCAGGATCTGTTCGTCGCCGTGTCCGCGCAAGGCGCCAAGAATCGTCCCCCAGCTCATCGGCAGGCCCGCTTCGGCCCGGCGGCTCACCTCGTAGAGCCCGACCGCAGCAAACGGCGCCAGTAGCGGAAAGCCCGCCGCCGCCGGCACCAGCCAGCCAACCTCGCCCCAGTGGAAGAGTGCGAAATAGAGGAGCAACCCCGCAGCGACGTAGAAGCCGGCAAAAAACAGCCCAAAGGCGGGATAGGAAATGAAATCCTTCCAGCCTGCAGCAAGGGCAGCCCCGAGATCTCCGACTTTGAGATCTTTGGCCACCGTTACCGGCGTGACCAATGTGTGTTCGACCATGCCCAGCCTCCCCCGGACCGACGATTATTGACCCGAATGGTGCAACAAGCTGCATGATGGATCAAGCGGATCGCGCTAAGCCCAGACGTCGCAGCATTTTAACCTTGGCGGTTGAAACTGGCGGACCGATAGTTTTTCACAGGGCACCAAGTCCGATTGCCGCCATAGTCGTTGGCAGTCTTTCGGGGCGGCAGTCTCCAGACAAACTCCACGAAATCTTCAAGCTTGGCCTCGGCAGACTGACTAATTGATCCTCACGACCGGGATGACGGCGAACGGAAATCGGGGATCAACAATGACAACTCTTCTTCAGGAAACGAACAGCGACACTCACGCCGCGCAGGCAGCGCATGGCCCTTATGGCAGTGTGCTTGAACTCGTCGGAAAGACCCCCGTGGTACTGGCCGAAAAGCTCTCGCCGCCGGGCCGCAAGGTCTACGTCAAGCTGGTTCCTGCCGCGCCAGTTCGAAAACGAGGCCAATGCCCGGACGCATGAACGCACGACGGGCATGGAAATTGTCGAGAGCTTTGCCGACGATCCACTCGAATATTTCGTCAGTGGCCTTGGCACCGGCGGCACCATTGCCGGCGTCGCTGCGGCGCTGCGCAAGCACAGCCCCGCGACCCGCATCATTGCGACCGAGCCGGACAACTCGCCGCTGCTCGGCTCCGAAATCGCGCAGAAGTATGAGGATGACGGTAGCCCTGTTGCCGCAAGTCACCCCAGCTTCCGCCCTCATCCGATGCAGGGCTGGTCGCCCGACTTCATCCCGCTGGTAACGACGACAGCCGTCGAACGGGGCCTGATCGACGAAATCGTGCCCGTCAGCGGCGCCGAGGCTATCGAATGGTCGCGTCAACTGGCCCGTGAGGAAGGCATTTTCTGTGGCATTACCAGCGGTGCCACCTTTGCCAGGGCCCGCCGCATCGCCGAGCTGGCCGCCGAAGGAAGCAAGGTGCTCGCGATACTGCCGGACACGGGGGAGCGCTACATGACAACCCCGCTTTTTGCCGATATTGCGGAGGAGATGAACGCCGGGGAGGAGGCAATTTCGCACTCCACGCCGCTATGCCGGTTCGACATGGCGCCGGGCCTCGCACCTGCCGCGCCGCCGCCGATCCCGGTCGATGTCGCTCCGGCTGCGGTCGAGCATGTCGAGGGGTTCATCGCCGACCGCAATCGCCCGCTGCTGATGTTTTCTCTGCAATGGTGCGAATTCTGCTGGTCGGCGCGCAAGCTGTTTGACGCGATGGGCGTCAAGTACAGCCTCGTCGAGCTCGACGGTGAACCTTATCGCGAC
This sequence comes from Erythrobacter sp. UBA2510, assembly GCA_002341345.1. Taxonomy (GTDB): domain Bacteria; phylum Pseudomonadota; class Alphaproteobacteria; order Sphingomonadales; family Sphingomonadaceae; genus Alteraurantiacibacter. The sequence goes on from DDNW01000192.1 coordinate 14,542, forward strand.
CTGGCATGGGCGGGCGAAGTTCGCAGGGCACTTGCCACACGCACGGGTTCGCCCACCGTCCCGCAGATATTCATCGGGGGCCAGCGGCTTGGCGGCGTCACCGATCTGTTCGATGCCTATAATGGCGACGCTTTGGCGGGCATGCTCGCCGAGGCTGACATCGCGGCCAGCGAGTGCGGGATCGCCGACGCCTATGCACTGCTGCCCGCCTGGATGCATCCGCGATGAAAGACGGCGGCTTTCCTCCCCTGCCCGCACCCGAGCTGCAATTTGCTGCGCAGGCGGCAATCGAGGCGCGTAATACGGCCAAACCGCTTGAAGCCTCCGCCAGTCTGGAAGAATTGCGCGCGGGCTTCGCTGTCCCCCTCGCCATCTCTGGCCGCAATGCGGTGGAGGTTCTGCGCGAGCTGGTCGATGTCGCAACGCCGGGCATCGTCGGCTCGACCGATCCCGGATTCATGGCCTGGGTGGTGGGCGGTTCGCAACCCGCAGGTGTCGCAGCCGACTGGCTGACCTCGTCATGGGGTCAGAATGCCGGGCTGTTCCAGACGTCTCCGGCAGCTGCCGTAGCAGAAGAAACCGTGGCCAAATGGCTGGTAGACCTGCTTGAGCTCCCTGCGCAAAGTTCGGTCGGCTTTACGACCGGTGCGACCATGGCTGCCTTCACCTGCCTTGCCGCCGCGCGCCTGGCCGTCCTGTCGTGCGCGGGATACGATCTGGAAGAGCACGGGCTGATCGGAGCGCCGGACATGCGCATCGTCATTGCCGAGGATTCCCATGTCACGAATTATTCGGCTCTGCGCTACCTGGGCTTTGGCAAGGCGCAAATCGCCAGGGTCCCCTCCACGAGCGAAGGCATTTACGACATGGAGTCGTTCGCTGAGACACTCGCAAGCCTCAAGGGCATGCCGACAATCGTCATCGGACAGGCCGGGCATATCATGAGCGGCGCCTTCGATGACCTGGGGCAGCTGGGGCACCTCTGCCGCGAGCATGGGGCATGGCTGCATGTGGATGGTGCCTTCGGCCTGTGGTCGCGCAGCAGCGCCCGCTATTGCAATCTTGCCGCGGGTGCCGAACTTGCCGATTCCTGGTCGGTAGATGGTCACAAATGGCTCCAGCTGCCCTACGATTCCGGCTTTGCCATCGTCCGTGATCCGGAATGGCATCGAGCAGCCATGCGGATGTAGGCGGGCTACCTTTCGCGTGACGGCGGACAGAACACCCATACGCCTTCTGACTTCGTTCCCGAACTGTCACGCCGCGCGCGGGGCTTTGCCGCGTGGACGATCCTTCAGGTCCTCGGGCGTGACGGTATCGCGCGCATGGTCGAGCAACATTGCGATGCAGCGCGATTTCTCGCTCAGCGACTGGAGAAGATCGATGGAATCTCGTTGCGCAATGAGGTCCATCTCAACCAGCTGGCGATAGCCTTTATGGAGCCGGGGGGCAATTGCTCGTCGGCCGAACTTGCCGCCGAGATGGCGGAAAGGCTTAACGCCAAGGGCGATTACTTTCTGCGCACGGCCACCTGGAACGAAGCAACGGTTTTGCGGATATCGGTTATCGCCTACGGCACCGACATGGCCATCGTTGACCGGCTGGCCCGCGATATGATCGAAGCCTGGAACGAGATGCGAGCCACGGTTTACGGCGAGAGCGGCACTGACCTCAATTCCGCATCGCAAGCATAAACATGCTTTGGCTGAAGCAGAGGCCGACGCATGATCGCGCAGCGGTACGAAGCCATCCTGTAGCACGCTACAAGGTTGATCGAATTTGCGAACGCCGACCGCATTTCTCGGGCCGGCAATCGCCCCCCGTATCCGGTGCGGTTGTCTACCCCGGTTCTGATCGTGAACCAGCTGGCCACGGGCATCCACTATCGCATATACGCAAGTGCAACGGTGCCCTTGACCTTCCTGCACGGGCTTGCCGTGGTCGGCCTAGGCTCGCCTGCCGATCTGTCCTGCCCTGTCGGCAGGTGCTGTGATGGCCATCGTCAGAGCGGTCGGCATGGCGCCCGCCGGTTGATGCCTGAAAATGGTAGCGAGGAAGGGACTCGAGCCCCTGACACGCGGAAACCACGGCGCCTCTGGAGCCAGTTCATCTTTTCGGGAAGCCAAACGCGAATTACGCGCCTATAGGCACCCGCAAGCACGCAAACTGGATATCGCAGCGCTCCTGTCTGGACGGGCAGTTGCGCCCTACCCAGCGATCCGGCGTGCCTTCCTCAAACAAGACTGGTGACATGAACTTTCCTCCCCTTCCTTCGAGCCTAGAGGCTACGCTTGCCGAGCGTGGCTATGCCACCGCCACCCCCGTGCAGGCAGAAGTCCTGCAGCCGGTCGCATCAGGCCGCGATCTGATCGTGTCCGCGCAGACCGGCTCAGGCAAGACGATCGCCTTCGGGCTCGCCATGGCGAAGGAAATGCTTGGCGATGGCGACACGATCGGCTTTTCGGAGCGCCCCCTCGCCTTGGTCATCGCCCCGACCAGGGAACTGGCGCTGCAGGTGAGCCGCGAACTGGCCTGGCTTTACAGCAAGGCTGGGGCGCGCATTGCGACCTGCGTGGGCGGGATGAATCCGCAGCAGGAACGCAAGGCACTGCGCTCGGGCGCGACCATCGTGGTCGGTACGCCGGGGAGACTGCGCGACCATCTAGAACGGGGCGCTCTTGACCTGTCCGCGCTCAAGGCGGTGGTGCTCGACGAGGCAGACGAGATGCTCGACATGGGCTTTCGCGAAGAGCTGGAGGAAATCCTCGACGCCACGCCCGAAACGCGCCGGACGCTGCTGTTCTCTGCCACCATGCCGCGCCCGATCGAAGCGCTCGCCCGTCGGTACCAGCGTGATGCCCTGCGTATCGCCACGATCAGCGAGGGCCGCGGACATGGCGACATCTCCTATCAGGCGGTGACCGTGTCGCCGCCAGAGATCGAGAATGCTGCGGTAAACCTGCTGCGCTATCACGAGGCGGAAACTGCCATCTTGTTCTGCGCGACCAGGGAGAAAGTGCGGCACCTCCACGCCACGCTGCAGGAACGGGGCTTTGCCGTGGTCGCTCTATCGGGCGAGCACTCCCAGTCGGAACGGAATCAGGCGCTGCAAGCTCTGCGAGATCGCCGCGCGCGGGTTTGCGTCGCCACCGATGTCGCTGCCCGCGGGATCGATCTGCCAACACTGAGCCTGGTCATCCATGTAGAGATTCCGCGCGACGCCGAAACCTTGCAGCACCGCTCGGGCCGGACCGGGCGTGCCGGGAAGAAAGGCACTGCTGTGCTGATCGTGCCGTTCACGAAGCGCAAGCGGGTGGAGTCGATGCTGCGTCATGCCAAGATCGCCGCCGACTGGACCGACGCGCCCGACCGCGACGCTATCAAGGCGAAAGACCGCGAGCGACTGCTGGAGCAGTTGCTGGCACCCGTCGAGGTGGATGACGGCGACCGCGAGCTAGCCGAACGCCTGCTGGCCGAGCGCACACCCGCGGAAATAGCCGCCATGCTCGTCCATGCCCATCGCGCCAAGATGCCCGAACCGGAAGACTTGATCGCGAACACCCCCGCAGCACAGCGGGAGGCGCAAAAGGAACGCCACCGTCCGGGTTTCGAGGACATCGTCTGGTTCCGCATGGATCTGGGCCGTCGCCAGAACGCCGACCCGCGATGGATCTTGCCTTTGCTTTGCCGGCGCGGTCACATCACCCGCAACGAAATCGGCGCGATCCGGATTGGTGCCGACGAAACCTTTTTCCAGATTCCCCGCCAGATCGCCGACAAATTCGCCGACGCCGCCACGCGATCGGCGCAGGCCGATGGCGACGATCAGCCGGTAAAGATCGAAGTGTCCGAAACAGCCCCGCGCGAAGCTGCCCGGAGCAACCGGAAGCATCATGCCTCACGCGATCTATCGGATGCAACGCGCGTTAAGGCCAAGTCACGTTTCAAGAAGTTCGACAAGGACAAAGGCAAACCCAAAGGCAAGAAACGGGACAAGCCAAACGCCGAAAGCAAACCTCGCAAAGGCAAGAACCCCTCACACCAGCGCGAGCACAAATGACCGATCGCGATTGCCAGGGATTGTTGCAAACCTGCTCTGAGTCTGAAGCCAGGGGTCTGCGGACAAAACCTAAGGATTGAATCAGCGCTATTCAGGATCGGACGCAAACGATTGCCAGCCGCTTCCTTCAATGTGCCGATGATGATGTGCCGGTTTCATCTGAGGCATGCCTCGACGCGGGCAGCGATCGCCATGCTCGCTGTGAGGCCCGGGCTTTCGATGCCAAACAGGTTGACCAGTCCCTCGCACCCATGATCGGCCGGGCCGGAAATCATGAAATCCGCCGCCGGTTCGCCGGGGCCTGACAGCTTGGGCCTGACCCCCGCGTAACCCGGCTGCAGCTGCTCGGGATCGAGCGCGGGCCATATCATTTGCGCGGCAGCGCAGAATTTCGCATGCCGTGCCGGATCGACGGTATAGTCGACCTCGTCGATCCATTCGACATCGGGGCCGAAACGCGCCTGCCCGGCAAGATCGAGCGTGAGATGCGTGCCGAGCCCGCCCGGTTCGGGCACCGGATATATCAGGTGCGCAAACGGCACTTTGCCCCGATAGGTGAAATAGACCCCGCGCGCATAATGGCAGGGCGGGATATGGGCGGCATCCAGCTCCTCGGTCGCATGGGCCAGCGCTTGGGCCTTCAGCCCGGCCGAATTGACCAGCACCGGCGATGACACCACCGGCTCGCCCAGCCCCGCCATCCAGACATGCCACAGCCCGTCCGATCGCGTGACGCGCTTGATCGGGGTGCCGGTGACCAGCATCGCGTCATGCGCTTCGGCCTCGCCCAGCAGGGCCAGCATCAGCGCATGGCTGTCGATGATCCCGGTGGAGGGCGAGAGAAGCGCGCCCATGCAGGCCAGCTCCGGCTCCAGCGCATGCGCTTCCGCGCGCGAAAGGAAGTGCAGGTCGTCGACCCCCGCCCCGTCGGCCCGCGCCTTGATCTTATCCAACTCTGCGAACTGGCTTTCGTCACGGGCAAAGACCAGCTTCCCCAGACGTTTGTACGGTACGCCTGCTCTTTCGCAGAATTCGTAGAGCATGTGCTTGCCCTCGACGCATAGCTGCGCCTTCAGCGAGCCTTCAGGGTAATAAATCCCGGCATGGATCACCTCGGAATTGCGGCTGCTGGTCCAGGACCCGAAATGATCCTCGCCATCGAGGACAAGCGGAGCTTTACCGGCCAACGCCAGCGCGCGCGCCACGGCAAGACCGACAACGCCAGCCCCGATGACGATCGATCCAACCTCTTCGCTCACCTCCGCTTAGACCCCCTGTCACAAAGGCTGTGGTGTTGACGTTTCGTCTGTTCCAGACACGCCAGCTGATGCCGCTCGCCATCGCGTTAGCGAAGACGTCGGCGCCTGCAAAGCAAGCCGGCTTTCGCGAGAGTGATATCAGTGTGGTGCGCGCCATCGTCTCGTAGCAACTGCCTGGTAAACGCGCCTTGCACGCAATGGAACATAAGCAGACCTCGAGTGCAGCCGGTGCGATCCGGCCGACGAAACCTTATTGCGCGAAAGGGCTTCACCCTGCCCTAAGCTCTCCACATCATTCCTCTATTGGGTACCTTTGCTTTGCAAATATCCGTGCACGGTCAAAAGGCGGAGCCTCTGACTGCTAGATCAAGCGTATGCTGGCTCGATTCTAAATTGTCGCCAAGCAGGAGGAAAGAGGCTTTAACGCGCCATAGGAATGCAAAAGATGTTCAGGTTCGATGCCGAATTTCGCAAGGAGTTCAAACGTCACTGGCTGATGCTGGCCATTGCCTTTTCTTGCCTCATGTTCGGCCTGAGCGCCGGGGCGTTCTCCCTGCCCTTCATCTTTCCAGAAGTCATCAGGGAGTTTGGGTGGACGCGTGAACAAGCTACGCTGATTGCATCGTTCAAGTGGGTTGCCGGTGCACTCGCGTCGATCCTGGTAGGGCGTTTCATAGACAAGACCGGAGCGTGGATTGCCCTGTTGATCACCACCCTGACCGGCGGGATCGGCATGCTAAGCTTCATGTGGGTGGATTCGTTGCCGAGCTATTACATCTCGGGTCTTCTCCTCGGACTGGCAGGGCCGGGCGCCATGGTCGCGGTGAAGGTGCTCATCTCGCGGACCTTCGACGCATCACAGGGAACCGCGATGGGCCTGGCGCTTCAGGGCACGAACCTCGGCGCAGTTTTGGTGCCGATCATCATAACCTTGCTGATCGTGGGAGTCGGCTGGCGCTACGGCATGGCAACATTGTCCCTGGGGATATTCGCGATCAGCACGCCTCTACTGATTTACGGATACCTGACCGACTCTGCCGGAATAGGGAGACGTCCGGCAAAGCTGTCGCCAGAACAGGAAAGGACGAAAAACGATCCCTCGAAGGCCGACCCCGAAGGCGTTCCCAGAATCATCGACGTCATGAAATCGCGGCAGTTTTGGCTGATCGCCCTGGCCGTCTTTCTCGGCGGGATTGTCGATGGCGCGTTCGTTCAGCACCAGGTGCTGATGCTACGCGATGTCGGGCTGTCGGCGGAAACCGCTGCTGTCGCGATTACTGCGATCGGCCTGATCGGGATCCTGGGCCGTGTGCTGGTCGGCAATATTCTCGACAATTCCTCAAATCACGGGCTGGCCTTTCTCTACCTTACCCTGACGATATCCTCGCTCTCGGCCTTTTTCCTCTCCAATATCGTCGCTCTCCTGGTTTTCGTGGTCCTGCGGGCCATAGGTCACGCCACCGTTCTGCTGGATACGACGGTGATGACCAAGCACACCTACGGAAACAGTCGCAACCTCGGCACCTTGCTCGGCATCATGACCGCGTTCACGGGCGTCGGCTTTGCAATCGGGCCATGGATCCTGGGCGTGCTCTTCGACCGAGCAGGGTCTTACGAACTGGGGTTCGTCATATGCGCCGCATTGTCGGTTGCTGCGGCGGTCCTGATCTGGTTCCTCAAGCCAACGTTCTGGTTGAGCATGCGCAGGTCAAGGACTTCGGACAGGGCGCAGGTGCAGGCCATCTGACCTTGGCTATATCCGGCTGCCGTAATCGGGAATGATACGGCAGCGCCAGAACCCGGTCTGCGACGGTTTGCGGTCAGGCCACTGCCGCCGCCATCTGATCCTGACGGTCGATGGCAGGCTGAACGCGGTCGAGCGCTATCCTCAGCGAGAACCAGGCAAGCGGGAGCGAGATTGCCGACATGACCGCCAGCGAATATCCCAACATTGCCTCGTCCTTGAAGACGTGGTCGGTAAGAGCCGCAGCGATCACCGGCCCAAGTCCCAGGCCCACGAGGCTGAATACGGATATGAAGTAAGCCACCATCTGCGCCCGCAGTTCCTTCGGTGCGACAAGCTGTACGGTCGCGGCGACATATACGACGAATTGCGCGATCATCACCTGAACTACTGCGAACAGCACGAGGAACAAAAGCGAGCTCGAGACGAAAAATGCGCCGACCGCCATGGGTGTCGCGGCAGCAACAAGCCAGCTGAAGAAGCGCATATGCGCATCACGCATCCCGCGAGAATAGAGCCAGTCGACAATCCACCCCTTGACCACCATCGTGCCGCCGCTGACCAGCGTAATAACGCCCAGCGCAGGGCCATATTCGGCAGGGGTCAGGCCAAATTCGCGCGTGATATAGGTCGGAACCCAGGCAAGCAGACTGTTTACCAGCAGCACGATAAGCACAAACCCGCAGGTCATCGGCAGCAGCAGTTCCCGCTCCGAAACCAGGTATGCGAAAATGTTCTTCCGCTTGCCCCCCCCCGATGGCGAGTTTGCAGGTCCGGTTCGGCGCGGTTCGGTGAC
>DDNW01000192.1:22487-24308 GCA_002341345.1 Erythrobacter sp. UBA2510
AAATACAAGCAACGCCAGGATAATTCCCGGAGACCCCGTCATTACAAGGCTCAATTGCCATGCGTCGAGTTTTCCAACCAGCGGCCAATCGATCCCATGCAGGGAGGTAGCAAAACCGATGACCACCCCGCCTACCGCGAAAGCTGCGGCGGTCCCAACCTGAGAGCCCATCTGGTAGATCGACATCGCAGTCGTTAGGCGCCGCCTCGGAAACTTCTCACCCATCAGGGAATATGCAGCGGGAGTCAGCGAGGCCTCCCCCACGCCAACGAAAATTCGGGAAAGAAGCAGCGGCACGAACGACCTCGCCAATCCGCTTGCCGTTGCCGCGACAGACCAGAGCGTTACGCCCACATAAATGACCCATCGCCTCGAGAACCGGTCGGCCGCCCAGCCGAGCGGAAGGCCGAAAATGGCATAAAAAATCGCAAAGGCCGGTCCCAGGATTATGCTCACCTGAACGTCCGAGAGGCCGAGGTCGGCCTTGATGGGCGCGACCAGCATTGTCAGCACGAGCCTGTCGACGAAGGAATTTACGTAGAGGACAAACAGCACGAATAGCATCCACCAAGCCTCTGGCTTGACGCGCATCGCATTCGCCGGGCCGCTATCTGATCCGGCCTGACCGCTCAACTCAGCCTCGGTCATCTACTCTGCATTATGGCTGGCTGTACGCTGATTGCGGCCCACTCTCGGCGCATATTCGGCATCCTCTCTACATAAAGGCGGCCGATCGTCGATAGGACGTCGGCACAGTCCAGATTATCTATTAGTCGGAAATCGCCGCCCCCAGCAGTCCAATCAATGCTCGCCGCAATAGGCAAAAGATATCGCACCCGCACTTAGGGGTTGGGACTTCCGCTTGCATGGGTACATTTGCGGTTAGGCCCATACCCGACAAGCGCGGTCATTCAGGCACTATCGAACGTATCAGTGTCTGGTCCAAGGCTTCGTATTCGTGATAACCCAGCACGTCGTAAAGTTCCGATCTGGTCTGCATGTCGCCGAGGACGGCACGCGCGGTGCCTGCCCCTGCGATTTCGGCATAGAGCCTGTCATGGGCACGCGCGGCGACGCGTAGGGCGCTCACTGGCCAGATCACCATCTTGAAACCCATGTCCGCGAATTCGTGCGCGGTGAAATGCGGCGTTTTGCCGAATTCGGTCATATTGGCGAGCAGAGGCACCCGCACGCGTGCGGCAAAGGACCGGAACATCTCGGGGTCGTGCAAGGCTTCCGGGAAGATCGCATCGGCTCCAGCCTCGACATAGAGTCGCGCCCGCTCGACTGCGGCATCCAACCCTTCACCTGCTACTGCATCGGTGCGGGCCACGATCAGCATGTCGCGCCGCGCCCGCACGGCCGCAGCGATCTTGGCGATCATCTCGCTGGGATCGACAAGTTTCTTGTCGCTCAAATGCCCGCACTTCTTCGGCAGCACCTGATCTTCGATCTGCACGGCGCCGGCCCCGGCCTCCTCGAAACGGCGCGTCATGTGCATGACGTTGAGAGCCTCGCCAAAGCCGGTATCGCCATCGGCAAGGATTGGCAGGTCGCTGGCGTGGAAGCACTGACGGATGTGGAAGCACAAATCGTCGATCGTCGTAACGCCGAGATCGGGCAACCCCATACCCGCAGACACGGCAGCGCCGGACAGATACATGCCCTCGAAGCCGGCCTTCTTCGCCTGCAAGGCTGACAGGCCGTTATAGGCACCTGGAAGCTGGAGAATTCCGGGCCTTTCCAGCAATGCACGAAAACGCTGGCCGGCCGGAAGCGGCGATCGTTCGGAGGCGACCAACGAAACCAAATCAGCGCATC
>DDNW01000192.1:24436-32934 GCA_002341345.1 Erythrobacter sp. UBA2510
CGCGCCCCCGCGTTTGACCGGCAATGATCTGCGGTGCCAGTTCAGCCAAGCGGCTCATCGGTTCCACGCTCGTCATGCTCTCGAGAAGTCCGGCATCGAGATCGCGCGCCAGTCGTTCCCATGCCCGTGCGCGCTTGTTTGCCGGTGCCATGACCGAATCCACGCCAAGGAGGGCGACACCGCGCAGGATGTGCGGCAGCACCGTGCCGGGCAGGTCGGCTCCGCCCGCCAACCCGCACGCGGCCACCGCGCCGCCATAGGCGACCTGCGACAGCACATTTGCCAGCGTCACGCTCCCGACAGTATCGACCGCCGCGGCCCAGCGCTCCTTCTGGAGCGGTGCCCCTTTCTCCTGCAGTTCGGCGCGTGCAACGAAGCTCGTGGCGCCGAGCTTTTCAAGATAAGGATGCAGTTCATCTCGACCGGTCGAGGCCGTGACACTGAAACCGGCAGCGGCGAGCAGCGCCACCGCGACCGATCCGACCCCCCCGGCAGCGCCGGTCACCAGGACATCCCGCCCGTCGCGGGGCGTCCCCGAATCGACCAGTGCATCGACACACAGCGCCGCCGTATAGCCCGCAGTCCCGATGGCGGCGGCCTGTTCGAGCGAGAAGGTGTCCGGCAATCGGACCAGCCAGCCTGCATCGACCCGTTGGTAGCGCGTATAGCCTCCCTGCTCGGTCTCCGACATGCCCCAGCCGTTGACCACAACCCGGTCCCCTGCGGCCCAGTCGGGAGAACGCGATTCCACAACCGTTCCAGCGATGTCGATCCCCGCAATCATGGGGAGTCGCCGTGCAATCTTGCGCCCCATGACAGCCAAGCCATCCTTGTAATTGAGGCTGGAATAGGAAACTTCGACCAGCACGTCCTTGTCCGGCAACTCACGAAGGGTCAGCGAACGTGAAGCCGCGGCCTGCCGGCCATCAACTTCCTCGATCACGATTGCGGGAAAAGCCTCGGACATCAAAATACCTCGCCAGTTCAAACGCAGGGGCGATTACAAATTGAGAGACTAAAGAGCAACATGTTTAATTTTGAACGACAGGTGGATTATCGTTGTCCATAAGCTCTGGGGTATAGCCGAGCTCGCTCGACAGGTCTGCCGCAAGCTGCCGCAAGCGCACCGCTACCGGCCCGTCTGTAGCGACATCGAGTTCGTTTGCGGCACCGAGCGTCGATAATGCCGCAACTAGCAAGCCGCGGTGGTCGAAAATGGGGGCGGACAGGGCATTTATCGTAGGATTGAGCCCCCCCTCGGTCACCCCTATCCCCTCTTTGCGGACCCGCTCAAAAAGTGCGGAAATGGAAAGCTTGGATACAGGCGCATCGGATGCACCGCGACGGACGTTGGCGGCATCGCGGCGCAGGACATCTTCCGTTATGGCCAGAGGCATCCACGCTCCAAAGACCAGGCCCGTCGCGCTGTGGAGGATGGGCAAGACTTCTCCAACCCGCGTGCCGATCGTGATCGGTCGGCGCGCTTCTTCCACGGCAATGATCGTGGGCCCTTCGAATGCCCAGATTGCCAGTGCCACAGAGAACCCGATTTCAGAGCAGATTTGCGGCAGTCGCGCCCCTGCCAGGCGGACAACGTCGATCGACTGGATCGCCCGCAAGCCAAGCAGGCGCGCCATCGGACCGAGGCGGTACCTGCCCGAAGCCTCATCGCGTTCGACCATCTCCGACCGTATGAGGCTTACCATGTAGCGATGGGCCTTTGCTGGCGACATTCCTGCGCTGGCGGCCAGGGTCTTGAGCATGGGCGGAGGTCTGTCGAACGAATGTTCGATCAGCGCAGAGATGAGGCGCATCGCGCTCTCGATGGACTGGATACCAAGTCGACCGTCGCCCTCGACATCGGCCACCGTTGCAGGCGAAAAACCAGAATCCTTGGTCAAGTCATCTTACCTTGGCAGCTTGTTTACAATAACGGTTCCCGGGATGCCAGCCCGACAGATGCCCCGCCAGGCCCACCAAAGGTGATCGAGGCGGCGGCTCGTCGGTTCCGAACTTGCCGGGCGAAGGCCGAAACATCAGCTCTGGCCATCAGGCCGAATGTGACGCCGCTCCTTGATCCATGCAACCGCGCTAGCGCTACTTCCTTCGATCCTGCTTTGTGTCTTGAGTTGATCCCATTTGGCGACATCGTCAGTCGCGCGCGCGCCGTGGCATTTCCATTCTGTGGTTACATCCGCCGTCAGCTCGAGGCGAATACCGTTCGGGTCGTAAAAATAGATGCTGTAAATAATACCATGCTCGACCGGGCCGATGAACTCGACACCCTCGGCGGCAAGGTGGCGCGCCCACTGGTCCACCGCCTCGACGCTGCCGACATCCAAGGCGAGATGGTTGAAGATTTTGTAGGCAGGATGCGAAACCTCCGCCGGCGCGGGGAGGTCTAGGGATTCGAAGAATGCGATGGTCGAGCCATCTGCCATCTGGAAAAACAGATGGATGTACGGAAAAGGGTCGCCGGTCGATGGAACGGCATCGTCGATCACCGAACTCACAAGTTTCATGCGCAAGACCCGTGTGTAGAAATCGACCGTAGCTGTCACGTCATGCGTCACGTAGGCGACGTGATGAAGCATGCGTGGCGGGTCGGAAAGCAAAGCGGTGCTTAACCCAGACATTCTGTCCTCCATCCGGCAAAGGCTGCCCTGAAAGCGCCTGTCGCCGGTCTTCCAATCGCGAAATCGTGCATTGTGCCGGCTGACATCGTACGACAGGGCTTCGCGCGATCCAACGTCGAGGTGGCAGGCGGCAATCTGCAAAGCATCAGCGTTTAGCGCCACGCTTCACGGGGGACAGCCATGGTTCAGCATACTGACCTGCCCGGGCGACCTTCAGCCCTTCCACCCCTTCACTGCGGCTCATATCCTCGAAAAACCTTCCGTCAGGTGCCCGGGCGACCGAACTCATGGTCTTCGTAATTGCATCGTGAGCACGCCCCGCGAGCCGACCAGCCGCACGTCCGCTGGTTTCTAGCACGGCCTCGATGCACACCTTGTTAAGGTGCAAAGCCTCGCGGGGCATGCGCGCAAGCCGTTCGGCAAGATCGGTCGCGCGATCGCGTAGCAGGGATTCCGGCTCGACCGCGAGGACCAGGCCGATCCGCTCGGCACGCCAAGCATCGATCATTTCGCCGGTGTAGATAAGGTATTTGGTCCATGCCGCGCCGATTACCGGAACGAGGTCGGAGGCTCCGGGATGACCGATTCGCCCCTCGATCAGGCCGAACCTGGCGTTGTCCGCGGCGATCACGAAATCGCATTGCGATACGAACCCCATAGCAGTGCCGAGGCAAAGCCCGTGAACGGCCGCGATAACCGGCTTTCGTACCCGCCGGATCGTCTCGTTGAACTGCAGGACTAGCTCGTTGAAAATCTGGTTGTCGCGCGCCGTATCGCTCTTCTGCTTTCCCCCGATGCGGCCTAGATCGCCGCCCGCGCAAAAGGCCCGACCATTGGCGCGGATCAATACGCAGCCAATCGCCTCGTCCTCGCTCGCAACGCCGAGGGCTCGTGCGATCTCGGCACGGCTCGAGCCTGGCCCCATCCCCAGAGCATTGAGTTTTTCGGGGGCGTTCAGGATGACATGCGCCACCTCGTTGCGGTTCTCGACCAGAATGTGGGTGTAATCTTCGGCCATCGCCATCCTTTCCTTTCGCGATTCATTCGCCGCGCCATCGATTTCCGCACCGAACCTTGACAGCACCCTGGGCTTGACGCAATCTTCAATAACGATATTCAATTACGCAATATACAATTTTAGAGGGGGTTTGAGGTGCTTGAGGAATTGCTCCAGGCGATCCCGATTGAGGCAGGGACGACCCAATCCGGGCTCGAACTACACTCTGGCATAGCGCGGCTGTACCCGCGCGTTTACGGAAATCTCGTCAGGATGGCTGGCGAGCAGTCGAAAGTCGGCCTGATCATCGTGCACCCGATGTCCAACTTTCATGGACACCACCTGCTGCAGCCAATCGCCGCCTCCGGCTTACCGATTCTGGGGTTGAACACGCGGTATGCCGGCAACGATGCCGTGGTCATCCTGGAGAATTGCCTGCTCGATATCGATGCGGCGATCCGCTGGATGCGAGAGCGTCATGGATGGGAAAAAGTCATCCTTACGGGCTTTTCGGGTGGCGGGCCACTCGTCTCTCTGTACCAGCGTCAGGCGGAAAATCCGACGATCAAGGCAACCCCGGCGGGCGATCCGCCGGATCTTACGAAGACACCGCTGGCGCCTGCCGATGCCTTGCTGCTGATCGCCGCCAGTCCATCGCGCAGCCAGCTGTATCAGGAGTTCATCGATCCATCGGTGATTGACGAGCGCGACCCGGATCGCCGCGATCCGGAATTTGATCTCTATGCGCCCGGACGCGTCCCCCCCTTCGACCGGGGCTGGCTGGCCGAATATCGTGCGCGCCAGAAAGCTCGTGTTCAGCGGATCGAGGATTTCGTGGTGGCTGAGCTTAAGCGGCTTACGGATATGGGAATCCGCGATCGCGCCTTCATTACGCATCGAACGGTTGCCGATCCGCGTTTTCTCGACCTGTCAATCGATCCAGACGACCGCGAGGTTGGCACCATCTGGGGCGATCCGCGCGCAGCGAACGAGGCGCCAGGGCCGATGGGGCGCTTCTCTACGCTGCGCAGCTGGCTGAGCACCTGGAGTCCCACCTACTCGAATGGCAACAGCCTCAAGAATCTGCCGCATGTTTCGGTCCCAGTGGGTGTCATGCCGATGACGGCCGACCAGGGCTCGATGATGGTCCACGGTAGGGCGATCCGCGACGCTATTCCGGCCTCCCTTGTGGACTACTTCCCGCTCAAGGGCATGACACACTATTTTCATGGCCAGCCGCAAGCCTTCCCGATGGCTGTGGAGGCCATCTGGTCGTGGTTGAAGCGATGGGAACTGGCCCCCAAGCAAATGGAAAAGATCTCGTCATGACGCGAGACGAAAAAATCACCCCGGTGCATTCCCTGCACCATTTCGCCTATCGCTGCCGCAACGCGGAAGAGACAAGGCATTTCTACGAGGACATTCTAGGAATGCCACTGGTCCACACGGTCTATCACGACCACGTCCCTTCAACGGGGCAGTATCACCCTTATTTTCATATCTTCTTCCAGCTTCAGGACGGAAGCTGCCTGGCGTTCTTTGATCTGTTGGACGACGTCGGCTACACGCCTGACCCCGATACGCCCGAATGGGTCAATCACCTGGCCTTGAACGTCGAGAAACGCGAGGATCTGCTCAGCGCTAAGGAGCGCCTCGAAGCGAACGGCATCGAGGTGCTGGGCATCGTCGATCACAAGATATTCGATTCCATCTATTTTTTCGATCCAAACGGCATCCGTCTTGAACTCGCTTACCAAACTGCCGGACCGGAAAAGATGGCTGAACTGGCGGCCGCCGCCCACGCCGGGCTGGCTCAGCGCGAAGCAAAGTTCGCGGAACGCAAGGCGCGGCTGTCGGAGGCTGAAGCCGGGTGATCTCGCGGTGAGCAGGGGGATGATCGCCATTCCAGCCGTTTTCATGCGTGGCGGCACCAGCAAGGGGTTGTTCTTCCGCGCCGAGGACTTGCCCGCTGGGCGTGCGGAACGTGACGCTATTTTCCTGCGCGCGCTCGGCAGCCCCGACCACTACGGGCGTCAGCTTGATGGAATGGGCGGCGGGATATCTTCACTTTCAAAGGTCGTGGTCATTGGCGCTCCGAGCCGAGAGGATGCCGATGTCGATTACCTATTTGCCCAGGTGGCTGTGAACGAGCCGCTGGTCGACTACGGAGGAACATGCGGAAATCTCGTCTCCGCAGTCGCGCAATACGCAGTCGACGAGGGGTTGGTCGAGGTAGGACACGACACTGCGATCGTCCGAATTCACGCGGTTAATACCGGAAAGATCGTCCGCGCCGAAGTGGCGGTCATTGACGGGTCTGCGCGGATTGACGGCAACCTTGAGATTCCTGGCGTCAGTGGCTGCGGCGCGCCGATACGCCTCGAATTTCTCGATCCTGACGGCACCCGGACGGGTGCCTTGCTGCCAACGGGCAATACAATCGACCATCTGGAGACCCCTTCCCTGCGGTCAATTCGTGTGTCTCTCGTGGACGCTGCCAACCCGTGCGTCTTCGTCGCGGCAACCGATGTCGGGCTTGTCGGAGACGAATCGCCTGCCGCGCTCGACTCCGATCCCCGAGGCCGGGCATTACTCGAGGAAATACGCGCTGCGGCGGGTGTTCGCATGGGCCTGGGAGAAAGCCCGACTGACGTTACCGAGCATTCCAAGTCCAGCCCGAAGGTCGCCATCGTAGCACCGCCCCGCGAAATGCCCATCCTTGACGGCAAACGCCTGGCCGCCGACGCCATGGACATCTGCGCACGTATGATATCGATGGGAAAGGCGCATCGCGCTTTCCCGATCACTGGCGCCTTGTGCCTTGCGGTTGCCTCACGCCTGCCGGGAACGGTCGCCAACGAGATGCTGAGCCTGTCCAGTCACGACGCCGAACTGCGAATTGGCACGCCCTCCGGAGCTGTCGTCGTGGCCGCTCGGGTCGAACAGGAGGGCACGAAATATCGGACGCGCCACGCAGTCGCCTACCGCACTGCTCGGCGCCTGATGGAGGGCAAGGTACTCGTGCCCGAGACGATCAAGGGAGATTGACATGAATTCGCCACCCCCGCTGGACGGCCTACGCATCATTGACATGAGTTCGGTGGTCATGGGTCCATTTGCGACCCAGGTTCTTGGCGACCTCGGTGCGGATGTCATCAAGGTCGAGCCTCGTCAGGGCGACACTACGCGGCACGTTACGCCCATGCGAAATGACGACATGGGGTGGGTGTTCCTGCACGCCAACCGCAACAAGCGCAGCATCGTGCTGGACCTCAAGGATCCCGAGGGCCTTGAAGCACTGTTGAAGCTCGCCGAGAGCGCCGATGCGCTTGTGACTAACGTCCGTACACGCGCGCTTGATCGGCTTGGCCTCGGCTGGGAGGCGCTAAAGGCGCGCAATCCCCGGCTGATCCTCGTCAACCTGGTCGGTTACGGGTCAGGCGGACCATACGACGGTCGGCCTACCTATGAAGACCTTATTCAGGGGGTAATCTCCCTTCCTTCCCTTCTCGTGCAGGCCGGGTCGGAAGAGCCGCATTACGTTCCCCTGGCGATGAACGATCGCGCGGTCGGGCTATCGAGCGCGGTAGCCCTGCTTGCCGCAGTGATCCACCGCGAAAAAAGCGGGCTTGGCCAGCAGATCGAAGTGCCAATGTTCGAAACGATGGCGCAATGGGTCCTCGGCGATCACATGGGCGGCAAGACCTTCGAGCCTGCGCTTGGGCCTGCCGGTTACAAGCGGACATTGACTAAGGAGCGACGCCCCTATCGGACGAAGGACGGCAGAATCTGCTGCATCATCTATACCGACAATCACTGGCGCAATTTCATGGAACTGATCGGCAAGGGCGATGTCTATCGCAACGATCCGCGCTTTGCCAATATCGGCACCCGCACCGATCATGCGCACGACCTCTACGCTTTTGTCTCCGAAGCGATGCTGGAACGCAGCAATGCTGAATGGCTTGAGGCGCTGCTGGCGGCTGACGTGCCCGTGATGCCGCTACACGACCTTGATTCCCTGATGGAAGACGAGCATCTCAAGGCCGTCGGATACCTGCCGGTGACGGACCATCCGACGGAAGGCAAAATTCGCGAGGTCCGCGTGCCGTCCACCTGGAGCGATTCCCAGCCTTCTGTCCGACGGGCGCCCCCCCGTCTGGGCGAACATAGCGTTGAAATCCTGCGCGAGGCAGGCCTCAGCGATGAGCAGATCCGATCTATGGTCGAGCGGGGCGTGACGGTCCAGCTCGATCACGCCTCGGAAGGACAAGTGGCGTGATGCCGTCTCGGCCCAAGCGCGAGCGATGCCCTTGATTGATCGCCGTCACCTCGCGCTGCCCATCCGCATAGGGGACGCGTTCGAAACACAGTCGGGGTTGCAGCTGAACGCACCCCGGATCTACGGCATGCTCGCCGCGCCGAAAGGCGCGCAAACGGCTGCAATACTAGTTCATCCTTCAAGCAACATGATGAACCATTACCTCATAGAGCCGCTTCACGAGCGCGGTCTGGCCGTGCTGGCTTTGAACACGCGCTACGTTGGCGGGGATCAGGTTCTCATCATGGAGAACGCGATCCAGGATATCGGCGCCGGAGTCCGCTTCCTTCGTGAGCAGGGTTTTGAAAAGGTCGTCTTGCTGGGCAATTCGGGTGGCGCTTCGCTGGTAGCATTCTACCAGGCTCAAGCGGAAAAGATTACCGTCACCCATACCCCGGCGGGCGATCCGGTAGACCTGCGTGCAGAGGAAATGCCGCCTGCCGACGCGATTGTCCTGCTCGCGGGCCATCCAGGTCGGTCCACGCTCATGAGGACATACATCGACGCGGCAGTGATCGATGAACGCGATCCGGATGCATCCGAC
>DDNW01000192.1:33039-36933 GCA_002341345.1 Erythrobacter sp. UBA2510
CCGGATGCATCCGACCGCTCTTTGGATATCTACGCCTCACGAAACGGTCCGCCATTCTCGCCAGATTTCGTCGCCCAGGTTCGCAGAGCCCAGATTGTGCGCAGCGAAGGAATCACCGCGTGGGCTCTCGACCGTCTCTCGACCTTGCGCAGTCGCACTGACGGCGCGAAGGACGAAGCGTTCATCGTCCATCGGACATATGCCGATCCGCGCTTCGTGGACAGGACCCTGGATGCCAACGACCGCGCCGCAGGGGGAAACCGGGGAACCACGCCGCAGCAGGCAAATCTTTCGGCCAACAATCTGGCCCGGTTCACTACGCTTACGTCTTGGCTCAGCCAGTGGTCGCATCTCTCCAATGCCGACGGCCCGGACAATCTCGCCAGAACGACCATACCCGTCCTGCAACTGGAATATACCGCCGATGCAGGTATTTTTCCCAGCGACGTAGCGCGCTGGACCGCAGCTGGTGGAGACAGGGTGGAGAACCAAAAAGTGGTCGGTGCGGCCCACTACCTCTACCGGCTTCCCGACCAGCTGAAGCAGGTTTCCGGGCTGGTCACGCAATGGTCCAGTAAACTTGCCTGATCTGGCTCGGAACACCAGCCGCATAACCGGGCTTGTCTGGCGCTGCCTTTGTTCATCCAGCCGGAACGCCTACGCGATCAGACATGCCAATGGCCAATGGCTGCGATCAGCCTGGCCACTTTGTCAGGGTCAGTTACAATGTTACGAAATAGCGACCAAGCGAGGCTGACACAGCCCGGGACGGGATGAGATGGACGAAGGACAATTGCGTGCCTTCCTGATGATCTGTGACTATCATTCGATCACTCGGGCAGCTGACGAAATAGGTATCGCTCAACCGTCTTTGAGCCAGCTATTGCTGCGGCTCGAGGACGAACTGGGCGCGAAGCTTTTCGATCGCACCTCGCGCGGAGTAACCATGACTTCGGCCGGGCGGGCATTCAGGGCCCATGCGGATTCGATCCTCAAATCGACCAGGCGTGCGCGCGAGGACGTGTGCCGTTCGGTGAAGGGCGTGGTCGGCGATTTGGCTTTCGGCCTGCCGGTTTCGCTGGGTGAACTTATGGGGCCGACGATCATTCGGCGCACCCGCGAGGAACTTCCCGGTGTGAGACTGCGCCTTCGCTTCTGCTTTGCCAGCGACCTGGCGCACTGGCTGGAGGAAGGACTGCTCAACGGCGCGTTGCTCTATTACTCGAACGACCTGTCCTACCTGCCAACCGAGCACGTTGCGAACGAAGAACTCTACCTGATCGGGCCACCGGACAAGTTCGGCGAAGTTGACAAGCGCGGAATTGCAGTAGACCCGATTGATTCAGACTACCTACGCGATCTCGACCTGGTGCTGCCGCCCGTCAGTAAAGGTCTTTCGCGCCGGATCAACCAGCAACCTCATGGCGAGGCGATCCGTCTTTCGGTGAGGGGCGAAGTCGATTCCTTGCCCGTCCTCAAGACGATGCTTCTGACCGGAGCGGGTTATTCGCTCTTGCCCTATATCGCCGTTCGCAATGAATTGCTGACCGGGCAGCTCTCGGCGGCACGAGTGCGCGGAATGGGCCTGACGCTTCCCCTGTCGCTCGTACGAGCGGGCACCAGGCCGCCGGAGGCTTTGGACGCCATCGAACAAATCGTCAGAGATACACTGGAGATGGTCCAATCCAGCGGCGACTGGCTGGTCGAAGAGTCCGGCGGCAGGCAATACGATGACGTGCGAAGCATTGCCGGCGAGCTCTCCCAACTTGATTTCAAATAGCGCCCCGACAGGCTTGTTGGCCGCGTTCCAAGGCGGTTCGAAGGTTTCACGTTCCACCTCGCGACGCCGTTCAGAAGTCCGGCGGCGGCGCAAATGCCTTAATGCACGCGGTATCAGCCTACAAGTTCTCTTAAAGTGCTGTTTTCACGAAACTATCTCCCAAAGAATATTCCAATGGCAGCGATCTGAGCTTCGCACTTACGCATCGGATGCAAACCGTCCTATGAGTCGGGCTTGAGTATGAGACCAAGAAGAAGTGCCGCGCAGGTGACGGTCTGCAAAGCATGCTCAAAAACTGATCGAATGCATTTCGACAAAAAATAAGGGGAGGTTAAGGATGCGACTTCTTAGCAATATTTCATACACGGCATTGGCTTTTGCTCTCTCGACACCTGTTGCCGCCGTAGCACAGGACAGCGGTCCGTCAGATACAGCTGCGGACGACGGCTTTGGCATCAATGACATCGTGGTCACGGCACAGCGCCGCGAGCAGCGCCTGCAGAGCGTTCCGATCTCGGTTTCCGCGGTGTCCGGTGACGACCTCGAAAGAACCGGCATTACGGACATGCGCCAATTAACCCAGACGATGCCGGGTCTTGTCTTCTCCCGGGCCAATACGAGCCTTCAGCCGTATATCCGCGGCGTCGGAACCAGGAATTCCAATGTCGGCGATGAGTCCAACGTCGCTGTCTATATCGACGGTGTCTACCAGCCTGTCATGTCGTCGCTCGGCTTCGACCTGGTCAATATTGAGCGCGTCGAAGTGCTTCGTGGTCCGCAAGGAACCCTGTTCGGTCGCAACTCCACCGGCGGCCTGATCAATGTCATAACGAAGGATCCGACGGAAGAATTCTCCGGCAAGATCAGCGTGACCGCTGGTTCCTATGATCAGTTTTCCGGCTCTGCCTACGTCTCCTCCGGCCTTGCCGAAGGCGTCAAGGTGGACGCAACCTACATGCGGTACACAGACTCCGGTTACGTCAAGGATCTCGTAAACGGGGGCCATGCCGGACCGCGAGACAGCCAGGTGGTTCGCGGGCGCATCTTTTTCGAGCCGAGCGATCGCTTCCAGGCATCGCTCACGGGTACCCACACATGGCTTCGTGACGGTTCGCCGGTGACCAACCAGCCATATCAGGGTAACACGGTTGTCAACACCATGTCCCCTCTCCCGCTTTATGGCACGAAGCCGTGGGAGTCGGCGCAGGATCGTCCCTTGCTGGTGAAGAGCCGCCTATGGTCCGCTGAACTGCAAATGAGGTACGAGTTCGGCGGCTTCAACATCGAGACCACCAGTGCCTATCAGGATGCTACCGCCCTGGCACAAACGGACAATGACGGCAGTGCTGCTGCCATCCGGGGCGCGGACGTGTATCAGGACCTGTACTATTTCTCGAACGAATTGCGTATCCTTTCGACGACGTCCGGCCCGTTCTCCTGGATCGCAGGCGCATATCTTTTTGATGGTGCCGGCGAATTCGATCCGCTTATTTCGATCGTGAACGGGAATCCCGGTGGCCCCTTCCACACAAGGCAGACTGTCAATTCGTACGCCCTTTTCGGCGAAGCGACCCTGGAGCTCGGCAATCTCAGCCTGACGGGCGGCATTCGCTATACCGACGAAAGCCGGGATTATTATGCCGAAAGTTCCACCAATCCCCTGCTCGTTCCGTTGCAGGAGGGCAGCAACGACAAGGTGACATTCCGCGCGACGGCGAAATACACCTTCTCGCCTGACCTGAACGCCTATCTCACCTTCTCGCGCGGGTTTAAGAGCGGTGTCTTCAACGGGTTCGCAACCAATCTCACCGCCGCGCAAATTACCAAGCCAGAAACGCTTGACGCTTTTGAGTTTGGCATCAAGTCGGACCCACTTCCGTGGCTGCGGGCCAATATTTCGGCCTTTTACTATGACTACAAGGACATTCAGCAATCGGCGCGCGACCCTTCATCTTCGCTGATCATCCTTTTCAACGCAGCCAAGTCCAAGATGAAAGGTGGCGAATTCGAAGTCACCGTGCAGCCGACCCAGGACTTCAGCCTGCGGTTCTACGGTGCCTATGTCGATGCAAAATACGACAGCTTTCCAGGTGCACAGGTCTTCGTGCCGGTAA
>DDNW01000192.1:37079-40870 GCA_002341345.1 Erythrobacter sp. UBA2510
TTCGTGCCGGTAACGACCTGCCCCATTCCCGGGCAGTCGCCTTGTGGAAACGTGGCGGTATCGCCATTCGATGCTTCGGGCAACGACATGATCCGCGCACCGAAGATGACACTGGGCGGTAGTGGAAGCTACCAGATCCCTGTTGATTTCGGCCTCTTCTCGCTCGCGGCCAACGTCTATTACAGTGACAAGTATTACTGGGACTTCGACAACCGCATCGTCCAGCCATCCTACACGATGGTGAACGGGGAAATCGGCTTCGCAACGAGCGATGGCAGCGATGCCTTCCGGATCAGCGTTTGGGGGAAGAATCTGCTGAACGAGGTTGTTTACCAGCAGGTCCTGAACTCGACGAGCGGCGACGTAGTCGCATTCGAACGCCCACGGACCTTCGGAGTCACGGTCAGCAAGGGCTTTTAGAGGATAAACGAAGCCGAATGGCTTCACGTTACATCTCAATCGCCGGGCGCCATCGGTTGCCCGGCGATTTTTCTTGCGAATTCGGGCTTTGCCAAGCTCGATCTTGCCCCGCTATCGGTGCAGTGACGATATCCTGCCCGCATCCCGCGGTATTCGAGATCCCTCTAGATCACGGCGAGGCTGATCAGTAGGCTCCACCGCTCTCAGGAGCTTGTCCCGTACCTCTACCGAATTGCGCGGCAAGTGAATCGGTTCCCCGCACGAGCAAGCCCATGTCCGTCCCAACCGCGAGGAAGAGGCACCCCAATTCAAGGTAATGACGGGCAAGCTCGACGTCCGCGCTCAATACGCCAGCAGCCTTTCCAGAGGCGCGGATAATGGCGATCGCACGCTCGATCTCGACGATGACCTCTGGGGATCCCGCCTTACCGGGATATCCAAGAGATGCCGAAAGGTCGGCGGGCCCAATGAAGACTCCGTCCACGCCCTCGACATTACAGATAGCCTCCAGCGCATCGAGTCCCTGGCGCGATTCGACCTGCACGAGCAGGCAGATATCGTCGTCCGCTCCAGACATGTAGCCCTTGTTTCGTCCCCAGCGCGAGGCCCTGCTGGTAGCGACACCGCGGATCCCGCCAGGGGGGTAGCGGCACGAGCGCACCAATGCGGCTGCCTGATCGGCATCGTTCACCATCGGTATCAACAGGGTTTGGAACCCCAGGTCGAGATATTGCTTGATTAGCCACGGGGCATCGACAGGCGGTCGACCGACAGCGTGGGATTTGCTGCCGGAAACCGCCTGTAGCTGTGACAGGAGATTGGGGATATCGGTGGGGCTGTGCTCGCCATCGAACAGAAGCCAGTCGAAACCGGCCTCGGCACAAATCTCGGCAGTATACGGGCTTCCGAGTCCTTGCCACAATCCGATCTGCGGGCGGCCTGCGGCAAGGGCTTGCTTGAAATTGTTGCTCATATCCTGCTCTTTTTCCGCATCCCGGCGAGGTCTGCCAGCAAAATTCGGTAATCCATGCCAGAGCAAAATGCCATCGCCCGCGAAACGCAAACTGACGCGCCGCAAAGGCTTCTGACCGGTTACGCTGCTTTCCATTGGAAAGCCCAATGACACATAAATCATCTCTGGGCTGGCGCCATGACCGGTCGGCAAACTAACCCTTCAGGCTAGATTTCAAATTGTCTGAGAGAGAGACGAGTTCATGTTCTTGCGAGATTTTGTACGACGGTGCTCGGAAAAGTTTCCGCACGAAACCGCCTACATCGATGCTGACCGCAGGACGAGCTGGGCCGAAATACACCAGCGGTCGGACAAGCTCGCCCGCGCCCTTCAGGACCTGGGCATGCGCACGGGCGATCGGTCCGCCATTTTGTCCCACAACCGCATCGAAGTGGCGGAACATTGGTTTGCCTGCCTGAAGTCAGGCACGGTTCGCGCTGGACTGAACTGGCGCTACTCGACGCGTGAAATGCTGCACGTGATCCGCGATTGCGATGCCCGTCTCATCGTTGTCGAAGCTGCCTGCGCCGAAAGCCTGAAGGATCACGTAGAAGAGCTCGCATCGGAAGGTCGCATTCTAGTTGGCTTCGGCGGAGCGCATGATCTTCCGGTAGATTACGAAATGCTGATCGCCGGCACCGACGCAGCACCCGCCTTGCCGGACCTGGAGGAGGACGGTCTTGGTGCCATCGGTTACACGTCGGGCACGACCGGCAATCCCAAGGGCGTGTTGCTGAGCAACCGAAACCTGATAACCTCGCTAGTGTTCAACAACATGGTGAACGGTTATCGTAGGCAGGACGTTCGTTTGTACGTAACCAATCCGGCGGGTATCAACATCAACACGATGTGCATGAACATGATCACCGGGATGACGACGGTGCTCGAGAATTTCCAGGCCGAGAGATTCCTAGACTCCATCGAAGAGCACCGCGTTACCACTGTGACGGTTGTCCCTACGATGCTGCGCCGTATCGTCGATGACGTGAAGACCGGGCACCGGGACATTTCGTCACTACGTCAGGTATGTTACGGCACCATGCCGGCAACGCCGGCGTTGATCCGCGATGCCTACGCAACTCTCGATTGTGAGTTCATGAACCGCTACGGCGTTTCGGAATCCACAGGGGCTGTCGCGCTTCTCGACAATTACGGGCACCTTGATGCTCTGGACGACGATCCCGATCTGCTCCGGTCTGTGGGCAAGGCGATGCCTCATGCCGATATTCAAATTCGAGATGAAGCCGGCAAGGAATTACCTCGCGGAGAGCTCGGCCTAGTGTGGATCGGTGGCGACACCGTGATGCAGGGCTACCTCAACCTGCCCGAGCTCAATGCCAAGACCGTCTACGGCAAATGGCTCAAGACCGGCGATTTCGGCCGGATGGACGAACGCGGATACGTCTTTCTCGGCGACCGCCAGCACAACATGATCGTGACTGGCGGTTTCAATGTCTACCCGAACGCCGTCGAGAATGCGCTCGCCGAATTTAACGGCGTGGGCGAAGTCGCTGTCTTCGGCATGCCACATCCGCAATGGGGAGAGGCGGTTGTCGCCGCAGTCACCGTGACGAGCGGTGCCGACGTAACTCCCGCTGCGCTCGACAAGCATTGCCGCGAAAAAGTTTCCAAGTTCGAAGTACCGAAGCACATTGCGATCCTACCCTCGTTACCGCGAGGCAATACGGACAAAGTCGACAAGAGAGCTATCCAGGCCATGTTTGCCCAGCCCGGCAAGCTGCCCTGGGAAATCGAAAAGGAGTCTGCGTGATGGCCACCGCACCCCAGCTTCCGGCTGCGATCGATTACGAATATCTCGTTCAGAATGGCCGCATCCACGGCTCGCTCTACACGAGCAAGCAGATTTTCGACGAGGAGATGGAGCAGATTTTCCTGCGTGGTTGGAGTTTTGTCCTGCATGAAAGCGAAATTCCCAATTCGGGCGATTTCGTCGTCAGGAAGGTGGGCACCCAGTCGCTCATTGCCTTGCGCGACAAGGAAGGCGAAGTCCGGATCTTCTACAATCGCTGCCCGCATCGTGGCGCGACGTTGTGCCCAACCTCCTCCGGGCATCGCTCCCGCATAACCTGCCCCTACCATGCGTGGTCCTTTGCCTTGGATGGAAGACTGATCGGCCTTCCTGACGAAGAGGCGTATCCAAGTGACTTTTCTCGCGCCGATGTCGGCCTCACGCCAGTTGCGCGGATGGACAGCTACGGAGGCTTCATCTTTGTCAACCTCATTTCTAACGGGATCAGCCTACTGGAGCATCTGGGACACGCGACGGAATTGATCGATACCCTCCTCGGCCTTTCGCCGGTTGGTCGTATCCGGCTTTCCGCTGGCTGGATGAAGCACA
>DDNW01000192.1:40996-43000 GCA_002341345.1 Erythrobacter sp. UBA2510
CTGGATGAAGCACAAGATGCGGTCGAACTGGAAGATGATTGTTGAGAACCAGGTCGACGGATACCATGCACCCATGGTGCATGGCTCGCTCATCGCGGCCAACCGAACCTTCGCCACCGTGCGTGATCGCAAGCCGACATCGCCCACCCGTGTTCGTGACCTGGGCAATGGTCACACGGATATCGACCACCGGAGCGATTACCGCGAGGCCGGCGACAAGCTATTTCGCTGGACCGGGGGAATTGCCCCTGAAAGGCTCCCTAATTACGTCGAGGCAATGAAGGAAGCCTATGGTCCCGAGGAAGCCCGCACACGGCTCATCGAGGGCCCCCCGCATTCGATGCTGTTTCCCAACATTTCGCTTGCCGAAATGAACATCATGCTGATCGAGCCGGTATCGCCCGAATTGTCGATCCAGTACACGTGCCCCGTTTTCCTCGAAGGCGCCGAGGAACTCAACGCCAGGACATTGAGGCGTTGCGAGGGTGCATTGGGGCCGGCGGGGTTCCTCATTGCCGACGATGCCGAAATCGGTGAACTGACCCAAATGGGCGTTGCCAATCTAGAGCCGGAATGGATCATTCTTTCGCGTGGCCTTGGCAAGGAAGAGGTTCTGGACAGCGGCGTAAAGCTGGCCGGGCTTATGGACGAGACAAGCCAACGCGGCTTCTGGAACCACTATCGTGAAGTCATGTCCAAATCGCGGGAAGCTGCATGATGACCTCAATGACCTTGGATTCCTCCACGACGGCCAGGGAAGCTGTCGAACAATTCCTCTACCTGGAGGCCCGCCTGCAGGACGACCATCGCTATGACGACTGGGAAGCACTGTGGGCGGATCAGGACACGCTTTACTGGGTGCCCACGCACGAAGGTGCAGATCCTTCTCGGGAAGTGTCCTACATCTACGACAACCGATCGCGCCTTACGAGCCGCATCCGGCAGCTCAATACTGGCATGCGCCATGCACAGGCGCCGCAATCAGGTCTGCGCCGGATGATATCGAATATCGAGATCGAACAGGGCAAGGATGGTCTGACCGTGCTTTCGAACTTCATGTTGCTGGAATCGCGACGCAGCCATCTGACCATCTGGGGCGGCAAGGTAAAGCACCTGCTTGTACCCGACGGCGACAGCTTCCGGATCAAGCGAAAGACCGTGATCCTCGTAAACAGTGACGAAGCGATCGGGAATTTGGCATTCCTGGTGTGATCGCAGTGCCGTCGTCGGTTACTTCGATCGTTGGCCTTGGAATGGCGGGGCTGACACGTACAGACACGCGACCGGCCGCCGAACTGGCGCGCGAGGCTGTCATCGCTGCAGTCGATGACGCCGGGCTTTCGCTATCAGACGTCGATGGCCTGCTTTTGTGCAGGACGAGCGGCGCCAGCGATGCAGTCCTCGGCCTGGATTTGCAGCGCGCACTCGGCCTGCGTGACCTGAAGGTCAACCGCATCGTCTTGTGCGAGGGAGCCAGCGCGCTCGCCTCCATTCAGACAGCGCAACTTTGCGTCTCCAGCGGTCTGGCCGATTACATCGTGTGCGTTTTCGCCGATGCGCCCGTCGCGCCGGGAAAGCCGATGCGAACCGCGTTCGGTCGCCTCAAGACCAATTCAGGCATGGAGGGTTTGCGGTATAGCGCAGGCCTCTTCGGCGGCGCGTCTGTCTATGCGCTGAGTGCGCGCCGATATCTCGATCTTTACGGCCTGGACGAACAAGTCCTGGCAGACGTTGCCATCACAACGCGGCAATGGGCCTCAATCAATCCCGCAGCGACTTTTCGCAAGCCATTGACAGCGGAAGACTATTTCGCGTCACGCTATATCTCCGAGCCGTTTCGCCTTTTCGATTGTGCAGCCCCCGTCAACGGCGCGATAGCGGTGGTGATTACAAGCGATGAACGGTCTGCCGATTGCACACCGCCCCCGGTGCACATTCTTGCCTGCGCCGAAGGGCACCCAGGGACGCCCGACCGACGCGGGTTCGACCGCAGCCTTGCCCATG
>DDNW01000192.1:43118-51462 GCA_002341345.1 Erythrobacter sp. UBA2510
GTTCGACCGCAGCCTTGCCCATGGCGGCGCAATGGCAGGAAAAGCGCTTTTCGAGGCGACTGGACTATCGCCCGCGGACATCGACATCTGCGAATTCTACGATGCCTTCACGATCATGCCCTTGATCGCGCTCGAGGCCTATGGGTTCCACAAGAACGGTGAAGGTCGGAAGGCCTTTGCCGACGGAGCCGCCGGGCCGAACGGAAACGGTATGCCGATCAATACCGGAGGCGGGCATCTTTCCGGCTTCTACCTTCAAGGCATGACACCGGTCGCCGAAGCGGTGCTTCAGGCGCGTGGCGCTGCTGGCGAACGCCAGCACGCGAACGCTCGCACTATCCTGGTAACGAATGACGGCGGTCGCTTCGACTATCATATCGGGATGTTGCTGGGATCGGCGGAGCATTCTCGATGACCGATATCCCCGTCCCGCAACCCGACCTTGCATCGACAAATTTTTTCGCAGCTCTCGACGCCGGACGCCTGGAGATCTTGCGTTGCGACAATTGCGGGACGGCGCATCTGGCTGTTTTGCGTTGCGATGTGTGCGCCGGCATTGCGTTCACGCCTGAGCCTGCAAGCGGCCGTGCAACCGTCTACAGCTTCACTCGCGTACATATTGCCCACCACCCGGCCTTCGCCGAACGCCTGCCGGTGTGCGGCGGCATTGTCGAGCTGGAAGAAGGCCCGCGTCTTTTCGCGCCGCTGTTGGGCGAAGGCGCCTTTTCCATCGGCGCAGGACTTGTGGTGGAACTGATCCCGGCCGATGGCCGCATGATCGCCGGCTTCCGGCTGGCGACACAAGGCACCCGCAGTTGATTGATCGCATCGATCATTTCGTCATGACGGTGAAATCCATCGAGAGGACCTGCTCATTCTACCGCAGCGTGCTAGGGATGGAACATCACACGCCCGAAGGGAAGCCCGCCTCAATCTCGTTCGGGCGGCATAAAATCAATTTGCACCAGGTGGATCGAACCTTTGACCCAAAGGCTCGTGTGCCGATGCCGGGTTCATCAGACTTCTGCCTCGTGACCTCCCTTCCGATTGCCGAATTCGCAGTCCATCTCGAACATTGCGGTGTGGAAGTCGAGAAGGGACCGGTCGAACGCTCAGGCGCAACAGGTCAGATGGTCTCTGTCTATTTCCGCGATCCGGATGGGAATCTTGTCGAGGTGAGCCAATATCTCCCCACTGAATCGCAATAGGCTATCGGGGGGCGGACGGCCCACTCATGCCTCAAGCAGGGAGCGTGGACCACTGAACCCAGGAGCAAGCCCACGATGCTTTGCAAAATCTGGCGAAAGCGCAGGTATGGGCAGGCCGAGCTTTGCAGCAATGATCTGGGTCGCTGTGTTGGCGTGCGCCATCCTCGTTTCGGTCGCCAGTCGGCCGGCCGCGATACCG
Source organism: Erythrobacter sp. UBA2510 (assembly GCA_002341345.1). GTDB lineage: Bacteria > Pseudomonadota > Alphaproteobacteria > Sphingomonadales > Sphingomonadaceae > Alteraurantiacibacter. The sequence goes on from DDNW01000192.1 coordinate 44,526, forward strand.
ATATCGGCTGCCCGGATAAGCGTAACGGCGATGAAGAACGCTCCCAACACGATAAAATAATCGATGTCGTGCACCTGCGCGCCGGAAGCTTCTCGATAGTGCCGAACGAATTCGTCATGGTCAGGCCATCCTGCTGCGCGCTCGATCCCCACCATGTCGGTGACGAAGCTGTCCATCATCAGCCAATAGCCAACGTCCAGACTGCGGGGCCCCACCAGCGCCCCTTCCCAGTCCAGAACTGCGGCGACCGACCGATCGGCTTTGAACAGTATGTTGCCCGGGCGTGCGTCGCCCCACAACAACACGTCTTCTTCGTCACTCAGTTCTCGGCGGTTTCGCAGCAAGTGTTCAAGCGCCTGGTCGGTCAGGGGAAATGATCTGCCTTGCGCCGCCCATCGATACCACGCTTCAAGATGGCTTAGGTGCCGATCGATACCTTTTTCGCTACCGGACAGGAAGGCATGTGTGCGCCGCCAGTCGGTGGCATGGATTGCGGCAACCTCGCCCATGGCGTTGAAAGCGAGCTCCCTACGCTCTTCCGGAGCTATTTCGACAAGCAGTCCCTGGACGTGCATGGACGGCCTGCCGAGCGGAGCGCGACCTTCCACCTCTCGCATGACCATGAACGGCAGCCCCAGGATCTCGCCTGTAGCCTCGAGCCCCATCAAAGGCGGCACCGGCACTTTTCCAGCAGCGGCTATGCCTTTCATCACTCGATATTCGCGTGCGATATCCGGTTCGAGAAAGAGCTGTTTGCCGCGCTGTTCCATCCGGATGACAAATCGCTCGGGAACACCAAATGCTGTTCGGCGACAGACCAGGCTCAGCAATTCGCTGGATTGTCCACCTGACAGAGGCCGAAGATCGACTACAGTCGCGTCCGGGCCGAAGGCCGTCTCCTGGCATAGCCATTCGCCCAGTCGAGCCTCGCGGTCAGACATCGCCTGCGACCTTGATGACGATCTTTGCATGGGGGCTTCCGTTCTGCGCTGCCCACGCACGGTCGATCTGTTCGATCGGATACTCGACCGTGTCGATATCCCAGTTACCCGCTTTCGCATAGGCCAACAATCGCTGGAAAGCCGCCTTTCTGTCTGCCGGACTACGGATCAACTCGCCGGTATCGACTCCATGGTGATGGCGGCGGCGCAGTTCCGATAGCGTCAGGGTCATGGTTCGCCCCGCACGCGTACCGATGCTCATCATTCGTCCGCCTTCCGCGACAGACCGCATCGCAGCCTCTGCCGGTGCGCCGAACAGCGGATCGAGAACGACGTCGTAACCTCGCTCGCCCTTCTCTTTGGCCAGAGCGCCGTCATCATCGCCAGTGCCCAGTTGCACGACGGCATCGAGCACCCCGCGATCCTTGAGCCTTTGCAGCGCATCTATAGAGCGCGCGGCTCCGACCACGACCCCCGCTCCCATTTGTCGTGCGGCCAGGGCACCGATCTGACCGACGGGCCCCGTGGCACCCAGGATAAGCACGCGCTCGCCGTTCCGGATGTTCGCTTCCTCCAGCGGAATCACCGCGCCCAGCCCCGCGATTGCCAGGGCGATGACCTGCTTGGCATCAACATCTTCAGGAATTGGCCAGACTTCGGCTTCGGGGACGAGGGTCGTATCGCAAATGGCACCGTGGGGAGGGACCGAATGGCCAAAATAGACCCGCGTCCCATCGTCCAGTCGACCAATGCCCTCACCGCCTACGACATAGGGAAACACAGGATTCTTGTAGGTGCCAAGCACCCGGAGGACGTCTGTTGGCTGAAGACCTGCCCACTCGACTGCTATCCGAACCGCGCCGGCCACCTCCGGAGGCTCGGGCAGGTCGGTCAGGAAAGGGTGTCCGTTCAGTCCTTCGACGATGGCAGCCCGCATCCAGCTCTCCTATGTTTCGTTGGCCCGCAATATCCGGTCGCTGGCGAAAGTCGATGACCAACCGGCGCCCCCGGCCAGCCCGTTTCGCGACCGGAACGGAAGGCTTGGTTCTATCCGTGCCGGTGGATGATCGTCTTCATCGTGGAGAGCTCGTGCATTGCCGCGAGACCCTTTTCCCGACCGTGACCTGATCGCTTGACGCCACCAAACGGCAACTCGATCCCGCCACCGGCCGCAAAACCGTTGATGTAGACCTGGCCCGCGCGAATCTTGCGGGCAAGCCGCATTGCCCGCCCTCCGTCGCGCGTCCAGACACCGGCAAGAAGTCCGAATTCGCTGTCATTTGCCATCCGTAAGGCATCGGCCTCGTCATCGAAGGGAATGACGCACAAAACCGGCCCGAAGACTTCTTCGGTCGCAAGGCGGTTTTCTGGATCGACCGGGCCGAACAGCTTTGGCGCGACATAGAAGCCGTCTGCCGATACACCGGCCTCGACCTTGCCTTCTGCGATCAGAGAGATCCCGTCAGCCTTGGCCTGATCGATAAAGCCTTCGACCCGCTGCCGTTGGCGTTGGTTTATGACAGGACCAAGATCCAGGTCCATTTCGGGCGAGCCGGCACGCAGCTTGGCAAACGCGTCAGCGATGGCTCCGACCAGGCGATCGAAATCCGCTCGCTCGACAAGCACGCGCGATCCAGCCGAACAGGTCTGTCCAGCGTTGTTTACGATGCCATTGACGATAGCTGGCACGGCCACTGAAAGGTCGGCGTCGGCGAACAGCAGATGGGGCGATTTACCGCCAAGCTCGAGCGTACAACCGATCGCGCGTCGCGCCGCCGCTGCCTGAATTAATTCGCCAACTTGGGGGCTGCCGGTAAAGGCCACATAGTCGATATCGTCATGCGAACTGAGGAGTGTGCCGGTAACGGAGCCGCGCCCAGGCAGAACCGAAAGCGCCCCAGCCGGAAAACCCACTTCAGCCGCCAATTGCGCCATTCGCAGCACCGAAAGGCACCCGTCTTCGGCTGGCTTCACGACCGCCGCATTACCCACCGCGAGCGAAGGAGCGACATTGCGGCCGAACATCTGTGCCGGATAGTTCCACGGAATGATATGAGCGACGACGCCGTGCGGTTCTCGCTCGGTCGCCACAAAGAACTCGCGCATATACGGGATGGTTTCACCGTGCAGCTTGTCGGCAGCGCCGGCATAGAATTCGAAATAGCGTGCCGTCGCGGCAATGTCGGCCTGGGCCTGCTTAAGCGGCTTTCCAGTATCGCGCGCCTCAAGCGCGACCAGTTCATCCGCGCTTTCCTGGATGGCCCGCGATAAACGCGCCAGCAACCGGCCGCGTTCGAATCCGGCAAGTCGGCCCCACTCACCCTCTTCCAGCGCGCGGCGCCCGGCTGCTACGGCTCGGTCAACCTCCGCCTTCCCGGCTTCGGCGATTTCTGTGAAGACGACACCTTCGGCCGGTGCAATAACCGGCACGCTTGCTCCGCCTTCGACGGGTACCACCTTGTTGGCGATGAAGGCCCCCTGGTAAGGACCTTCGGCGCTGCTGGACATAATTTCACTCCCGGTTTGCGACTTCGCTCGTCGCCAATGTAATTGAATCGCCCCTTAGCCGGGTATCTGCTCGCCAAGAAGGAATGCAATATTGGCCGGATTGAACAGTTCGGGAGCTTCGAAATGCGCCCAATGCTTGACGCCGTGAATGGTCAGCGTGCGCACATCGTGCGCCAGTTCGGCGATCCGCTCGCCCGTCTTGGTGTAATCTGGATTGTCGTCGGGCGCCAAGATGATGAAAATGGGCACCTCGACACCTTTCCATTCGTCCTCGGTGACCAGGTTACGGCGTCGAACATCCTCTTCCTGAAGGACGAGGATATTTGCCATTGCCATTTTCATATCGGGCTCGCGATAGATCGCCTGCCGCACCTGCACGAGGTCCGGAATTCGATCTTCTTCCTTGAACAGGATGGAATTGAAGACCGGCTTGATATTTTCCCAACTGGGATCGTCAACCGCGGCGTTGCGCACCTTCTTCGTGCGCGAAAGGGTCTGCGGGTTGATGAACAGGCCCGATGTCGCAAGCATCGTCAGCTTCTCAACCCGTTCGGGATGATCGACAACGAGGCGGCTTGTCACCCAAGCACCCAGCGAAACACCGATGAACGACGCCTTTTCTAGACCCAGTGCATCCATGAACGCGAGAACATGCTTTACATAAAAGCCGATTTCATAAGGTTCGTCCGGCCTGTCGCTAAACCCGCTGCCCGCTAGGTCGATTGCCAGACAGCGAAAGTGCTTCGCGTGGCTTTCAAGGGTCGCGCAAAAACATTCCCAACTGCTGCCTGTGCCGTGGATCATTATCACGGCTGGAGCGTCGGGCGGGCCTGCTTCGGCGTAACGGGTACGAATTCCCCCGGCATCAACGTATTTCTGGCAGAACTCCAGCTTCATCAGATGCCCCCAGATGCTCCGGTGGCGATAGTCCTCGGTCATGCCATCTCCTTTTCAAAAGCCGTGATACAGCCCATCCCCGTTATCCATGTCGGCACCGGGCTATATTTGCTGGTCTGCGCAGGAAGGGACCATGCACCTAGCGCTGCAATCCATGATCTGATTTCCTGCCCCCCGGTTCCGCCGTCGGCGAGCAGAGTTTCGTTGTCGATCGCCAGCACCGGGTCCATGTCCCCCCGGCACATGCAATCGAGAAGCCAGCGGTCCCATTCTTCGTTGATAGGCCCCGTTCCTCCTGCAGCCCGGCGCTCTTTCGATGACTTCTCGCGCGCGGCGTTGAATTCCTTAACGCGCGGACGACCGTTAATCAGATAGTCGCGGGTTTCGGAAGAAATCGTAGGATCGTCAGGCGAGACAGACGGGGGCGAATGCGACAATCCACCAGACCCGACCACAATCGCCCGACCGCCTCCGGGGAATGCCCGGATCGCATCGCCGACGGCCTTTCCGAACTCGAAGCACCGGGCGAGCGTCGGTAGCGGCTCCCCCCCAGAACTGATCATTATGGGGACGATCGGAGTCTCGAGCGCGGGTGAAAGCGCGGCGAGTGGCTGCGTGATGCCGTGATCCACACCCATGTTGTGTGACAGTGCAGGATCGAAGCCGGCCGCCATAACCGCCTTTGCGATGAAGGACGCCAATTGCGGATGTGTCGGCAGCGGGCCTCCGGGGCTGTCATAATCGCCAAAGCCGGTCACATCGCCCACGCCGATGCAGAACGGCGGCATCATGTCGAAGAAGAAATTGCGAACATGATCAGGGCCGAAGATCACCAGCACATCGGGCGCGATGCGTGATATTGCGTCACGGGCATCGAAGACTGCGTCAACGTAGGTCTTAGCGGGGCCTTCCAGCGGCTCGAGATTCCAGGAGGGCGAATGGGACATCCCCACGATGCCTGCCAGTTGCATTAACTCTTCCCCAAGAAAGCTTTCAAAATATTGGTCTGAGCATAAGCCGCCCGCGTCGATCCCGTTAGAGGGGACTTACATGCTGATGTATTGCTTTGTGCTATGGCTGGCGAGCGGCGGCAAGTCCGAGCGTCGGCCCAGCCCATATCGGTTTGCCGACACCGGTTACACCTTCCCTCATCCCATCAGCTTTCGGCTTCACCCAAAGCGGGGACACGTCCATATCGGCGCTGTTCACCCATTACGATCGGAGCGGGTGCGGGGTAGGATACTTCGCCACCCGGCGTATCCACCGTAATCCTGCGCAGATGAGGGTGTGTGGACAGCGCGGCCATGTCGTTGACGCTGGCAAAAGCCAGATCCGCCGCCGCAAGCGCTTCACACGCCTGCGCTTCGTCAAGCCCGGCAAGCACACGGGAAACCTGCGCGTCTGTCTCGCCGCGATTGGCCACTCGCGCGACATTGGTGGCAAAGCGCGGATCGCGAACGAGCGCGGGGTCGCCAAGGACCTTCTCGGCCAGAAGCCCCCATTCGCGGTCGCTCTGGATCGACAGGAGGACAAGCTTGCCATCACGCGTGTGAAACGCTCCGTAAGGGGCGATCGACGGATGCGCGAGTCCCATCCGCTGGGGAGGCTTGCCCCCCTCCTGATGCAACAGGGGAACCGTCAGCCAATCCGCCATGACATCGAACATTGAAATGCGAATATCGCAGCCCTGCCCGCTGTTGCCCCGCGCGATTAACGCTTCAAGGATCGCTGCATGCGCCGTGGCCCCGGTTGCGATATCGACGATCGACGTCCCGACACGCGCCGGTCCGTCGCCACCCCCGGTAACGGAAGCAAGGCCGGACTCTGCCTGGATCAGCAGGTCGTATGCCTTTCGCTCGGCCATCGGACCGCTATCGCCATAGCCGCTGATCGAACAGACTATAAGGCGCGGATGGCGCTCGCGCAGGACCTCGGCGCCAAATCCCAGCCGGGCCAGTGCGCCCGGTTTAAGGTTCTGAACCAGAACGTCCGCTTGGGCGATCAGCGCGGCGGCCTCGGACTTTCCGGCCGGTGTGGCAAGATCCACTACCCGCGATTCCTTGCCGCGGTTGAGCCAGACGAAGTAGCTGCTCTGCCCCGCCGCCACGGTGTCATATCCACGTGCGAAGTCGCCTTCCGGGCGCTCGATCTTGATGACCCGCGCGCCCGCATCGGCAAGCCGCGAAGTGCAGAAAGGTGCCGCTACGGCCTGCTCGAAGGCAACCACCGTCAACCCTTCGAGTGGCAGTTTGGAGCTCATCAATAGGACCTCGGCAGCCCCAGGACATGTTCGGACAGATAACTCAGGATCATGTTTGTGGAGATCGGAGCCACCTGGTAAAGGCGCGTTTCCCGAAACTTTCGCTCCACATCGTATTCTTCCGCAAAGCCGAAGCCGCCGTGAGTCTGCACGGCCGCTTCCGCCGCCGCCCATGAAGCATCGGCCGCGAGCATCTTGGCCATGTTGGCCTGCTCCCCGCACGGCTCGTCGGCCTCGAACAGGCGCGCGGCCTCGTAGACCATGAGTTCGGCTGCACGCATCTGTGCATAGGCCTTCGCAATCGGGAACTGCACGCCCTGGTTCTGGCCGA
>DDNW01000010.1:0-2941 GCA_002341345.1 Erythrobacter sp. UBA2510
GTCATCTCCTGAAAGCCGGAGTGACTGTGGTACCAATAGGTGCCGCTCTGGCGGATCGGGAAATCGTAGGTGAACCGTTCGCCGGGACGGATGCCGGGAAAGCTCACCCCCGGAACACCGTCGAACTGGAACGGGACGAGCAGGCCGTGCCAGTGGATCGAGCTGTCCTCGTCGAGATTATTGGTGACGTGCAGCCGCACGTTTTGCCCCTCGCGCAGCCGCACCAGCGGACCGGGCACAGTGCCATTAACCGCCACCGCGTGGCCCGAGCGCGCTCCTGTCGTGAAGTGGTGGTTGGCGATGGCGAGCTCAATGTCCTCGCCCGACACCTCGCCGAACCCGTTTTTCGCATGAACTAGCGACTGCCCCCGCGCCCATGCGGGCATCGGGAGTGCGCCAAATGCAGCGAGCGCGGCGGTGCTTCGGATCAAATTGCGACGAGAGATCGAGACCATGGGGGACAAGCTTCCGATTGAACTTCTGCGCCAAGCTATATATACCCCCACAGGGTATTTCAATCGGGCTTTGGACCATGGCAGACGCGAAGACCGCGAAGATCAACCGGCTCAACCGGATCGAGGGGCAGGTGCGGGGCGTGGCGCAGATGATCGAGAACGACCGCTACTGCATCGACATCCTGCACCAGATCCAGGCGATCCGGTCGGCGCTCGGCAAGGTCGAGACGCAGGTGTTGAAGGACCACGCCGCCTGCTGTGTGGCCGAAGCGATCGCCAGCGGCGACGAAGCCGAGCAGCGCGAAAAATTCGAGGAGCTGGTGACGCTGTTCGAGAAGGCGAAGCGGTGATTGTTGCGGTCCGCGGTGCAGCGATTCTCGTGCTGCTGTTGCTTGCACAACCACTCCTGGCTCACGGCGAAGAGCGGCACGGCGAGGCTCGCGCTGATGCCGCACCAGTATCCGCTCCGAGCACCGAATCGCCCACCGCACCGGAGGCTCTGGCGGCGGAAAAGGCGCCTGCGCGGCTTGCCGCCGAACATGATGCCGACCCCGGTTCGATCTGGACCAGCCTCCATCCAGCCACGGTGCATTTCCCGATCGCGCTTCTACTTGCCGCTGCCCTGGCGGAATTCGTATCCGTTTTCCGCCCCTCGGCGAGACTGACAAATGCAGCCTCCGTCATGGCCTGGGGCGGTGCCGCCGGCGCAGTGGTCGCGGCACTGTTCGGCTGGATACATACCGGATTCTGGTTTGCGGGTGATGCGACGATGCAATGGCATCGCTGGACGGGAACCGGCCTAGCCGTTGTCGCTCCGGTCGCTGCCATTTTTTCGATGCGGGCCAATCGCTGGCCATTCCGCATCCTCCTGCTCGCTACGACACTCGCGCTGCTGGCGCAGGGCTATTGGGGCGGTGAACTCGCGCACGGACCCAATCATCTTGGTTTTTGAAGGAGAATGCTCGTGATTTCCTATCTTCGCATGGCGATCGCTCGCCGCACCATGGCCGGATCGCTCGTTCTCGGCACGGCCCTCACGGCATGCGCGGCGCAGGCCGCCAGCTTCACGATGTATCGCGACGCGAATTGCGGGTGCTGCCTGGCATGGGCGCAGCATGTTGAAGGAAGCGACGAAAACCATGTGAAAGCGGTCGATCATCCCGACATGGCGTCGGTGAAGGCCGAGAACGGTGTGCCGGGCGATCTGCTATCGTGCCACACCGCGATCGTCGAAGACTATGTGATCGAAGGCCATGTGCCCGTCGCCGATGTCGAGCGGCTGCTTGCCGAACGTCCCGCAGGCGTGAAGGGCCTGGCGGTCGCTGGGATGCCCATGGGCTCGCCGGGAATGGAGCACGGCAACCACCGCCAGGCGTTTCAGGTCATCGCCTTCGGCCCCGAAGGCCGCAGCGTCTGGGCCAGCTACCCCGCGAGCCACTGATGAGTACGAAGAAAGCCACCGTCTACCGAATGGTTATGCCCGACCATCTGTGTCCCTACGGCCTGAAGACCGTGGACTTGCTGAAGCGCGAAGGCTTCGAGGTCGAGGATCATCACCTGACCACGCGCGAGGAGACCGACGCCTTCAAGGAAAAGCACGGCGTCGAAACCACGCCGCAGACCTTTATCGATGGCAAGCGGATCGGCGGCTACGACGACCTTCGTGAGTATTTCGGGAAGTCGCGCAGCCAGCCCGAAGAGGGCGAGACGAGCTATCAGCCGGTCATCGCGATCTTCGGCGTGGCATTCCTGCTCGGCCTAGCGATCAGCTGGTATGTCTTCGATACCATCTTCACCGTTCAGGCGATCGAGTGGTTCGTCAGCCTCTCGATGGCCTTGCTGGCGATCCAGAAATTGCAGGACGTGCGCAGTTTCTCGACGATGTTCCTGAACTACGATCTGCTGGCACGGCGCTGGGTGCCCTACGGCTTTGTCTATCCGTTCGGCGAGGGACTCGCTGGGGTCCTGATGGTCGCCCACGCCCTGCCGATCGTCTCGGTGCCGGTTTCGCTGTTCATCGGCACGGTAGGCGCGGTCAGCGTGTTCAAGGCGGTCTATATCGACGAGCGCGAACTCAAATGCGCCTGCGTGGGCGGCAACAGCAACGTGCCGCTTGGCTTCGTCTCGCTGACCGAGAACCTGTTCATGATCGGCATGGGCCTGTGGATGGGGGCCAAGGCGCTCGGCTTTATCGCGATGTAATCAACGCGAGGAGTCGAGCTCCTCGCGCATTTCGGGCGTTACTTCGCGACCGACAGCGGCCTCCGCTTCGGCTTGCAGCTCGGGTGTGAGGGCGGCGGTGCGGGGCGGCAGCGGCGTCCCGTCGCCCATCTCACCGTTCGTCTCGATGTCTTCGAGCAACAGCTCCATCTGCGCGATCTCCTTTACCTGCGCCTCGATGATCGCATCGGCGAGCTCGCGCACGCGCGGGTCAGAGATCTGCGCGCGCCGGCTGGTCAGCACCGCGATCGAGTGGTGCGGGATCA
>DDNW01000010.1:3140-3872 GCA_002341345.1 Erythrobacter sp. UBA2510
ATCATCAGCGCCATCCACATGCGGGTCTGGCTGAACCAGATGTGCCCGGTTTCGTAGACGTTCGAATACTTGAGCACGAACATCGTGACGATCGACGTCGCGATCATCGCCGCGAAAGTCGGCCATTTGCCCTGGTGAGCCAGTTCGGATCGGGTGGTATTCTCGGTTGCCATTCACGCCTCCTCTCTCAAACTTACACCCCCCGGGGGTATCCGGTTCCGAGAAGAGGGGCGTGGTCACGCTTGCCTTGAGCGCGTAATTGACGGTTTTCTGCGAGACGCGCGCAGAATCGGACTAACCCCAAGCGGTTGAATTCGGTCTCGGCGCCAATGTTTGCTTCTTCAATTCCAGTGTCCACAAACCGACGGCCGCAAAACCACCCATCTCCATGATTTGATTCGCTGTTGCCGATGCCTTTGAGGGCGAATTTGCCGTCCGACAGCGAAGTGAGTTCCGCCCCGGGTAAGTAACCACCGCCGCCTCCACTACGCTGCGAACTATCTGTTGCGCGAAGGCTTTTTCTGCGTCTCTTGATGTGCCCCGATAGCCGGGCGGCGCTTCGCCCGGCACCATTGCAGGGGCAAAGCCTTGAGCGTCCATCCGATACGATCCGAAGCCAATCTACGCGGTGCGCGCATGCTGCGCACAGCGCTCGGGCCGTCCATCGCAACCTGGCTCGACGATCCGGCCGTCATCGAAGTGATGCTCAATCCAGACGGCCGCTTGTGGCTC
>DDNW01000113.1:0-1513 GCA_002341345.1 Erythrobacter sp. UBA2510
GGCGACGGCACCTATTACCATTCCGGGCTGTTGGCGGTGCGCGGCGCGGTCGCTGCAGGCGTCCACATGACCTTCAAGGTGCTGTTCAACGACGCGGTCGCAATGACCGGTGGACAGCCAACCGACGGCCCGCTTTCGGTTGGCGACATCACCCGGCAAGTTCTTGCCGAAGGTGTAGCCAAGTGTGTCGTGGTGAGCGACCGGCCTGAACTTTATAATGCACGGAGCGGATTGGGCGAAGGCGTCACGGTCCATCACCGCGACGATTACGATAGCGTGCAACGCAAGATCCGCGACATCGAGGGCGTGACCGTGATCCTCTACGAACAGACCTGCGCGGCCGAGAAACGTCGTCGACGCAAGCGCGGCAAGTTCCCCGATCCGCCAAAACGCATGTTCATCAACGAAGCCGTGTGCGAGGGATGCGGCGACTGTTCGGTAAAGTCCAATTGCGTCAGCGTATGGCCGAACGAGACCGAACTGGGTCGCAAGCGGCAGATCGACCAGTCGAGCTGCAACAAGGACTACAGCTGCGTGAAGGGCTTCTGCCCGAGCTTCATCACGGTCCTGGATGCAGAGCCGCGCAAGCCCGAAGCATCCGCACTAGCCGGGGAAACCGGGTTCGATCTGCCGGAGCCCGACCGGCTCCCGCTCGATTTAGGCTCATGCAACATCATGGTATCCGGCATTGGCGGAACCGGAGTGGTGACCATTGGTGCGCTGCTGGGCATGGCTGCACATCTGGAAGGCAAGGCCTCATCGGTCTTTGACATGACCGGCCTCAGCCAGAAGAACGGCGCGGTCTATTCCCACGTACGCATCGCGGTGAACAATCGCGACCTGGGAGCGCAGAAGCTGGGCGCAGGTGAAGCAGATGTTGCCCTGGCGTTCGATGCCATTGCCGCACTGTCGCCCGAGCCGGTCGTGACGCTCAGCACCGAGCGCACTCGCACGGTAGTCAACGGGCGGATCACGCCTACGCCCTCATTCCAGCGCAACCCCGACATGAACCTCGAGGAAGGCCTGCTCCTCAAGCGGCTGGAGCGCATGTCCCGCGATTACCACGCGGTCGATGCGACTGGTCTGGGGCTTGCCCTGCTGGGCGATTCGATCGCCGCCAACTTGTTCATGCTTGGCTATGCCTGCCAGCTCGGGCTGCTCCCATTGTCGCCGGAATCCATCCTGCGTGCGGTGGAGATCAACGGCGTTGCTGTCCCGTTCAATCGCTCCGCCTTTCAGCTCGGGCGACTTCGCGCCGTCGATCCGGCGCGGATCGACGAAGCCGTCAAGGGCACCTTGTCCGAGCCGGTATTCCAGCCGCTGACAAATCTGGACGATATCGTCGCTCATCGCACGGCTCTCCTCTCCGACTACCAGAACGCGGCTTATGCCGAGCGCTACAGCGCTCTGGTCGGTCGGGTGCAGGAAGCGGAACAGCGGGTGGTGCCGGGTACCGAGACGCTCGCGGTAATGGTCGCGCGCAATTTCGCCAAACTGATGGCCTACAAGGACG
>DDNW01000113.1:1734-2385 GCA_002341345.1 Erythrobacter sp. UBA2510
GCCTACAAGGACGAGTACGAAGTGGCGCGGCTGCATATCGACCCAAAGATGCGCGCCAAGCTGGAAGCCACTTTCGAACCCGGTGCGCGCTATCGCTATAACCTTGCCCCGCCCCTGTTCTCCAAAAAGGATCCGCAGACTGGCGAATTGCTAAAGCGCGAATTCGGACCATGGGTATTCACCGCCTTCAAGTTGCTGGCGAAGATGAAGGGCCTTCGCGGGAGTGTGTTCGATCCGTTCGGCCATACTGCCGAGCGGCGCATGGAACGCGCGTTGGTCGATGAATACGAGCAGCGGATGCTTGAAGTAGCATCACGACTCTCACCCGAAAACCACGCGATTGCCGTGGAGATCGCATCGGTCCCGGCCACGATCCGCGGATTTGGGCACGTGAAGGAGCGCAACGCTCATGCGGCCGCCGCGCTCAACGAGCGGCTTATGAAAAAGTTCGAGACGCCCGAAACCCCTCAAGGTCGGGATGAAGGACGCAAGCTCGCCAGTGCGTGAACCCGCGCTGGAACGACATAACAGGAAGATCGAGAGGCATTATGCGCAAAATGTTGATTGGCGGCGCGCTCAGCGCAGGAACGCGAACGATGGATGTGATCGATCCGGCCACCGGAGAGGCTTTCGAAACGGTACCTGACGCAA
>DDNW01000113.1:2588-7713 GCA_002341345.1 Erythrobacter sp. UBA2510
CCAAGCCGCGGTCGCCGCCGCGAAAGCCGCATTTCCCGACTGGCGCGACCGCAGCGCAGACGATCGGGAAACCGTACTGAAAGCGATGGCCGACGCCATCCTGGCCAATGTGGAAGAGCGAGCCGATCTGCTCATCGCCGAAACCGGCAGGCCGCGCGACCTGGCAATGTTCGAGCTGGCCCATCTCGCAGCGGGCTACCTCAACTATTACGGCACTCTCAGGATCGAGCCCGAACTGATCGTCGAGGACGACACTCGCCGGGTCGAACTGCACCGCAAGCCCCTTGGCGTCGTGGCCGCTATCGTGCCCTGGAACGCACCGGTGTTCATCGCCTGCAACAAGATTGCCCCGGCATTGGCGGCAGGCAATACGATCGTCGTCAAGACCGCGCCGTCGACGCCTCTCACCACGCTGAGGCTGGGTGAGATCATTTCAGGGATTGTCCCTGCGGGCGTGATCAACATCCTGTCGGGTGGCAATGATGCAGGCGCCGCACTCGTTTCCCATCCCGACATTGCCAAGGTTACCTTCACCGGCTCGACCGAGACCGGGCGCAAGATCATGGCGGCCTGTGCCCCGACGCTCAAACGCGTCACGCTCGAACTTGGTGGCAACGATGCCGCCATCGTTCTGCCGGACGCGAAGGTCGAGGAAGTCGCTGCGCCGATCTTTGCCTTTTCGTTCTTCAATTCGGGCCAGGTATGCGCCGTCATCAAGCGGCTCTATGTCCATGACAGCCTCTACGACGCCATGTGCGACGCGTTGGCAGCCATGGCCAAAGGGAGCAAGCTCGCCTCTGGCCGGGAGGCAGACGCGCAGTTCGGTCCGGTCCAGAACAAGGCTCAGTTCGAAAAGGTATGCGGCTTTGTCGAACAGGCAAAGCGCGACGGCAAGGTGATCGTCGGGGGCGAGATCGAGGACGGGCCCGGCTATTTCGTGCCCCTCACCATCGTGCGCGATGTCGCCGAAGGACATGCCATCGTCGACGAGGAGCCGTTTGGTCCTGTCCTGCCGATTATTCGCTACAGCGACATCGACGACGTGGTGGAACGCGCCAATGCCTCGCCCTTCGCGTTGGGCGGTTCGGTCTGGGGCAGCGATGTCGAAGCTGCCACGAAGGTCGCTTCCCGTCTTGAAAGCGGCAGCGTCTGGGTGAACCAGCACTGCGCGCTCGACCCGGCCGTTCCCTTCCCCGCGAACAAGCAATCGGGCTTTGGCGTCGAGGGCGGTTTGGAGGGGCTGTACCCTTATCTCGCACTGCAGACGGTGAATATCGCCAAGCCTGCCGCCGCCTGATCGAGGACGAGGCCGGAGCCAAAGTGCCCAGAGAAAAGACAGATAATGCACGACATCTTCATCTACGACCATACCCGAACGCCACGTGGAAAGGGCCGCCCCGACGGTTCGCTGCATGAAATCCCCGCTGTCCAGCTGATGATCCAGCAGCTTGAAGCGATCCGCGACCGCAGCGAACTCGATACGAAATTGTTGGATGAGGTTGCGATAGGCATCGCCCAACCCGTCGGCGAACAGGGTGGCGTTCTGCCCCGCGCGGCGGTGATCGGCGCTGCCTACGATCAGTCGGTCGCCGCAATCCAGGTCAACCGGTTCTGTGCATCGGGGCTAGACGCGGTCAATCTCGTCGCCGGCCAGATTGCCTCGGGCATGAGCAAGGCCGGCATCGGTGGCGGCGTGGAATCCATGAGCCGCGTTTCTTTCGGCAGCGATCCGGGTGCCTGGACCAGCGACCCGCGTGTTGCGTTTCACGGCTATTTCGCGCCGCAAGGCATCGGTGCCGACATCATTGCTACCATCGATGGCTTCAGCCGGGCCGATGTCGACGCTTATGCGGCGGAAAGCCAACGCCGCGCGGCTCGAGCCTGGGACGAAGGCCGCTTTGCGAATTCGGTTGTTCCGGTGCGGGATCTGCTCGATGCGGTAATCCTCGACCGCGACGAGGCGATGCGTCCGGGAACCAGCATAGAAGATCTCGCCAAACTGAAACCGGCTTTTACCGATTTGGGCGATGCCGGTTACGACAAGATCGCACAGGAACGCTATCGCCAGATCGAAAAGGTGGAGCATATCCATACTGGTGGCAATTCAAGCGGCATAGTCGACGGAGCCGCCACGGTGCTGCTCGGCAATACCGAATTTGGAGAACGCGCCGGACTTGTACCGCGCGCCCGGATCGTCTCCTGGGCCTCGATTGGCTCCGAACCGACGATCATGCTGACCGCACCCGCCGCAGTGGCGCGCAAGGCGCTTGCGAATGCGGCCATGGAAACGTCGGACATCGACTTGTTCGAGCTCAACGAGGCATTCGCCAGCATGGTGCTGCGCTTCATGGCGGTCATGGGCGTCGATCACGATCGCATCAATGTCAATGGCGGTGCGATTGCCATGGGCCACCCGCTCGGCGCGACCGGGGCGATGATCCTGGGCACTGCGATCGACGAACTGGAGCGCAGCGGCAAGTCGACAGCGATGGCGCTTCTGTGCGCCGCCAACGGACTGGGTTCAGCCACGATTATTGAAAGGGTTTGAGGGCAGAGCGATGAAGCACATGCAACTCACCTTCGGCGGCGACGGCGCCGCTGTCCTGACACTCGATCGCGAGGACGGGTCCGTCAACGTGATCTGCGATGCCTTCATGGAGGCGATGGGCGCCGCGCTGGACCAGGTGGCGCAGCGCGAAAGCTGCACCGGGCTGGTAATCCGCTCGGCAAAGCCGGGCTTTCTCGCCGGGGCAGACCTGACCATGCTGGCGGCGGAATTCCCCACCATGACCGCGCGGCGCGGATACGAGATCAGCCAACGCATCAGCGGCTTGCTGCGCCGATTGGAGATGCTCCCTATTCCGAGCGTCGCGATACTAGAAGGCGCGGCACTCGGCGGAGGGCTGGAACTGGCGCTGGCCTGCACGCGCCGGATCGCAAGCGAGGCGGCGATGGTGGGCCTTCCCGAAGTCAATCTCGGCCTGCTCCCCGCGGCAGGCGGCACCCAGCGTCTACCACGCATGATCGGCGCGAAAAAGGCCCTGGGCCTTCTGTTGGGCGGCAACATGATCGATGCGGCCAGGACGGCGGAACTGGGCATTGTCGACGAGGTCGTGCCCGGCATCGAAGCGGAAGACGCGGCGCGCCGCTGGCTGACGAGCAGTCCGGAGAGCCAGAAGCCCTGGGACCGGAAGGGATTCCGGCCGCCCGAATCGCGCGGGCTGATGCTGCCTGAAGTCGCACTCAGCTATTCGCTGGCGACGGCCGGGGTCGCGGGCAAGGCGGGATTTCGCCAGCCCGCGCCCGTTGCCATTCTTTCCTGTGTGTACGAAGGCATGCAGCTTCCGTTCGACCGGGCATTGCAGCTCGAAAGCAAACACTTCGGCCGCCTGGTCAGCGGCAAGGTTGCGCAAAACATCATCGGCACAACTTTCCTAGCTCGCCAGGCGGCGCTCAAGGGCGCGCGCCGCCCTCAAGGCCACGAGCTCCGCAGGATATCCAAGCTTGGTGTGATCGGCGCGGGGATGATGGGTGCTGGGATTGCCCAGGTAGCGGCGAAAGCCGGTATCGCCGTCGTTTTGATCGACCGCACCGCCGAGATTGCAGAAAAGGGCAAGGCTTACACGGCGCACAGCATGGCGAAGCTTGTCGAGCGTGGGCGGATGACCCGGGATGATGCGGACGCTCTGCTGCACCGCATCATTCCTACCGACGATTTCAGCCGGCTGGCGGGATGCGAACTTGTCGTCGAGGCGGTTTTCGAGAATGCCGAGGTCAAGGCCGAAACAATCCGGAAGGTCGAGGCCGCCACTGGGCATGAGACAATCCTTGCCAGCAATACGTCAACACTTCCGATAGGCGGATTGGCCTCCCATTCGGCGCGCCCCGATCAGTTCATCGGGCTGCATTTCTTTTCGCCAGCCGAACGTATGGAACTCGTCGAGGTCATTCGCGGAGCGCAGACCAGCGATGCGACGCTTGCCGCCAGCCTCGACTTCCTTTCGCAGATAAAGAAAACGCCGATAGTGGTGAATGACGGGCGCGGGTTCTATACGAGCCGCGTCGTGCAATTCTACATCAACGAGGGCGCGGCGATGGTCGGTGAGGGCATCGAGCCGGCGCGTATCGAAAACGCGGCCCGTTCAATTGGATTCCCGGTTGGCCCGCTTACCTTGCTCGACGAAGTTTCAATCGATCTGCCCGTCGCGATCTTTGACCAGGCGCGCAGCGAAGAGGCCGGTCTTTCCGAACCTGCAGGCTTGACAACATTGCGGCGCATGCAGGAACTTAACCGGCATGGCCGCAAGTCTGGCGGCGGCTTCTATGATTATCCGGAGGACGGAGCGAAACGGCTGTGGCGCGGACTTGGCAATACATTCGTGGTGGCGCCAGAACAGCCGGACGATCGCGAGATCGAACGCAGGCTCATCTACGCACAGTCGCTAGAGGCGCTGCGTTGCCGCGAGGGCGGGATTCTCGACACCGATGCCGATGGCGACCTTGGCTCGGTATTCGGCTGGGGTTTTCCTGCGTGGACCGGCGGTGCGCTAAGTTTCATCGAGACGGAAGGGGCCGATGCTTTTGTCGCCAATGCCAAGGAACTTGCGCGACGGCATGGGTCTCGCTTCGAGCCGACGCCAGGTTTATACGAACGGGCCAAGGCCGCAGTCTAGGCAAGGAGGTGCAGCGCCATGATCGCTGACGCGACCATGGCGATTACTCCAGCAAATGAGAGACGCCAGCTCAGGGGCGCTTTACCCAGATGCATGAAGCACCAGGCGACGAGCATCGCCTTCACCGCCGCAATGCCGATGATAACCGCGAACGCGGGACCGGCGGCCAGGTCGATTCCGGTAAGCCATAGGCTCGCCAGTCCGAGCACCATCAGCGCAATCCACGTCGAGGCGATGCGTGTCTGAGCGGTCATGCCGCGACCTGCAGGTAGACGACGGGAAAGATCAGCAGCCACAGCAGGTCAACCATGTGCCAGTACATGGCGATTGCGCCGAAAAGCGAAGTCCGGCCGGCGTCTCCCGGATCGCGGCGGAACAGCAGAGCTGCAAGCAGCACCATGCCGACAAGATAATGGGCGAAGTGCAGGCCCGTCAGCACGAAATAATAGCCG
>DDNW01000113.1:7802-8478 GCA_002341345.1 Erythrobacter sp. UBA2510
GGTAAAGATGTCGTCGGAGGCTACGCCCGCGCTGATCCGTTCGTGATATTCGAACAGCTTGATGACCGCAAAGGCGAAGCCGATCGCAAATCCGGCACCGAGCCAGCTTCGCCATGATCGACAATCGCGATACGCTTGTTCGGCCATAGCGACACACGCCCCGCTGGTCACCAGCACGAAGGTGTTGACCCAGCCAAGCTGCGCATGGAGCGCGGCCGCGCCCTGCGCGAAAGCATCGCTATTGGCGATGCGCTCAACCATGAAGATCGCCAGGAAAAAGCCAAAAGCGGCGATATCCATGATGACAAAGAAGGCAATGCCATGGGGAGGCCGCAGCGCAGTGGGGCGTGCGGCGGCAAGAGTCTCAGCCATCGCGTTGCAACCGTGCGAGCGCGCGAAACAGGAAGACCGAAACCACGATCATAAACAGGAAGAAGACCGGGAACTCGAACCAGTAATTGATCAGCCCGTTGCGACCGAAGGGCCCGGACTTGAACAGCGAGATCAGCGCAAGCATCGGCAGCATGCATCCCACCCATGCGACGAACCAGCCAACCCAGCGCGGGACGATCGGAATGTCTCGTCGGTCCTTGAGAACGCAAATCGCCATAGCCAACATTTGCAAGGTGGTGAGCGACCATTGCAGGTCGAACAACATCCAGCCCAGATCGTAAAG
>DDNW01000113.1:8567-22111 GCA_002341345.1 Erythrobacter sp. UBA2510
CCCAGATCGTAAAGCATCAAGGTGGTCTCGGGCGCCAGCCTGTCGGGGCGAAACGCCGCCGTTGCCCAGATGCAGGCCGGAATGGTTATCACCAGTGTCGTGAAGCCCGCACCCCAGATCTGCAAACGCGGCAGGATCGGTTCGTCCGGATCGATGCGCTCCATGACGGCGGAGATCGCAACGCCCCAGACCAGGTAAAGGGGGCCAGCGGCGGCTGTGAAGATCATGCCGATGCGCACCTGCACAGCATGGTCAGCGAGATAGCCTGCGACGGTTTCGGCGGGCACGTCGGAGCCGAATGGAGGGACATTGTTGCCCATGAGCCCCCAGAACACGATCAGGAGCACGAGAAAAGCCGGGCCGCCCCATGCACATGCCCTTATATAAGAAAGCGTGGATGTCATGATCATATACCGTAAATCAGCGTTTCGACGTCGCGTTCGAGCTGGTTCTTCGCGCCGATCTCGTTGATCGTGCGAACAGCGTCGGCTCCACGCAGGCCGATCGGCGTAGGGCGACCTTTTTCCACCATGACGTAGCGCTCGTCAGTACGAAAACCGGTCACGCCATCGGGCACGGGGGGGAGTTCTCGTCCACCGGCCCAGTATTGGACGACCCCCTGCCAACTGACAGCTCCGGCATCGATCCCGTTCCAGAGCGACGGATCCGCACCGCGCAAATCGTGCAGGTGGACCTCGATGCCGACTGCGCCAGCGGCATCAGTCCATTCCTGCGCTGCCTCATGGTGAGCGAACAACAGAAAACCCGTGTCATCGGGATCAGTCGCCGTGCCCTCGTTGACACGCACGCTATCGCTTGCGGAAAGATTATAGAGCAGCGCGCGGGTGAAGACATTCGGCTCGTCCCGCACGATCTGGGTCGAGATCGCGCTCTCGCCCAGCCCTGCCCGGTCCGCTTCGCAGGCAAAGCGCACTACCGCTATGCCTTCAAATGCAATGTCACCGACCGCGCCGGAGTCCTGAGTGACATGATGCTGGACGTAGCTTTCGAAGCCAGGAATGCGCGCTGCCATGACCCCATGCACATCACGCCAATAGCGGGTGAACAGGTCACGCGAGATGTCTGCCCGACGCTCGATCAGGGCGATGGTCGTCAGGCCTGCCACAGCGCGCCCTCCAAAGGCAGGACGGTTCCGGAAACATAGGCGCCCGCCCGTGAGGCCAGGTACAGGACCGCGCCACCAATATCTTCCGCCGTGCCCAACCGGCCTGCGGGAATGCCGGCCACGACTTGGTCCTTCAACCCAGGAACCGCCGAGAAGAAACCGTCCGTCATGTCACTGGGGAAGAACCCCGGCGCGATGGCGTTGACGTTGATACCGCCCGCAGTGAGATCCGAAGCCAGCATACGAGTGAGCTGGTGAATGGCGGCCTTGCTAGCCCCGTAGGCATAGGCGCCATTGCTGCTCCTCCCCCAAAGCGCGCCGATCGAACCGATCATCACGACGCGCGCCGGATCGCCCGCCACGGCCGCTGCCTTGAGCTGCGGCAACAAGGCCTGGATGAGGAAGAAGGGCGCGCGCAGGTTCAGGGCCATGAGGCTGTCCCATGATTGCTGATTGGCGTCCTCGATCGGGCCGGCAGCGAAGGCACCGGCATTATTGACGAGGACATGGATCTTGTCGGCCAATCCGGCGATCTCTCTTGCCGCTGCGGCCACACCTTCGTTCGAGGCAAGATCCGCCTCCACGAAGCGGCACGTGCCGCGCGCGCCTTCGAGCCCTGCGACGAAATCCTTACCCGCTGCCTCGTCGCGCCCCAGCACGATGACGTCGGCACCCGCTTCGCAAAGCGCCGATGCAATCATTGCGCCGACGCCCTTGGCCCCACCTGTGACAACGGCAGTCTTGCCGGAGACGTCGAACAGTCGCGATGGGGCGCCCAGGACATCGAAGGCATCGGTGACGTGTGCGGAACAATTGTCGAGATCGACAAAATTGGGTTCGTCAGGCCGGATCCTGTTGATGTAGTCGTCGCAGGCGAAGGCGTCTTCGAGAGCCTTGCGGTTTCGAAAGCGCAACACCGCCACGCCGTCATAATCGCCACTTCCGCCGAACAATCCGGCAAGATCCCGTGGCCCCGCATGCGCGTCATATTGCGTATAAGAGACGAGCTGTTCAGTGAATTGCGGGCAGCTCCGGATCAACGGCGCGTGCCGGTTGCGCCAGTAATCGACAAATTCGGCATGGGTGAGATCGGGTCTGCGCGCCACGTTGACGACGATTGTGCTCATTGCCCGCGTCCCCAATCAGGGCCGATCCCACGAATGTCCGCAACGCTCATTGTCCTATCCTCTCCGATATCGCCTGCCCAATTCCCGGTTCGCGGCCTAGTTGGTCCGGGTCAGCCAGCGTCTTCCTTGAAAATTTTTCCGGGGTTGAGAATTCCGTGCGGATCAAAGAGGTTTTTCAGTTCCCGCATCACGCTGATCTCAACCTCGCTGCGGCTGATGTGCAGCCACGGCTTCTTCTCTAGTCCGATGCCATGTTCGGCTGAAATCGAGCCCCCGATTGCGGTAAGAGGACTGTAGACGCAGGACTCGACCGCGTGGCGGTCATCCGGTCCGCCTGCACCGATAGCGATGTGCAGATTGCCGTCACCGACATGGCCGAGAAAGGCTATCCTGCCGTCGGGAAACCTTTCGGCGAGCAGACCGCGCACGTTGCGCATATACCCTTCCATTTCGCCCACCGCCAAGCTGACATCGAAGGCGTAGAAAGGCGTGAAGTCACTTACCACGTGTTCGAGTGTTTCGCGGATCGACCACAGTTCGGCTCGCTCGCGCTCCGACCCGGCGATGACCGCATCGCTTACCAGCCCGGACTCCAGGGCATCAGCGAGCACCGCTTCGAACATCGCGGCATCGCGTTCCTGATCAGCCCCCAGGCTCTCGATGATGACGTAAAAGGGACTAAGGTCCGCAAGTGGCGAACGTATGCGGCCTTCCGTCGTGTTTACGCCGAAAAAGTCATTGTCGATCAATTCGAAGGCGCTCAGCTGTCCGCCGAGGCCCGCATCGATTGTGCGCAACAGCCGCGCGACCGTAGCCATATCAGGCACGGCCACCATGGCGGTATTGCAGCTCCTCGGATTTTCACGAATGCGCAGGACCAGCCGCGTGATCACCCCCAACGTGCCTTCGGACCCTATGAAAAGCTGTTTCAAGTCGTAGCCGGTATTATTCTTGAGCATCGAGTTCATCGAAGACACGATGCGCCCGTCGGGTAATACCGCCTCGACGCCAAGTACCTGTTCGCGCATCATGCCATAACGGATCACGCGCATCCCGCCCGCATTGGTCGAAGCGTTGCCGCCAAGCTGACACGAGCCGCGCCCACCTAGGTCGATCGGGAAGCAAAGGCCATGTTTCTCGACCGTCTCCTGAAATGTCTGCAAGACTACCCCGGCCTGAACGACCGCGGAGCGGTTGGCGACATCGATCTGCTCGATCGCATTCATTCGTTCCATCGACAGGATGATCTCGTCAGGGCGGGTCTGCGTTGCCCTTACCCATCCTGACACACCGCCGTGGACAACAAGGGGCTGACGCCGCTCGTTACACAGAGCGAGGATTTGCGACACTTGCTGGGTCGTGGACGGTCGAACCAGCAATCGCGCATCGATCGATGACATGAAATAACCGGGATAGCGGCTCCGGAGATCCTCGCCGGAGACAACGCTGCCCGGCCCGGCAATTGCCAGCAATTCCTCCTGTGTGACGGGACCGGTCAAATTCTTCACGGCTGCCGCGTCTCCCGCGCCGCCGGAACGGATCGTCTCCATTTTTCAGCCACGGGCCTTGAACCGGACAGGCAGACCCTTTGGGCCGCGCGCGAAATAGGATTCCATCCATTTCGGTTCCCCGGTGAGCGGTTCGAGCACCTCGAAACGCTCAAGCAGGGTCTCGATAGCGAGCCGTGCTTCCATGCGCGAGAGATAGAAGCCGAGGCAAAAATGCGGGCCCTGTCCAAAGGACATCATTTCCTTCGGATTGCGCTCAAGTACGAATTCCTCGGCCTCAGCGCCGTATTTGCGTTCGTCATGATTGGCCGCACCAAGCAGCGGCATGACCAGCGTGTTAGCCGGGATCGTCACGCCGTGCATTTCGACCTCCCGGGTCGTGTGGCGGAACAGCATCTGCACCGGCCCGTCGTAACGCAGCATTTCCTCGACAAAGGAGGCAATTAGTCCAGGGTCCGCACGCAACTTTTCCTGAATTCCGGCAATCCTTTTCATGTGGGTGAAACTGATGCCGAGCAGGTTAGTCGTGGTCTCAACACCCCCGATGAGGAGGAGGATCGCCATGTTGAGCACTTCGCTGCGCGTCAGCTTCTCTCCATCGATTTCGGCCTGGATGAACCCGCTGATCAGGTCCTCTCCAGGGCTGGCCTTGCGCTCCTCGAAAACGCGCTCGAAATAGGCGCGAATGTCCTTGGAAGCCTGTTCGATGACGGCCAGCTTCTCCTCATCGTAAGCGGCGCGGTTGCCTGCCGAAAGGAGCGAATCGACCCAGTGCTTGAAGTCTTCGCGCTGGGCGAGATCGACACCGAGCACGTCGGCAATGACGGTCACGGGGAACAGGGCCGTGAATTCCCAGACGAAATCGAACTCGCCCTCGTTTCCATGCCGTTCGATGATGTCATCAATCAGTTCATTGGCAACGCGACGGATCTTGTCGCCCATCTTGTTGACCTTGCCAGGCACGAAAGCCTTGTTGGCCAGGCGACGAATGCGCACATGCCCGGGCGGGTCGAGCGAGATCATGGGGGCGACTTCGGGCACCGGGTCATACTCGCCAAGCAATTCCGGCCAGAACTGTGCCGAAGAGAATGTCTTGCCGTCCTGAAGGACTTGCATGACGTCGTCCCAACGCGAAATGACATAGCCGTTCATGGACGGCACGTAATGCACCGGCGCAATTTCGCGCAGCTGCGCGTAATGCGGATAGGGGTGGTCGGTCACTTTCGGGTCAAGCGGGTCGTAGGTGATCTTCTCGGCGGTCGCAGTTTCGGAGGTCATAAGGGTTGTCCGTCTTTCTGGAGGTTGCGGCAACGAGCGACGATCAGCCGCCGATGGGCGGAACAGCGCCGAGCTGGCTGTAGACGGCTACGGCATCCCAGATGCTGCGTTCGAGGATGATCTTGCCATCCTTGTTCCAACCCATCGTTGTCATGCCGCGGGTCTTAGTGACCTTGCCGGCAGCCGGCACGCCAATGAAATCGCCAGCGTGCTTAGTTTCCCACGTCCACTGAAAATGTCCGAGGCGGTCGTCCCCGACATAATCGAACACGTCGAACTTGTTGTAGCTGATGGATTCGTCAGTGTTTTCGAAGCTGTCGAAGAACGCCTTTAGAGCCGCCTTGTCGTTCTCGATCCGCAATCCGAAATTGACGTCCTCAAACAGGAACTGGGGGCTGTAGAGCGTCATCAGCTCTTCGGTGCCGTCCTTGAAGAGGTTGATCCAATACTGGGCCCAGGACCTGTGCATTTTCGCTCTCCCTTAAATGCCGTTTTGCCGCCTGTTCCGGTCGGCCGGCTCTTGTCGTGTCGGTAGACAAAATCATTTTTCAGCGTGCCTGCCGACCCGCCTTTCGAAACTGATCCGACCGCACGCCTGATTTCTTTCAGACAGACGGTTTATCTCATGAAAGGCACGCAAGGCATATCCAGGCACGCGCTCTAACGCGATGGCAGGGTGCGCCAGAACTTGACTTATCGCGCCAGTATATTGGCTTATTATATTGCACTGCAGTAACGTCATAAGAACAAAGTCACGCATTTTCGCCGCATTGCAGCAAGTTTTTATGTCCCAGTCTGTCAAGCCGTGGCGCGTTTGGGCATTTTCTTTTTGACGCGATAGGCGCAGCAAAACCCTGCCAAGAAGAGCCAGTCGCGCCACCAAGAGCGCAGCAGGCCCGTTTGAATACTTTGGGAGGGATTCAATGAAGAGCATTCAGGTTTGTTACGTCTCCGCGCTTGCCGTGGCAGTTGCCGTTTCGGCGCCGGCCCATGCGCAAACCGTCGATGCCGACAGTGACGCATCGGGAGCATCCGACGCCCCAAGCGAGATTGTGGTCACCGCTACAAAGCGTAGCGAAAGCCTGACCGATGTGCCCATCGCGGTGCAGGTGTTTACCGACCAGGCGATCGCCGAACGCGGAATTACGCGCCCCGCCGACTTCCTGTCGGCCACGCCCAACGTCACGTTTATCGAGGACAATGCGGGCGAGGCATACATCAACATCCGCGGCCAGACCTCCGTCCGCAATTCCGACCCCAACGTCGCCATCGTGATTGACGGGGTTACGCTGTCGAGCGTGAAACCCTTTAACCAGGACCTTTTCGCGATCGAGCAAATCGAAGTGCTCAAGGGCCCGCAAAGCGCCCTTTACGGTCGCAATGCCGCCGCCGGTGCGATCGTTATCAACACCAAAAAGCCCTCCAACATTCTGGAAGGCGGCATCGTCGGCGCAGTCGGCAACTGGAACACCTATCGCGTCAGCGCCAACCTCGCCGGCCCGGTGAGCGACACGCTCGGATTCGCGATCGCCGGTTCGTTCCGAGATACCGACGGCCCATTCACCAATATCGTGACGGGCGAGAAAGTTCACCGCAGCCGTAACTACGCCGGGCGAGGACGTCTGCTATTCGATAATCAGCAGGGCCTGACCATCGATCTCAAGGTCGGCGGACACGATTCCAAGGGCGGCGGCAGCGCCTATAATGCGCAGATTGCCGGCACTGGCATCGGTGGCCTTCCCGCCGATCCTCCGGTCCTTGACGCCAATTTCGCCGAGCAGGATTTCATTTCGAACGTGCGCGGCGAGTTCGAGGAGAACTTCTGGGACGCGACGTTGAAGATCGATTACGAAACCGACTTCGCAACCTTCACCTCGATTTCAAGCTATAATCGCCTCGACCAGTATTTCGGCAGCGATTCACCGCCCTACGTCCCCGATACCGGCGCTGCCGGGGCGACGATCCAGCAATACACCTACCTCGACAAGAACTACTCGCAGGAAATCCGCATGACCTCGCCCAGCGACCAGCGTCTGCGCTGGCAGGCGGGCTTTTACTACCTGCGCTTCACCCGCAACCAGACCAGCAACATCATGGTCGATGCAGACGGAACCCTGCCGGACAACCCGCGCATGCTGCGTCTGGCAACTGATACCTACCCGTCGCTTTCCTATTCGAACCCGCTGTACAAGACGACAAGCTACGCGCCATTCGCCAGCGTGGAATTCGACATCACAGATGCTCTCGAACTACGCCTGGCGGGTCGCTACGATACCGAAGAGCGCTCGATCCGCGAAAACGCGTCGCCCGACATCAACCCGTTGACCGGGGCAAGCTACAATAATTGCGTGGCATTGACCGGCCTTTCGTTCGAGGATTGCACCGACTCCCGGACCTTCAAGCAGTTCGAGCCCAAGGCCAGTCTGACCTACGAAATCTCGCCTGAGGCCAGCCTCTATGCGAGCTACGGCAAGGGCTTCAAATCGGGCGGCTTCAATCCGATTGGCGCGCGTGAGGCGCTGCGCGCCGCAGCGGGCGGTGCCGGGCTCGATCCCGACAGCGTCTATGTCCAGGACCTCTATAACAAGGAGGTCTCAGAATCCTACGAACTCGGGCTCAAGACCCAGCTGTTCAACCGTCGCCTCTCGTTCAACATGGCTGTGTTCCAGACCGATATTTCCGGGGCCCAGCAGTTTGAATTCTATCCGACGGTCGGGTTGCAGACGACGATCAGCATCGACAAGGTTCGCGTGCGTGGCATCGATGCCGATTTCAACCTGCGGCTTCCCACCGGAACCAACATATACGGCGGTGCCGGCTATATCGATGGCGAGATCAAGCAGTTCGACGGCAATCCCGCCTTCGTCGGCAATGTCGCACCGGGCGCGTTCGAATACACGATCTCGCTGGGCGTTTCCCAGGAGATCGCGATTACAGATGGCATCGAACTGGTACCGCGCGTCGAGTACAATCGCTACGGTCCGATCTGGTGGGACGTTGCCAACACTCCCGGCACGCGCCGCGATCCGCTCGACCTGGTGAAGGCGAGACTGAGCCTGCGCAGCGATAGCGGCTGGGAAGTTTCGGCTTTCGCGGACAACATCACCAACGAGAAGTATTTCCAGGAGGTGGTGCCATTGCTCGGATTCTTCACGGTGAACTATCGCGGACCGACTCGTTCCTACGGTGTCGAGGCACGCTACAGCTTCTGAATTCGTCGCATGCGGGCGGGCTCCGGCCCGCCCTCATCTTTTCCGGCTTCATGGGAGATCGGTGGTGAATCTCAAATGGGAGCAGGACTGGCTCGAACAGTTCGACAATCGGCTCGAGGAGCTGATGCGGAATTATCCTGAGAAATTCGAATACGAGGATCTCAATTTCGGGGTCCGGATCATCGACGACCGCGCGAAATTGCGGAGCTGGTTCACCGCCTTCGAGAACGCCGATCCCGATGCCTCGGTCCACCGTTTCCGCGCGACCCGCTATCACGGTGACCAGAATGGCGGCACACTCGAATGGGAGTGGGACATCGAGCATCGCACCGATTTCCTTGGCTTGCCAGCGGCCGGCAAGCGAACCTGCATTCCCGGAATGACAATTCATGCGTTCGATGAGGGAAAGATCGTGCTTGAACGCAGCCTGTGGGACGCAGGCTCACTGATGCGGCAACTGGGCCTTCTGGCCCCGGCAGAGGCAGACTTCACATGAACTTCCAGCTTGAAGGCAAGGTTGCCATCGTCACCGGTGCGGCCTCGGGGATCGGCGAGGCGATTTCCCGGCGGCTGCGCGGCGCGGGCGCCAAGGTATTGGACGCAGACCTCAACGAACCAACCGACATGGGGCCATCAGAAAGTCATGGCTTCCACCGCACCGACTGTTCGCAGCCGGAGGAGATCGCGGCATTGTGCGATAGCTGCGTCGATCGTTTCGGCGCTCTGGACATCATGATCAACAATGCCGGGATTGCCGACGCCGCGCCACTCGACGCATGGGATCCCGCGCGCTCAGAGCGGTTCTGGAGGCTCCATATCCTGGGCGTGCAGAGCGGCATCCGCGAAGCCGCGAAGCGAATGACCCCAGGGGGAGCGATCGTCAATTTCTCCTCGATCACTGCCGTTCGGGGCTTCGTGACATGGGGGGAATATGCGGCGACCAAGGCCGGGATCATTTCGCTGACCCAAACCGCAGCGATGGAATATGGACCAGCCGGATTACGCGTCAATTGCGTGGCCCCGGGAATTATCGAGACGCCGATGGCGATGGCGGAAGCTCCGGACATGGTGCATCGCAATGCGCGCGTATTTGCCCCGCTGGGGCGGATCGGCCAACCCGACGAAGTCGCCGCTGCGGTTCACTTTCTGGCAAGTCCGGATGCGAGCTACATCACCGGGCAGGTGCTGCTTGTCGATGGCGGGTGGTCGGTCGGCCCCTCTGTCGCCGGCTTTGCGTTGGTCGCAGGAACGCCGCCAACCAGCTAATCGATCTCCGATTCTGCCGGCGCCTTGGGCTGTTTTGTCGGCTCGCGCTGGCTCACCCGTTCGCGCCACTCGCTTGGCCTCTCGCCGGTCCAGCGCATGAAAGCTCGTGAAAAGGAGCTGTTGCTGGAAAAGCCCAGCAGAAAGGCAACTTCCTCGCTCGTCAGTTCGGGGCGGCGCAGGTAGTCAAACGCCAGGCTTTCTCGCAGCCGTTCGAGCACGTCCTGAAAGGTCGTACCCTCGTCGGCAAGGCGGCGTAACAGGGTGCGTTCAGTGATACCGAGCAGGTCGGCAGTTTTTTGCCGACTGGGAAATCCCCCCGGCAGTTGCCCGAGGAGCGCTTCGCGAACCATCGAGGAGAAACGCTGCGTCTGTCGGCGGTCGATATGGTTGGCCGCCATTTCGTCGAGCACGTGGGCCAATTCCTCATTAGCCGACGGGATTGGCTGGTCGATCATATCGTTCGGGTAGAGGATTTCATTGACCGGCTGGTCGAACGAGATCGGGCAGTGAAACACGTCACGATAAGGCTGCAGATTGCCGGGCGAGCGGTGTTGCATGCGGACCGCAATGGGAACGACTTCTGCCCCCAAGATCCACTCGCAAAGGTGATGAAACCCTGCAAGGATCGTGTCGATCGTGTGGTAAATTGGTCGCTCGCCCTGCGGCTTCAGGTCGACGGTGAGCGAGACACCTTCGGGCACTTCGTCGAACCTGACGATGGCTGCATCAGAAATGATCCGCGAATAGCGGGCAAATCGTTCGCCGGCGCGGCGCAAGGTTTGGCTGCAACTCATCGCGTAACCAACGACATGGAAGGTGGATGGACGCACATGGCGCGCTACCTTGAGGCCAAATACCGGATCGGCTGTGGCCTTGCTTGCAGCGATCCACAATGCGGTCACCTGCTCCTGCGAATAGCGATGGGTTAGATCGCCGATCTTTGATGCGTCCATGCCGATCTGGCTGAGCAAACGGTCCGAATCGATGTTCGCATCCTGGATCGATTTCACGATCGCCAAAACCCAGGAGGACAATCCAGTTTGCATAATCACGGCTTACCACCGCATCTCGCAAACTCAACTCTACTTGCTTCTATGGCGGAGAGGGTGGGATTCGAACCCACGGTACCCGTAAGGGCACAACGGTTTTCGAGACCGTCCCGTTCGACCACTCCGGCACCTCTCCGCGAAGAAACTGGCACATAGGGTCACGAAAATTCGCGCCCCGGTGGTCAGGGAGCGCGGCGGTTAGCCCAAGTCGTCACGCTTGCCAAGGCCTCTCTCTCGCCATCGACGAAACCTGTGTCAAACAAGACCGTGGATGGCCGGAAATCACCGCTTGTGCGCAGAAAAACGCCGCTTATATTCATGATCATGATGGATCGGTCGGAATTCTTCTCGCCGCAAGCTGGACGAAATGTGGAGGCACCGCGCCATTCCACGGCCCGCTTTGCCATTGGTCAGGTCGTCCGCCACCGGCTGTTCGACTTCCGTGGCGTCGTCTTCGATATCGATCCGGTCTACGCCAATAGCGAAGAATGGTACGAATCCATTCCTGCTGACGTACGCCCGCGCCGCGACCAGCCGTTCTATCACCTGCTCGCCGAGAATGAGGATTCGTCCTACGTCGCCTATGTCAGCCAGCAGAACCTGCTGACCGACGAGGATGGTGGCCCGGTCGATCATCCTGGCGTCCCGCAGCTATTCGACGATTTCCGCAAGGGACGCTATCGCCTGCGCCGTTCGCTGACGCACTGAGCACTGGCAAAGCCAAACTGCGCCATTCGCAGTGCATAAGGGCCGAATTCTCAGCTCCTGATCTTCCAGCCACTCTTGAGGATGCGATAGGTCACCCAGCCCATCGCCAAATTGAGCACGCCCGCCCCCACCGCCGCGACCAGCACATGCGCATTGTCGTTGCCGATATCGCTCGTGCCGAGGAAGCCGAAGCGGAAGCCCGAGATCATGTAGAAGAACGGGTTGGCGCGGCTGATCGCCTGAAACGCCGGCGCCAGGTTGCTGATCACGTAAAACGTACCCGACAGTAGCGAGAGCGGCGCGACGACAAAATTGGTCACGGCTGCAGCATGGTCGAACTTTTCCGCCCAGACGCTGGTCAGCAGTCCGAGCAGCGACAGGAACATCGCGCCCATCAGCCCGAACCACACGATCGCCCAGGGGTGCGCCGCGCTCAGCGTGACGCCCGGATAGAGCCACATTGCCAGCGCCACCGCACCGCCGACCATCACCGCGCGCGTCATCGCCGCGGCGACAATGCCCGTCATCAGTTCGGCCTCGCTGAGCGGCGGCATCAGGAAATCAATGATCGTGCCCTGCAGCTTGCCCGCGAGCAGCGAGAAGCTGGAATTGGCAAAGGCGTTTTGCATCATGCCCATCATGATCAGGCCCGGCGCGACGAAGCTGGCGAAGGGCACGCCCAGCACTTCGCGGCCCGACCGGCCCAGCGCGACGGTAAAGATCACCAGAAACAGCAGCGTCGTGACTGCCGGAGCCCAGATCGTCTGCGTCTGGACCTTGAGAAACCGCCGAATCTCCTTAATATAGAGACTCCATAGACCAATCCGGTTGATCCCGGTGATCTGCGGTTCCCCCTTGGGCGCAAAGGCACGGTCAATCACCGCGCCACTTGCCTTTTCGGCAGCATTGTCGTCAGGGGACGTTACCGGGGTTGTCGGGGCTTGATCGGCCATGCAGTGCCGCCTATCGGCGAGCGCTCTGGATGGCAAGGGACACGCGCCTGGGACAGGCGGAAAACCCCGTATTTGCGGGACGAGACAGGAATATTGAATGAGCTGGACTGACGAACGCATCGCCACGCTGACCAAGATGTGGGAAGGCGGTGCCACGGCGAGCCAGATCGCCGAAGAGCTGGGCGGCGTGTCGCGCAATGCCGTGATCGGCAAGGCTCACCGGCTGGGCCTCAAATCGCGCCCCTCGCCTGTCAAGCCGAATGACGAAAAGCCCGCCAAGGCCAAGTCCGCTGCGCCCAAGGCGGCCAAACCCGCGCCCAAGCCGCGCAGTGCACCTGCGCGTGAGACAGAGCCCGAGGCTCCGGCCCCCACTGTTGCCGCCGAGAAGCCCGCGCCGCCGCCCGACAGCCAGCCGCTGCCCAACCGCCATTCGGATATGCCACGGATCGTCTCGGTCGGGCCGGGCGGCTTCCTCAGGCAGGGTCCCGGCGACCAGCAGCCCCCGATCCCGCCCGCCCCGCCGCGCCGACTGGTACCGGCCAAGCCAAGCCCCGAGATCGCCGATAAAACCAGCCTGCTCGACCTGAGCGACCGCGTGTGCCGCTGGCCGATGGGCCATCCGGGCGAGGCAGACTTCCACTTCTGCGGCGAGAAGGTGAACCCCGGCTTCCCCTATTGCGTCGAGCATTGCGGTCGCGCCTATCAGGCGCAGCTGCCGCGGGGCGCACGCCGTCCTCCGCCGCCGCTGCCCTTTGGTGGTCCGCGGGTGCGTTAACCTCGCACACGAGCGCAAAAACGAGAATGCCCGGCAGCCATACGCTCGGCGGGCTTTTTCTTGGGTGTTCAAGCCCGGCGTGCGAACCAGATCGTGTGGCGCGGACCCTTGTTGTTCGGGCGAGCGCGCACGGTGATAACTTCGACATCGAGCTGGGCATCGCGCAGGCGGCCTGTGAACTTGTGATCGGGCCCGGCAGACCAGACCGCCAGGATCCCGCCGGGCGTCAGCGCATCGCGCAGCCGGGCAATCCCGGTACGGGTATAAAGCCGCTCGTTGCCTTCGCGCACGATCCCGTCGGGGCCGTTGTCGACATCGAGCAGGATCGCATCGTAGCGCGCAGTCGTGCCGTCACCCGCATCGTCGATCAGGGCCGCGACGTCGGCAATTTCGATAGTGCCGCGCGGATCGTTCAGGGTCTCACCGGTCAGATGGGCCAGAGGACCTTGCGCCCATTCGAGAATTTCGGGCACCACCTCGGCCACCACCACCTGCCCCTGGGCCGGCAGCATCTCCAGCGCGGCACGATAGGTAAAGCCCAT
>DDNW01000113.1:22165-22713 GCA_002341345.1 Erythrobacter sp. UBA2510
ACCCATACCGTAGCCGCCGACGAGGATGCGCGGGGCAGGCTTATCCAGCCGCTCCAGCGTCAGCCGGGCGAGCTGTTCCTCGCTGAACTGCATGCGCGTGCCCATCAGCTCGTTACGGCCGAGCATGATGATGTAATCCTGGCCGTGGCGGACCAGCGTCAGCGTGTCGCCGCCGGGGATGGCGGCAGTCGCGATCTCTTCGCGTGGCAGCATCGTTTAGTTCGACCTTCTCAAAAAGCATGAGGCCGCGGCGCTAAATCACGCCACGGCCCCGATTTTTCATCAGAATATGGTTAACCTCAACCTAAGTTGAGGTCTGTCCAAATTCAGTCGTCCTTCAGGAATGCAGGGATATGGTCGGGATTGCCGGAGTCGCCCCCGCCCTCGCCGCCACGTTCCCGACGCGGGCCACGGTCACGGCCGCCCCGGTCGCCACGGCCGCCACGACGGTCACCGCCACGGCCACCACGGTCGCCCCGATCACCACGCGGTTCACGCGGCTCGCGCGGCGGACGGGTGTCCTCCAGCTCTTCGCCGGTTTCCTGGTC
>DDNW01000103.1:0-125 GCA_002341345.1 Erythrobacter sp. UBA2510
CGCTCGGCCGCCTATATCACGCGCCATCTCGCGAAGAACGTCGTCGCGGCAGGGCTGGCCAGGCGCTGCACGATCCAGATCGCCTATGCGATCGGTGTGTCCGAGCCGCTCTCGCTCTATGTCTC
>DDNW01000103.1:273-3882 GCA_002341345.1 Erythrobacter sp. UBA2510
TCGGCGTGTCCAAGCCGCTCTCGCTCTATGTCGATACGCACGGCACCGCCGCCGAAGGCGTGAATGATGCCGCCATCGAAGAGGCGATCAAGCAGGTGGAAGCACTGGGCGGGATGACTCCGCGCGGCATCCGCACCTATCTCGGCCTCAACAAGCCAATCTATCGGGCCACCGCGGCCTATGGCCATTTCGGGCGCAAGGCCGAAGGTGATGCCTTCCCGTGGGAACGGACCGACCTGGCCGACACGCTGAAGGCTGCGCTGCTCTAGGCCGCGTGGACGGGGGCGTTGGCATGGCGACCCCTGACGGCACGGTGCTGACAGTCACGCCCGCCGGCGGCGAGCGCGTTCTCGCACTTGATGGCCTGCGCGGTCTTGCTGTCGCAGGCATCGCGCTGATGAACGTCATGGTCTTTTCCATGCCGCCCGCCGCCTATTTCAATCCGCGCGCCTATGGCGGCGAAGATCCGCTCGCGCTGGCGCTGTGGACGCTGAGTTTCCTAGTCGTCGAGGACAAGTTCCGCGCGCTGTTCGCGATGATGTTCGGCGCGGGCGTTACGATTCTTCTCGGCAAGCATGGGGCGCACCCGTTGCGTGCCCATTTTGCGCGCATGTCGGTGCTGTTCGTCATCGGCATGGCCCATGCGGTGCTGCTGGCCGGGAACGAAGTGCTGCGCGTCTATGCCGTGGCGGGCCTTGCGCTGCCGTTGTTCGTGAACATGCGACCGCGTACGCTCTATTGGCTGGCTGCAGTGATCATCGCCACGCAGGTACTGGTGGCGCTCTGGCTGTTCCGCGACTGGATCGCCTATTGGTGGCAGGTGCAGACCGGCGCGGTAAGCGACGTAACGCCTCTCCACCCGCTCGAGGCAAGCTACGGCGCCGACCCGCAGGCGATAGCCGCTGCGCTGGAACGTGGGCGCGAGGACTTTGTGGAGCGGCTTACACGGCGTCTGGGGCTGGAGCCATGGCTGACGCTGCGGGTGATGGCGGGCCTGCCCAGTTCCTTTGCCGCCATGCTGATCGGGATCGGCTTGTGGCGGAGCGGGCTGCTGGCCTGGCAGTGGGCGAGTGGCCGCGCACTGTGTCTGGCAGGCTGGTGCGCACTGGCTTCGCTGCCCGCACTCGGTTTGATGGCGATTGCCGATTTTGTCAGCGGGTTCGATCCGCTGGTCACCGCGCTTAATGCACTGGTACTGTCCGCGCCGTTCGACATCGTGCTGGCCGCGGCATGGGCGGCGCTGGCCATGGTGCTGTTTGCTGGTGGAGGGATGTTCACTCGCCTGTGGGCAGCGGCAGGGCGCATGGCGCTGAGCAATTACATCGCGACCAGCCTGATCTTCTCGATCCTGTTCACCAGCTGGGGCCTGGGCCTGTTTGGCATTGTGAGCCGTCCGCAGGCGCTCGCGCTGTGCCTCGTACCCATCGGCGCAATGCTGATCTGGTCGCCGCTCTGGCTCGACCGCTTCCGGCAGGGTCCGGCCGAGTGGCTGTGGCGCAGTCTCGCAAAAGGGCGCGTGCTGCCAGTGAAGCGCTAGGTTGCCCGGTAATCTTCGGTAATCGTGGCAACCGCGCCCACTTCTGCTTCATGGCCCGGTTCGCGCCAACTCTCGGCCAGCGCAGCCTCTTCCCATTCGCGCATCGCGGGCAGGGCGAGCATATGCTCGACCCATGCCGCGCCACCCCCGACATCAAGCCCGAAGGTGCGGACGCGATAGGCGACGGGCGCGTAGAAGGCGTCGATTGCGGTGAACTCCGCTCCAGCAAGGAACGGCCCGCCAAAGCGTAACAGCCCCTCCTCGAACAGCTCGCGCAGTCGCGCGACGTCTTTCGCCAAGGCGGCATCATGCGGGGGCATCTTGGCGCGCACACCGACATTCATCGGACACTGGTTCCGCAAGGGAGAAAAACCGCCGTGCATCTCGGCCACCGCGCATTGGGCGAAGGCGCGTGCGCCAGTGTGTTGCGGCCAGACGCCATCGTGCCGGTCTGCGAGATAGAGTGTGATGCCTAGCGAATCCCAGACGGTGCGGTCGCCATCGATCAGGACAGGCACCTGCCCGGTCGGCGAGAAGCTGCGGAATGCTGCGTAATTCACCGATTGCGTGAATGGCTCGATCCGGTCCGTGAACGGAATATCGAGCGCGCGCATCAGTACCCACGGGCGCAGCGACCAGCTTGAATAATTCCGGTTCGCGGTGATGAGTGTATAGCTCAAGCGGTCAGCGCGTCCTCGATCGCAGAGATGATCGCAGCATCGTCGGGCACGACCGCAGGCGCGAAGCGGGCCAGCACCCGTCCGTCCTTGCCGACGAGGAACTTCTCGAAATTCCACAGCACTTCGGGATCGTCATTGGGGGTCATGCCGTAGCCGCGAAACCGCTCTTTCATTCCCTCTACGTCGCCCTGCTTGGTCGGGACCGCTTCAGTCAGGGCGGCATAGAGCGGTTGCTTGTCCGCGCCTGTGACTGGTGCCTTGGCAAAGAGCGGAAAGCTGGTCCCGAAGCTGGTGCTGCAGAACTGCGCGATCTCGTCGTCCGTGCCCGGTTCCTGCGCGCCGAAATCGTTCGACGGGAAACCCAGCACTTCGAAGCCTTGTTCGCCATAGCGGCGCTGCAGCTTCTCAAGCCCTTCATATTGCGGCGTAAGCCCGCACTGCGAGGCGGTGTTGACGATCAGCAGCACCTTGCCGCGATGGGCGGAGAGGTTGTCGGCAGTGCCGTCGCCGCGCGTGAGTTGTAGATCGGGAAGTGTGTCCGTCATTTGATGGCATTTTCGTAATGGGCGGTGGTCTTCCCGGCCACTTCCTCGGCCGTCACCCCCGGGGCCAGTTCGATCAGCTTGAACGGGCTGTCATGGTCGTCACGGCGGAAGACGGCCAGATCGGTGATGATCATGTCGATCACATTGGTGCCGGTCAGCGGCAGCGTGCAGGCGGGAATGAACTTCGGATCGCCGTTCTTGCTGACGTGTTCCATCACCACGATGATCTTCTTGACGCCCGCGACCAGGTCCATCGCTCCGCCCATGCCCTTGACCATCTTGCCCGGGATCATCCAGTTGGCGATGTCGCCGTTCTCGGCCACTTCCATCGCGCCCAGCACGGTCAGGTCGATATGCCCGCCGCGGATCATCGCGAAGCTGGCCGCGCTGTCGAAATAGGCGCTGTGCGGCAGTTCGCTGATGGTCTGCTTGCCCGCATTGATCAGGTCGGCATCAACCTCGTCGGGGTAAGGAAACGGCCCGATGCCAAGCATGCCGTTCTCGCTCTGCAGCGTGACATGCATGCCTTGCGGAATGTGGTTGGCGACCAGCGTGGGAATACCGATGCCCAGATTGACGTAATAGCCGTCGCGCAATTCCTGCGCGGCGCGCGCCGCCATCTGGTTGCGGTCCCAGCCTGCTGCTTCCTGGGGCATCAGGCGCTCTCCCTTTCACGCGTGGTCTCGAATTCGATCTTCTTGTCG
Organism: Erythrobacter sp. UBA2510; assembly: GCA_002341345.1. Taxonomy (GTDB): domain Bacteria; phylum Pseudomonadota; class Alphaproteobacteria; order Sphingomonadales; family Sphingomonadaceae; genus Alteraurantiacibacter. Next base: position 3,740 of record DDNW01000103.1, read on the forward strand.
TAGGGCGCGCCCACGATCATCCGCTGGACGTAGACGCCCGGCAGGTGGATGCAGTCGGGGTCGAGGCTGCCGGTGGGCACGATCTCTTCGACCTCGACCACGCAGACCTTGCCGCAGGTGGCGGCGGGCTGGTTGAAATTGCG
>DDNW01000051.1:0-4527 GCA_002341345.1 Erythrobacter sp. UBA2510
GAGTGCCGGTATTGTGTGGACAGCCCGAGCAGAAATAGGGCGAGCGCGTTGCATCGGCGGAGTTCATCCCGCGGATCGTGTCGCGCTGCCGTGCCAGGGCACCCGCACGCTCGAATAGCGATCCAACCTCGATGCCAAGCGCTGCCAGTCGAGACACGATCAAGATTGCGATATCGACCGGTTCAAGCTGCTCGTCTGACGGAAGGAGCATGACGCCATTCTCGTCAGTCTTGCCCACGATGCGAGGTTCTATCCCGCTCTGATAGAGAATCTGCTTGGCCTGATTCTCGGTGATAGGATCCTTTTCCTCCACGAACAGCAGCTCGTCCTGTCCGCGGGCAAACGCCTTCAAACCTTCAGGCTCCACCGGATAGCTGCAGCCCAGCTTGAAGAACGAAAGACCTAATGGGCCAGCTGCCTCGTCCGACAGGCCCAGCAACATAAGCGCCTGCCTTGCATCCTCGACGGCCTTGCCCGTGGCGACGATGCCCAGCTTGCGGGCGGGTGCATCGAACAGCACCCGATTGATCGCGTTGGCGCGGATGAACTTGTGCACTAGCGGCCAGCGATAGCGCTTCACCACGATATCCGAAGCCAGCCGGTCGAGGTGGCTGGGATAATTGTGGAACCCATGCGCAGGTGCCTCGCCGCGCGCCGGTTCGACGGGTGGGGGCGGCAGAGCGACATCGACCGTCATCGTCTGTTCGAGCACTTCGTTGCACAGCTTGAAGCCGGTAAACAGGCCGGTGTAGCGCGACATTGCCCAACCCTTGAGCCCGAGCTCAAGCACGTCTTGCACATTGGAAGGGGCGAGGACCGGGACACCCGCATGGATGAAGGCGTGTTCGGACTGGTGTGCGACCGTCGAGGACTTGCCGGTATGATCGTCGCCTGCAACCAAGAGAACGCCGCCATGAGGGTGGCTACCGGCGACATTGCCGTGCTTGAAAGGGTCGCCTGACCGGTCCACGCCCGGACCCTTGCCGTACCAGATTGCAAATACGCCGTCGCGATTGGGCTGCGGAACGCTGTCGAGCATCTGTGTGCCCCACACTGCAGTAGCAGCCAGATCCTCGTTCACGCCCGGCTGAAAGACAATGTCATTCTCGGCAAGGAGGCTCTGCGCGCGCCACAGCTCCATGTCGTAGGAAGTCAGCGGTGAACCGCGATAGCCCGAGATGAAACCGGCCGTATTCAGGCCGTTCGCCTTATCAATCTGCTTTTGCAGCATCGGCAACCGCACAAGCGCGTGGGTGCCACTCATGATTACGCGGTCGTCGATCCGCGTATATTTGTCACTGAGGGCTACGTCACGCATTGACTTTCCTTTTTGTCAGGTAGGCATCCTCGTCGAAGCTTGCGCCTTTGGCGGTGCGATATTCGGCGAAGGCAGAGGCAAAGTCGGCCAGCACGATCTTGGTGCTCGTGCGGTCTCTCATGGCCTGATCCCAGCGCTGAAAGCTTGATCTCCCGTCGAGCAGCCGGTCTCCGCGCAAGTGAAAGCAAACCCTGTCGGCGAGTTCGAACGTGTAGAAGGCTGCGAGGTCCGCCAGCGTCAGGGCTGTTCCGCGCAAAAATGGCTCGCCACTGCACAGTTCGTCGAGCGCTCGCATGGCACGCGAGGTCATGCCAAATGTCGCTTCCGCAACAGCCTTATCCGGGGTCTCGCCCATGAAGACTGCCGGGTAGAGCGAACGCATCGGCAGCTCGACATAGACCTGCACGATATTGAATACCTGGCGTACGCGCGCCCGCTCGAAGGAATCGCTCGGCATCAGTCGCGGACCGGCAGCAGTTTCCTCAAGGTATTCCATGATCGCGACCGTTTCCGCGATCCCGCCCCGACCGGTTTCGAGCCACGGGATCTTGCCCATGGCGCTGTTGGCAAGGAAGCCTGGATCGCTTGAGGCGCGGCAGTCGACAAATTCGGCACCGAGACCCTTCTCGATCATCGCGGCGCGCGTGCAATTGAACCAATTGCTGACCGGATATCCATGAAGGACCGGGGGCACGTTTCAAATGCTCACGAAGATATCGTCGCCCTCGACAGTGACGCTGAAACGTTCGAGTAATAGGTCCGGGTCTTCCTCACACTCACCCGATTTGAGGTCGAACGACCAGCCATGCCACGGGCATGTCAGGACGGTGCCGCAGATTTCGCCTTCATGCAGTGGGCCATGCGCATGCGGGCAGCGCGCTTGGGTCGCAACGGGCTCATTTTCCGCAAGGAAGACCAGCACGCGCTTGTCGGCGACCTTCGCTTTTATGGGTCCGCTTTCACGAAGCTGCGAAAGCGTCCCGACCTTTACACTTGATTGCAGCATTTTGCCGCCTTCCTCTCGCCATCTGAAACTCTCTCACGACGAGAATTCCGAAGCAATATGGAATCCCCGCGTGGCGTCTGGCATGATTGTACAAACGTTGGCCGGGGGGAGCCATGGCATGCCGTGCTAATGCTTGACCGATCGTGCCACTTATTGGGTCGGAAATTCCTGGCCTGCTACGGGGAAAACGGACCCGAAAATCCTTGGCGGCCAGCCAGAAGCCAACCGCCAAGAGGAATTTAGTCGACTGCGAGCTTCACCGTAAGGCCATAGGTCACGGGCTTTGCCGCATACCGCACGACGACGTCCTGCGTCACGAACTGGTTTGTCCAATAATACTCGTTGAAAACATTGCGGCCCCAGACACCAACGCTCCAACGCCCGTCTCCGGACTTGATACCTGCCCTAAGGTCGACGGTCTTGAAGGAGTCGATGACCGAATTCGGTGCGTCGCCGAGCGTTGAGCTCGTCTCTGAGTTATACAGGAAGTTGGCGCCCACATAAGCGTCAAGATTATTCGAAACCGGCGTCTCGTAGTTGATGTCCGCGACGATATGCCACTTCGGGGAGAACGGAAGTGCCGAACCGCTGTAATCCGCCAGTACCCGCTCGTTATTGATGCCAATGAATTCGGTAACCTTGCTATCGACGTAGGTCACCGCGCCGCGCAAGTTTAGTCCGTCTGTCGGCCTGGCCGTCAGCTCGACCTCGGCCCCGTTGATGCGGGCCTTCGGAATGTTCACCAGCTGCTCCAGCTGGTTGAAGACCGGGTCGATCACCAGACCGCGAACCTGTTTGTCGTTATAGATATAGTGGAACGCTGCAAGGTTGAGCTGCACCCTGCGATCGACGAGTGTGAACTTTGCGCCCGCTTCGAACGCAGTCACAGATTCCTGCGTGACAGGTGCGAACTGAGCCGTTGTCGAAGCGGGAACGGTCGGGAAACTTCCCGACTTGTAGCCGCGCGACGCCAGCGCATAGAGCAGTGTGTCAGGGGTCACTTCGAAGTTCGCGCCGACCCGCCAGGAGAAGTTGTCCTCCTTCAGGCTGTCCTCGAACGGCGTGACGATCGTGTCGAATGTCGCTGCATCCATGTTGAGGCAGGTATCCGGCCCGAGCGCACCGCCAGGTGTGCCCGAAAGCACATCCGAGAGGACGCCGAATGTCACCTGCATCCCGATGTCACCGGTCATGCACGAGGTGTAATAATTGCTACTGTCGGTATAACGTGCGCCTGCCAGCAGGGTGAGTTGGTCCGTCACTTCTGCTTCGGCATTCGCAAACACAGCGATATCCTTGATATCCTGCGTGATCGTGGTCACGGAATCGGCAATCCACGGCAATGGTGCGGGAAGGATCGCAGTGTTGGTCGAATCTCCGGTCAGGATGTTGTTGGCGCTACGCACGTCATTGGTCGCGTAATTGCCGCCCAGCAGCCAGTTGATTATTCCTGCCTGACCGGAAAGCCGCAATTCCTGACTGAAACTTTCGACTTCGCCGTCCGCAATGACGCCGGCATTGCTGAGCGCGGTCCCGTCCCGATCAACGTCATAGTTCTCGTTATACTTCGAATAGGCGGTAATCGATGTCAGGGTGATGTCTGGTGTTACGTCGATATCGGCCCGCAGCGACGCCTGCCAGAAGCCGTCGTCACGGTCGAGCTCGCGGTCTGTGCCCCAATTGGCAGCACGCGCGTTCTGGGGCGCAACTTCTTGCGAGCGGAAGACGTCGATGCGACGGGCAGTTTCGACAGTATCGCAGAAATTGCCGCAGCCAGCTGCAACCGCGGCTTCATCGAGCTGGAGCAGCAGCCCCTGGAGCTGACCGGCCTGCGTATCGGAGCGGTCGCGCCACCCATTGACGGTGAATAGCAGTCTGAGGCTATCGGTCGGCTCAAACAGGGCCGAGAAGCGACCGCGCAACGATTTCTGTTCGCCAAGCGATTCGTCCCGGGTGTAATTTTGCTGCCACGGCCCTGAATCGGTGATCGCCCCGGCAAGGCGCAATGCGAGCGTGTCGCTGACAGGACCGCTGACATAGGCCTCGCCATCGAAAGTGTCGAAACGCCCATACGACAAGGAAGCGCCAGCCTCCAAGGTACGGGTTGGTTTTGCGGCAATGTAGTTGATGGCACCGCCGGTAGAGTTTTGCCCGAACAGGATGCCTTGCGGTCCCTTGAGCACCTCGACCCGTTCCAGATCGA
>DDNW01000051.1:4719-5465 GCA_002341345.1 Erythrobacter sp. UBA2510
CACCTCGACCCGTTCCAGATCGAGAGATGCGCCCTGGGTGAAGGCGCCATAGGCGAGGGGAACCTGATCTACATAGACGCTGACCGCCGGACTTGCGCCGAGCGTGTAGTCGTTGAACCCTACGCCGCGAAGGGTGTAAAGCGGCGTACCGTCCTGGCTTTTCGTGAAGGTGAAGCCGGGGGTAATCTTGGCCAGGTCTCCGGTATCCACGATACCAAGCGCCTCCAGTTCACTACCCGTAGCGGCCGTGATCGAAAGGCCGACGTCATTGACGGATTGCTCGCGCTTCTGCGCGGTTACGATGATTTCGCCATAGTTGGTTTCTTCATCTGCAGTCTGGGCGATTGCAGGCACGGCAAGGCTAAGCCCCGCAAGCAGGGCAGTTGCGGACACGTGGCTACGAATAAGCGATTTGGTCAAAGTGAATCCCCTCTCCAAGGCCGCCCTTCCATCTTCAGTGGAAGGTCATTTGTTCTGATCTCACCCTAGGTATCCAATTGCGCCAGAACAGGGCGGGCCGTGACAGCTCGGGGCAATCCAAGCCATGTTGTCGTGAATTGCACGTCTACAGGTGGTACGGGCCCCAACGAAGGTGCGTACAGACAGCTATCTTCAAGGCCGATGGATCAGGCAGGCCAGGTCAGGTCGAGCGCCTTGAGAGAGCATGTCACGCCGGTCATGGCCTCGGAGCGGCCACCCGACTTGATGGAGAAGTCGGGGATACGCTTGAGCCACTCGCTAAGAAA
>DDNW01000051.1:5569-14717 GCA_002341345.1 Erythrobacter sp. UBA2510
AGAAAGATCCCGATTTCTCTTCGGGCGAGGGTTGAGCCCGGACAACTGTGCGGACCTGCGCCAAAGGCAAGATGATTTGCAGAGGAGCCGCGCGAGAAGTCGATTGCGAGTGGGTTTTCTACGCGGCGATCATCGAGGCCCGCGAGCATGTTGATCGGCAAGATCGTATCGTCTTCGCGCATATGCACCCCTCCGACTTCACAGTCCTTCGCGACGACGCGGCCGGCATTCACGATCCCGAAACGGCGGAACATTTCTTCCATGGCGGTGCGAATAAATGCCGGATTATCGAGGTGGGCGACAAGTTGGCGCCGATGGTCCGGGCTTTGCGCCAGGAATCGCATAATGAAACCGAGCATGGATGCAATTGTGTCTAGGCCGCCCAGAAGCAGCAACGTCATGTATGATATGGCTTCGAAGTCACCAATTCTCTGCCCTGCGACCGTTGCATTGACCACTTTGCTACCAAGGTCGTCCCCGGGGTTCGCTCGTCTCTCCATGGCGATACCCGAAATATACTCAATGAGGGCCATTTGCGCTGTTTGCCGCTCTTCGATCGAACCGCTCTTGATGAAGCGCTCCACGATCGGAACCAGTTTCTCGCTTTCGGAGCGGGGTAGGGCGACAAGATCGAGGAAGACATACATCGGCATGATATTACCGAATTCGGACATGAATTCGCATTCGCCGCGTTCGCGGAAACCCTCGATCAGGGTAACCACCAGCTCCGTGACAACGGGCTCCATGCCATCCACGATCTTGGGAAAAAGCCCGCGGCTGAGCGGCTTTCGCATGTCGGTATGCACCGGCGCATCGGCTTCGAGCGGAAGCGTCGGCGGCGCGCTATCGTCGCGCGGGAGAAAGACCCGTCGGCTCGAAAAAGTTTCACCGTCACGAAGGATCGCTTCTATGTGGTCGGCACGGGTGGCGACCCAATGGCCACCATTGCGCGGGGTCCAGAAGATGTCCGGGCCCGATCGCTGGAATGCAGCGTAGGCGGCTTGCGCGTCGTCACTGCCGCCGGGAACGTCGTACATGTCGAAATCGACAACCAGATGGTCCGGGACATGCGCAGGCACTTGCGCCAGGTCCTGCCGGATTAATGCGTCTTCCATAAAGTCTCTCCCGCGCTGGATTTTAGCCCATTGCAAGATAACGATAGCGCTATATTGAAGAAATCTTCAATATAGTCTTCCAGCACATTTCGAGACAAATCACGGCAACACGAGACACGAAAGGCGTTATATATTGAGCAGTGCACCGACTGACGATCGCCAGTCGCCGCCGGACGCACGCAGGCGCCGGGCGAGACGTATGGCAAGAGCGGACCGCGCGGATCAGATACGAGATTCTGCTGTGCGAATTTTCGCCGAGCAGGGCATAGGCCACGCGAACCATTCTGAGGTGGCGGTCGCTGCTGGCGTGTCCTTGCCGACCCTGTTTTATCATTATCCGGACCACGCCTCTCTTACCAGGGCCGTGCTGGCCAAGGTCTCCCATTTCCTGCTCGATACCATTGGTCGAACGGCGATCGAGGAAGGCCCCGGCGGCATTGATGCAATCGAGAGGATATTGCTGCGGTTGGCGAATGCACTCGATGAACACCGCGACCTCATCAGAATCTGGCTCGATTGGAGCACGGCACGGTCCAGCGAGGCATGGTCCGAATATCTGGAATTCAATGACAAGGCGCGACACCTTGTCGAGCCGCTGGTGGCGCAAGGACAGAAAGCCGGCGAGGCCGATCTTGAGCTGGACATTTCCACCGCCTCTCGGGTCGTTGTCGGCATGGCGCATATGGTTGCGCAAATGAGCCTGACGTCCCGTCCTGCGGACGAAATCGAGTTGGCGGTCCATCGACTGACGCGAGGACTATTCAGGCCCGCTCCTGCTAAGAAGGACAGCGATGTAGTGCGTAAATGAGGAGGCCGGATAGCAACGCGAGCTTTGACAGTTGGGTGCGAAACGTGCCAGTTTGTCAAGGCTTGCAATAGGCAGGAGACTTTTCATTGGTGGAGGGCCTTTGAGTGCAGCAACAGATGGATCAACGCTCTGCACTTGCCGGCTGGGTACTTGCGATTTACCGGGCGATGAACCTGAAGGGCGTCGATGCCGATGCCGTCATGGCCGAGATAGGCATGGATCCCGCGCTGCTTGAGGGCGGCTATTCTCGGTATTCGCAAGTCCAGCTCAGTGAATTGTGGAAGCGCGCAGTAGAATTGAGCGGCGACCCCACATTCGGTCTTACCGTTGCGCAGCAGGTGAGGCCGGCGACTTTTCATGCCGTCGGCTATGCGATGAGTTGCAGTGCCACGATTTACCGGGCGATTAGCCGGTTCGCCCAATATACCCGCCTCATCTCTGATTCTGCGACGGCCACCCTCACTGAAAACGACGGGCTGGTGATGCTGGACTTCCATTTCGATACCGGTGGCGAAAGGCCAATCTACGAGACGGTCGATACGGTGCTGGCATCGGTCGTCGCCTATCTGCGCTGGATATCTAACGAGCCGCTCAGCCCTGTTGAGGTACAGATTGCCCATGCTGCGTCCGCATCGGGCGACGCTTTTGCCGAATTTTTCGGTTGCCCGATAACATGGGAGGCGCCGCGAACGTGCCTCGTGTTCGATAAGCAGCAACTGTCGCAGCGCATTCTATCTTCGGACGAGGAATTGGCATCTTTGCTGGATGGGGCTGCCAGTCGCTTTCTCGAGCAGCGCATGGCCGGGCGTTTCGCAGTGCGGGTAAGGGATCTGATGATCGCGCAACTACCCGACGAAGTGCCGACCAAAGCGCGCACTGCAAATCTTCTTGGCATGACCGAGCGCACCTTGCTGCGGCGCCTGAAGGACGAGGGAACGACTTTCGCTGAAGTGCTGCGCGCTCTGCGCGAGGAACTAGCCTTTCAGTACCTGCGCCGCGGCATGTGCATGAGCGAGGTCGCTTATCTGCTAGGATTTTCGGACAACGGCACATTTTCGCGGGCGTTCAAGGACTGGACCGGACGGCGACCGAGTACGATCACCAGCGATTTGCCGCAGGCTGCCAGGGCCTGATCATCGAACGATTTGTCGCAGGGAAATGGCATCCCTGTCGGCCGTGCCGGAATGTGAACGCCACTCATTGACGGGCTGGACCTTGTCCGGGGTCAATTCGGCCAAAGTGGCGCATCCCAGTAGGGCGCAAGTCCGCTCAAGTTCGGAACGCAGGATTTCGAGCGAGCGGCGTACCCCGCGCGCGCCAAAGGCAGAAAGACCATAAAGGTAGGGTCGGCCAATCATGCACGCATTCGCACCAAGAGCCAGAGCCTTGGCCATATGCGACCCGCGACGAATGCCGCCATCTACAATCACTTCCATTCGTCCGCCTACAGCATCGACAATCGCAGGAAGACTTTCGATAGTGGCAGCTGCCCCATCGAGTTGCCGTCCGCCATGGTTGGAGACGACAACCGCGCTGGCTCCGCAATTTGCCGCAAGCAGGGCATCTTGTGGAGATTGCAGTCCCTTGATCGCAAGGGGGCCGCCCCATTCGCGGGCAATCGCTTCGAGCATCGCCCAGGTGATGTTTGATTCCATTTTTTCCGCGAAATAGGCGGTAAGAGTCGAGGCACTACCATGACTATTGGAATCGCCGATGTTGGGAAGCGAGAACGCATCGCCAAACAGATAATCGATACACCAAGCAGGCTTGCTGGCAAATTTGGCAATGCTTGAGAGCGTTAGTTTGGGGGGTACTGTCATTCCGCTGCGGAGGTCACGTTCGCGATTACCGGCGACAATGCAGTCGACCGTTACGCACAGGGCATCAAAGCCTGCTTCCCGGGTGCGCTGAATGATAGCGCGATTGAGGCCCGGATCATTGAGCGGATAAAGTTGGAACATCTTCATGCCGCGGCTTGTCGCGGCGATTTCTTCGATGCTGGCCGTGCCCATCGTCGAAAGTGAATAACCTGCGCCTGCTCTTTCCGCTTCTTGCGCAACACCTTTCTCGCCGTCCTGATGGAACAGCTTGCTCATGCCCGTGGGCGCCAAGATCAACGGCCAATCCAGTTTTCGACCAAGGACGGTGCATGACAGATCAAGCGTTCTTATGTCGCGTACGAAATTCGGAACGAAGGCCAGGCCGTCATAGGCTGAAACGTTTCGCTTCAGCGTCACCTCGTCGTCCGATCCTCCGGCAATGTAGTCGAAAAGGGGCGCTGGCAAGCGGCGGCGAGCTTCTCGCTCGAGATCGGCGATATTTACGCATCTATCTGCGTTACTCATTAACTTCCCCCTCAACTTGGGAGACTGCTGCCTGTTCCTGCGAACAAAGAACGTCAGGCTGTCTTGAAGCGCACGGGGAGCGTGTGGGGACCTCTTGCGAAGTAGGAATCGATCCAGTGGATGTCGTCGGAAATGACATCCAGTTCTGCAAACCGGCTGAATGCGACTTCCAGTGCGGAGCGAGCTTCCATCCGGCTTAGGTAATTTCCCATGCAGTAATGCGGGCCCTGCCCGAAAGACATCAAAGGCACTTCGATCTTGCGGTCGATGTCGAAAACTTCGGGATTCTCGAATTTGGACTCGTCACGGTTGGCTGATGCCAGGATCGGCATCACCGCTGAGCCCTTCGGAATCGAGACGCCGCCGAGTTCTGTATCGCGTGTCGTATGACGAAAGATGATCTGGACAGAAGGATTGTAGCGCAGAACCTCTTCGATCAACGGCGCGATCAGCGAGTGGTCTGCGCGCACCCGCTGGTAGACATCGGGATGGCGCTTGAGCTCTACCAAGACCGTTCCGAGGAGATTCGTGGTCGTCTCGACCCCGCCAATCAACAGCAGCACCGCCATGGAAAGAACCTGGTTCCGGGTCATCTGGACGCCGTCGACCTCAGTCTGGATCAGGGTTGAGATCAGGTCGTCGCCGAGATTGGCGGCGCGATCGTCGTAGAGATCCTCGAAATAATCGCGAATGCTGACTTTCGCCTCGGCGATCTTGGCAAGCCGTTCAGGTCCGTAGACTGCGCGATTAGCTGCGGAAAGTACGAGATCGACCCAGACCTTGAACTCCGATCTGCGGTCTGTCGGCACGCCCAGCACTTCGGCAATGACGGTGACTGGATAGAGGGCGGTGAACTCCCATGCCCAGTCAAACTCACCTTCATTGCCGTGTTTGGCTATGATGTCGTCGATCAGCTCGTTGGCGATCTGATAGCTACGGTCCTTGAGCTTGTTGACCTGCGAAGGCACGAACGCCTTGTTCGCAAGCTTGCGCAATTTGACATGGTTCGGCGGGTCCATCGAGATCATCGGTAGCTCTTCGGGTACCGGATCGTATTCGCCCAGAAGCTCTGGCCAGAATTGTGCCGAACTAAAGGTAATGCCGTCCTTCAGCAGGGCATCGACTTCATCGTAAGTGGCCACGCCGAATGCCTGAAGCGATGGCAGCCACTTCACCGGCTCCTTGGCGCGCAACACCTTGTAATAGGGATAAGGCTCTTGCTGCACCGCCGGGTTGAGGGGATCATACTCCAGATTTTCTGCGGTATGGTCCTGGGATAAAGTGGTCATTTCGGGTTTCCTCTCCAGCGCTCCTGGCCGCTTGTTGGGCCTCGGGCAGCTTGCAGTCACATGGTATTGGCAGGACGATGGATCACCGGGGCTGTAATCCCAATGGCGGGAGGTGCCAGCCTGCGGCAAATTGTGCCATTAAAGCAAAAGTGGCACGATCCGCCCAAGTCTGGCGCACTAGGCTGTAGCATCGCCTGCGAGGCCGATTACGATCTGCATGGTAACGAAAAACGGGCAATTCAGTGAGGCCGAATGCGGCTTGCTGAAATCATGGGAGCAGGAACATGCATATTCTCTACGCCGGTCAGGTGACCGAACAGCACATGACCGAAGATCAACGCGCTTTCTCGCGGCGCAACTTTTCCAAAGGTCTGATTGGAATGGCGGGAGCCGCAGGGCTTGCGGGTTGTGCGTCGGCACAGGCCGCTACCGGGGTTGCCAGCGCGACCTGTACGCAGCCCCAGCAATCGAAATCATTTGCATCTGCACAGGACTGGGTGACCGCCTTTTTCGACAAGGGGGCGGAAGAGGTGCTTGGCTATTATGCTGATGATTTCGTCTGGGAAGACATCGAGTTCATGCAAACAATCACGACCAAGGAAGAACTCTACAAAGCCTTCCTCGTCTTCAACAATTCCGGCCCGGATTCAGAATTCGGCGTCCATAAGTTCGAAGTGCTTACATATGATGGCGGGCCGGCTGGATCCTCAAAGGGCGTCAGACGACAGGGTGGCGTTCCCGATGAATGGAAGGGCGAAGGGCTTGAGGCCGATTACAATCGCTTTGCCAACAACATCATGCTTGGCGCCGATCTCGATTACGACGAGTGGGGCTATATGCAGTGGATCTGGAAAGCCACGCACAATTCGCCATTCTTCGGCATTGAAGATGCTGTTGGCAAGACGACTGTCACCCGCGGCACTACCACCCAAATGTACAAGGACGGCAAGATCGTCCGTTGCCGCACGCACTGGAACTTCCGTGAATTTGCGATGCAGCTCGGCTTGATCCCGCCGCCTGATGAAGCATGGCGCAATAACCCCGGCCTTAAGGTCTAAGGGCTGATCGATGCGCTATTCGATCCTGGGGCGCAGCGGCTTGCGTGTCTCGAAGATGTCTCTCGGCACGATGACGTTTGGCGAGGGGGTCGAATGGTCGCGCCCCGAAGCTGACTGCCGGCCCGTCTTTGATGTCTACGTCGAAGCGGGCGGCAATTTCATCGACACGGCAAATATGTACATGGGCGGCGAAAGCGAAAGAATGATCGGTCGCTTCATTGCCGAGGATCGAGAACGCTTCGTCGTGGCGACAAAATACGCCAATGCGCCTCCTGGAAGAATGGATCCGAACGAAGCGGGTATGCACCGCAAGAATATTATGCAGTCCATCGACAAGAGCTTGGCTCGGCTGGGCGTCGATTACATCGATCTATACTACGCGCATTTCTGGGACTTCACTATGCCGGTGGAAGAGGTGATGCGGGCGTTCGATGACCTCATCAGTGCGGGCAAGATTCTGCATGTCGGACTGTCCGACGTGCCGGCTTGGGTGGTTTCTCGCGGTCAGGCATTCCACGACCTGCGTGGCCTGCCCCCCATCGCGTGCATGCAGCTGGAATACAGCCTCGTTCAACGTTCTATCGAACGCGAACATCTTCCCCTTGCTGCCGCGCACGACATCGGCATCACCGCTTGGTCTCCTTTGGCTGGAGGCATTTTGTCAGGGAAGTATACTGGAGCTGAAAAGCCAACTGGCGGGAACGAGGCAAAACGCATGAATTACATGCAGCTACAACCGCTTGACGATCGCAATCGTGCCATTGCCGAGGCCGTCGATGCGATCGCAGTAGAAGTCGAAGCCAAGCCGTCTCAGGTTGCTCTTGCATGGATAATGTCGCGCGGGATCATCCCGATCATCGGCGCTACCCGGCCCGAACAGATGCGCGAGAATCTGGCTGCATGCGAATTGTCATTGCCGCCCGAAATCCTCGCTCGGTTGGATGCTGCCAGTGATTTCGACAAGGGGCATCCGTATTCGATGCTCGAATGGGATATGTCTATGACCCTGGGCTATGCCGGAATGCGCGACCAGATCGATATCGCGCGATTTCCCGGTCAACTCAGCTAGCGGGATAACCATGGCTTGACCGGTTGTCCGAGGCCGAGGCAAACCCGATAGGAATTGCGACTGACCTATAGATGACGGCGAAGCTGAAAAAATCGAGCATGAGCGAATCGCCGAGTGCAGTCGTGACCTGGCTGTGCATCGCCGTTGCCGTGCTGGAAGGATTCGAGCTTCAGGTAGCGGGCGTCGCAGCACCGCGTTTCGCCACGGTTATGGAGATGGATGCCGATGCGCTGGGGCTATTCTTCAGCGCAAGCACCTTCGGTCTCCTCTTCGGCGCGCTGGGCGGAGGCTGGGTGGCTGACCGTAAAGGCCGCCTTCAGGTACTGGCCGGCTCGGTCATCGCGTTTGGGGCCGGCTCGATCCTGACCGGGCTTTCCGCCAATGCAGAACAATTGGTTTTAACACGGTTTCTGACTGGTCTGGGGTTGGGCGGGGCCTTGCCCAACCTGCTGGCGCTGACTGCGGAAAATGCCGACCCTGGCAGTCAGAAGCGTGCAGTTGCCCTGCTCTATTGCGGTGTACCGATTGGGGGAATGTTGGTCAGCCTTGCCGGCGCGACCTCCGGGGATGCATGGCGACAATTGTTCATAGCTGGAGGTCTGGTATCGATTGTCGTCGGAGTTTTACTGTGGCGGCAACGCAGCATCGTCAAATTGACCGCCTCTGTCAGACCCAGCCAAGGCAGCGGCATCGTATCGTCGCTTTTCAGTGATGGTCGTGCCGTGCCCACGCTCCTCGTTTGGACCAGTTTCTGCGGCGCGCTGATCATTCTTTATCTGGTGTTGAACTGGTTGCCGATGCTGCTGTCGGGAATGGGTTTTAGCGCAACGGAGGCCTTGATTGCCCAGATCGCCTTCAACACGGGCGGTTTTTTCTCGTGCCTTCTGACAGCACCGTTACTCGATACCCGGCGCGCTTGGCTGATTGCGCTCGGATCATTTTCGGCAGTTCCCGTACTTCTTTATACGCTGTCAGCTGTCGCCGCGCCGCTGACTTGCATTGTGCTGTCGGCATTACTGGGCGGTGCGATCCTCACCACACAATCGTTACTCTATTCCATAACACCCACAATCTATCCGCGTGGAACTGGTGGGATAGGCACAGGCACGGCGATTGCCTGGGGACGGATCGGATCGATTATCGGCCCCTTATATGGTGCTGTACTTCTCAGTGGCAGCTCCGCAGAGCGAGACGTATTTGTCGGAATCATCCCCATCGCACTTGTGGCTGGAATTGCGGCAGTCGCACTTTCCTTTAGAACGGCCTCTTTACGAGCTTGATCGAAACGAATTTCGTACCGTCTCGAAGGCGGTGTCAAAGCAACAGCCGAGAGGGGAGGGCTGGTGACGTGCTCCCATGAGCAAGGCTGATAATCCGTTCAGGTAGGGTCATGACTCATTAAGCACATGGCCATGGCTTGGATCAGAATTGGCGTGTGCAAGGAGCGAGCGAAGGAGAATAGTG
>DDNW01000126.1:0-6929 GCA_002341345.1 Erythrobacter sp. UBA2510
CGCGAAGACGCTGATTCGCCGCGCGCTGCAGTCCTATTGGGCCGCGGCCCTGCTGATGCCCTATGCGCGCTTCGCCAAGGCCGCGACCGACACCAAATACGATATCGAGGTGCTCTCGGCACGCTTCATGGTCAGTTTCGAACAGGCCGCGCACCGGCTGACCACGTTGCAACGCAGCGGCTCGACCAATGTCCCGTTCTTTTTCCTGCGGGTCGATCAGGCGGGCAATGTGTCCAAGAGATTGGACGGGGCGGGTTTCCCCTTCGCACGGCATGGCGGCGGCTGCCCCTTGTGGAACGTGCACAGGGTGTTCGCCAATCCGGGGCAGACCGATGCCCAGCTGATCGAACTGCCCGATGGCGAGCGCTTCGTGTCGATCGCGCGCACGGTACGCGCCGGACGGGCGGGTTTTGGTGCGCAGGGGGCCTTGCGCGCGGTCGCGCTCGCCTGTTCGGACAGCCATCTCGACCGGCTGGTCTATGCCAAGGGGCTCGACCGCGAGGCGCCGACCCCGATCGGTATTTCGTGCCGCATCTGCCATCGTCCGCGCTGCGTTGCGCGCTCGAGCCCGCCGATCGGGCGCGAGATCCTGCCGGTGCGATTCCGCGATCCGGGCCTGCCCTTCGCCTTTGCCAGCGAATAAATGTGCTGTCCCACACACCAGATTGATATTGCAATGCAGCAAGCAGAGGCCTTTATTCTCCAGCTATGATCCGCGCCGCGCTGCACCACCTGACATCCTATCGCTATTCGCGACCCATCCGGCTGGGCCCGCAGGTCATCCGCCTGCGTCCCGCCCCGCATACGCGCACGGCGGTTCCCAATTACGCGCTCAAGATCGCGCCCGAGGGACACTTCATCAACTGGCAGCAGGACCCGCACGGAAACTGGCAGGCACGCATCGTCTTCCCCGATCCGGTCGATCACTTCAGCATCGAGGTCGACCTGATCGCCGATATGGCGGTGATCAATCCGTTCGACTTCTTCGTCGAGGAATATGCCGAGAATTACCCCTTCAATTACGACGACAAGCTGAAGTCGGACCTCGCTGCCTATTTCGCAATCGAGCCTCAAGGCCCGTTGTTCGAGAACCTGGTCACGGCCCACGAAGAGCAGGCAGACCGCGAGGATTTCCGTACCATCGACTTCCTGGTCGAGGTCAACCGCCAGCTCGAACAGCGCATCGATTACGTCATCCGCATGGAAAGCGGTGTCCAGACGCCCGAAGAAACGCTGAAGATCGGCAGCGGGTCGTGCCGCGATTCGGCATGGCTGCTGGTCCAGCTGCTGCGGCGGCTGGGCTTCGCCGCGCGCTTTGTGTCGGGCTATTCGATCCAGCTGGTCGCCGATGTCGAGCCGGTCGACGGGCCCAAGGGCGTCACGCAGGACGTGGTCGACCTGCATGCCTGGGCCGAGGCCTATGTGCCGGGCGCGGGCTGGGTCGCGCTCGATGCCACATCCGGCATGTTCGCGGGCGAAGGGCACATCCCGCTCGCCGCGACGCCGCATTATCGCTCCGCCGCGCCGATCGAGGGGATGGCCGAACCTGCCGAGGTCGATTTCGACCATGCGATGAAGGTCAGCCGGGTGCACGAGGCGGTGCGGATCACCAAGCCCTTCACCGAGGAACGCTGGCAGGCGCTGCTGCGGCTCGGCGCGCAGGTCGATGCCGATCTTGCGGAAGGCGACGTGCGCCTGACGCAGGGGGGTGAGCCGACCTTCGTCGCCGAAGACGGGGGCGAGGCGCCCGAATGGAATGGCGAGGCCGTGGGCCCGACCAAGGCGAAATATGCCGACAGGCTGATCCGCAAGCTGGGCGCGGCTTTCGCGCCGGGCGCGCTGCTCCATCACGGGCAGGGCAAGTGGTATCCGGGCGAGAGCCTGCCGCGCTGGGGCTATTCGCTGTACTGGCGCAAGGACGGCAAGCCACTGTGGAACGACCCTGCGCTGATTGCCCGCGACCCGGACGCGGACGACCAGCCCGAAGCGGTGCCAGAACAGGTACAGGCCGAACAGGCCGAGGCGTTCCTCGCCGCCGCCGCCGAGAATCTCGGGGTCGGGTCCGAATATGTCCACACGGTCTACGAAGACTCCGAAAAGTGGATCGAGCGCGAGGGCGCGCTGCCGGTCAACGTGACCGTGGCCGACCCCAAGATCGACGATCCGGAGGAACGCCAGCGCATCGTCGCCACCTTCAGTCGCGGCCTGACCAGGCCGGTCGGCTATGTCCTGCCGATCCAGCGCTGGAATGCGCAGCAGGCCAAGGTGCCGCGCTGGAAGAGCGAAAAATGGAGCGTGCGGCGCGGGGCGCTGTTCGCGGTGCCGGGCGATGCGTCGCTCGGCTATCGCCTGCCGTTGGGCTCGCTGCCGCATGTCCCCAAGAGCGACTGGCCCTATATCCATCCGCGCGTCGAAACCGACCCGCAGGCCCCGCTCGCCGATTTCCGCGAGCAGCGGGCAGCGACCGGTGAAGCCACCCGCGAGGAACGCACCACGGCCGACGGACAGATGGTCGAGCGGGTGGCCGAAGCCGAAGGTTCTGCCCGGCAGGACATCGTCGAGCAGGAAATCATCGCAGGCGCGGTACGGACTGCGCTGACGGTCGAGCCCAAGGGCAATTTCCTCTCGGTCTTCATCCCGCCGCTCGAAAGCATCGAGGACTTCCTCGACCTGGTGGCCGAGATCGAGGCGACCGCCGCCAAGATGAAGCTGCCGGTCCGGATCGAGGGCTATCCGCCCCCGCCCGACCCGCGCATCAACGTGCTCAAGGTCACGCCCGACCCCGGCGTAGTCGAGGTCAATATCCATCCGGCCGCGACGTTTGACGAACTGGTCGACGTCACCACCCGGCTCTATGACGCGGCGCGCGAATGCGGGCTGACGGCAGACAAGTTCATGGTCGACGGGCGCTCGGTCGGGACCGGCGGCGGCAACCACATGGTGCTGGGCGGCGCGAGCTTTACCGACAGCGCCTTTATCCGTCGCCCGGACCTGCTCAAGAGCTTCGTCCTCTACTGGCAGCGGCACCCCTCGCTCAGCTACCTCTTCTCCGGCCTGTTCATCGGTCCGACCAGTCAGGCTCCGCGCATCGACGAGGCGCGGCACGACAGCCTTTACGAGCTGGAAATGGCACTGGGGCAGGTCCCGCCGCCGGGCGTGCCGCCGAAATTCCCCTGGGTGGTGGACCTGTTGTTCCGCAACATGCTGGTCGACGTGACGGGCAATACGCACCGGACCGAGATCTGCATCGACAAGCTCTATTCGCCCGACGGGCCGACCGGACGCCTCGGCCTCGTCGAGTTCCGCGGCTTCGAGATGCCGCCCGATGCGCGGATGAGCGTTGCCGCCCAGCTGCTGCTGCGCGCGCTGACCGCGTGGTTCTGGAAGGAACCGCAGGACGGGCCGCTGGTGCGCTGGGGAACGTCTCTGCACGACAAGTTCCTGCTGCCGCATTTCTGCTGGAACGACTTCCTCGAAGTGCTCTCGGACCTGCGCCATGCGGGCTACGATTTCGACCCCAACTGGTTCGAAGCGCAGCACCAGTTCCGTTTCCCGGTCCACGGCACCGTCCATGCCGGCGGGGTCGAGCTGGAAATCGCCCATGCGCTCGAACCGTGGAACGTGCTCGGCGAAACCGGCGCGATCGGCGGCACGGTGCGCTATGTCGACAGCTCGACCGAGCGGCTGCAGGTGCGCGTGAAGGGCCTGACCCCCGGACGGCATATCATCGCCTGCAATGGGCGGCGCGTACCGCTCCACGCGACCGGTAATCCGGGCGAGGCGGTCGGCGGCGTGCGCTACAAGGCGTGGGCCCCGGCGATCTGCCTGCACCCGCTGCTGAAGGCCAACGCACCCCTGACGTTTGACGTCCTCGACGCCTGGAACGGGCGTTCGCTGGGCGGATGTGTCTATCATGTGGCACATCCGGGCGGACGCAGTTATGATGACGTTCCGATCAACAATTACGAGGCCGAGGCGCGGCGCATGGCGCGCTTCCAGAGCCACGGGCACACGCCGGGGGCGGTAGAGATGCCAGCGGCCGAACAGGGGGGTGAATTTCCGATGACGCTCGACCTGCGCCGCCCTGCAAGGCTGGGATAACCGGACCCCTATGGCGAGTTCCGGCACTGCGGGCAATGGCGACCTGTTCGGGCCCGATCCGGGTCTGGATCCGCTCGCCTATTATTGCCCGCCCGATGCCCGTGCCGACATCTACGCCGCTGCCGATCCGGCGATCGCGCGGCACTGGCGCGGCTTCGCCTCGGGCCTCGCGGCGCAGGCGCATGGCGACATGTCCTCGCTGCAGAGCTATTTCGACCGCCATGTCGAGGACCTTGGCCTTGCTTTCCGCCTGACCGGCGACGAGCAGGAGCGCTCCTGGCCGCTCAACCCGATGCCGCTGCTGATCAGCGCACAGGAATGGGCGGGGATCGAGGCCGGCCTTGTCCAGCGCGCCGAACTGCTCGAAGCCGTGGTTGCCGACATCTACGGCCCCCAGCGCCTTGTCGCCGAGGGGCATTTGCCCGCCAGCGTCGTTTCGGGCAGCGGCCATTTCGCGCGACGCATGGTTGGCACGAAGCCGCCGGGCCGGCGATTCCTGCATGTCTATGCGGTCGACCTCGCACGCGGGCCCACCGGCGAATGGCGCGTGCTCGCCGACCGGGTACGGCTGGCGACGGGCATCGGCTATGCGCTCGAAAACCGGCTCGCGATGCAGCGCGCGACTGGTGGCCTGCTCGCGGCCATTGGCACCAGGCGACAGAGCGGCTTTTTCGAAGGCCTGCGCTGCGGCATCGCCGCCAATTGCGCGCGCAGCGACCCGCGTATCGGCCTGCTGACGCCGGGCCGGTTCAACCAGTCCTATCCCGAACAGGCGCATCTGGCGCGGCATCTGGGCTTTTCGCTGGTGGAAGGCCGCGACCTGACCGTGCGCGAGGGCAAGCTCTATGTCCGCACGATCGGCGGGCTGAAGCGGATCGATGCGCTGTGGCGCTGGATCAATGCGCGCGACATCGACCCGCTCGCCTTCGACGCGCGCTCGCGCATCGGCGTGCCCGGCCTGATCGATGCGGCGACAAATGGCGTGGTGCTGGCCAACTGGCCCGGTGCAGGCGTGATCGAGAGCCGCGCCATGCCTGCCTTCCTGCCACGCCTTGCCCCCGTCCTGCTGGGCGAAGACCTCAAATTGCCCAATGCGGCAACCTGGTGGTGCGGCGGCGAGGAAGAACGCGCACATGTGCTGGGCCATCTGGACGAGCTGGTGATCAGTTCCTCCTTTCGTAACGCGGTGCCGGGGCTGGAGGACGGGCGTACGCAGGCAGGCAGCAGCCTGACGGACGAGGCGCGGGCGCGGATCGAGCAGGGCATTGCCGTGCGCCCCATGGATTACACTGCGCAGGAGGTGGTCAGCCTGTCGACCACGCCGGTGCTTGCAAAGGGCCGGTTCGAACCGCGCGGCTTCACCATGCGCGCCTTCCTGACGCGCGACGAGAATGGCGAGTGGTTCGCACTGCAAGGCGGCTTTGCCCGCGTGTCCGAGCGTGGCGACCTCAGGAATTCGCTGATGGGCCTGGGCGATATCTCGGCCGATCTGTGCATCGTGGAGCCGGTCGTCTCGGCCCCGGTCGCAGGCGCACCCAGGCTGGAGGCTCCGGCGGTGCGGCGCGAACAGGGCCTGCTGCCCAGTCAGGCAGCGGACAACCTCTTCTGGCTTGGTCGCTATGGCGAACGCGCGCACCAGACGGTACGGATCGTGCGTGCCCTGATCGAACAGGCCTCGCTCGCGGGCGCCCGTCCGCGGCCGAGCACCACGGTCCAGCGGCTCGCCGACCTGCTGCGGGTGCTGGGCGCGGTGCCCAAGGAAAGCGTGAAATGGGTGCCCTCGCGCCTTGCCGGTATTGCACTGTCCGAACGGACCAACCCCGGTTCGGTGCGGGCGCTGACGCTGTCGGCGCGCGGGATTGCGCTGCTGTTGCGCGACCGGCTGACGCGCGACGCGTGGCGCGCGATCCAGCGCACGCTGCCCAGCTACATCCCCGGCGATATGGAAAGCCTCGCCAACAGCTGCGATTCCATGGTCGAGCGGTTTGCCGGCCTCGCGCGGCTGATGGCCGACGGGATGAGCCGCGGCCCCGCGTGGCACTTCCTCGACATGGGGCTGTGCCTCGAACGTGGGTCGATGGTGGTGCGCGCCGCGCAGGCGATCGTGCCGGGGAGCGCGAGCGCGGAGGACCTGTCCGCCCTGCTCGACCTGATCGACGGCCAGTCGCTTTATCGCAGCCGTTATCTGGCCATGCCTTTCATCGCCCCGGTGTTCGACATGGTGCTGCTCGACCCGTCGCAGCCGCGCGGGCTCGCTTTCCAGGTGGCACAGATAGAAGCGCATCTGGCCACCCTGCCCGTAGTACGCGAGGACGGCATGGTCGAGCCGCCGCTGCGCATGGCTCGCGCGCTGGTGGCGAAGCTGGAAAGCCTCGATGCCGAGCAGGTCGATACCAAGGTGCTGATCGGCATCGGTAACGATCTGGCCGCGCTGTCCGACGCGATCAGCGACCGTTATTTCCTGCAGGCCGAAACGCCGGGCGACAAGCGCGCGACGAGCTTGCTGGGATGAGCGACACGCAGGGCACCATGACGGCGAACAAGACCTATTCCGTGCGCCATCTGACGCGCATCGAGTATGAGAAGCCGGTCGTCCATGCCGAGTTCAACCTGCGGCTGACGCCCTATGGCTGGCCGGGGCAGTGGCTCGACAATCACCAGTTGCTGATCACGCCCGAGCCTGATTTTCACCGCGACCACGCAGGCCCCTATTGCGTCAATGCCAGCCATATCGGCTTCGCTGCCCCGCTGCTCGCACTCGAAGTGCTCAGCACCTTTACCGCGCGGCTTGACGATACGCCGGAGCCGGCTGACGGGCCGCTGCTGTC
>DDNW01000126.1:7071-10639 GCA_002341345.1 Erythrobacter sp. UBA2510
ACGACAGGAAGCACTGGGCGTGCGCGACCTGTCGCCCCATGCGCCCGCGCCCTATCTGTTCGCCTCGCGCATCGCGGGGATGAGCACGGACATTGCCGAATGGGCGGCGCCCTATCTGGCTGCAGGCCAGAACGTCGTGCCTGCGGCAAAAGCGCTGATGGCAGCGGTACATTCCGGGTTCGCCTATCGCACGGGCGCAACCGATGCCAGGACCCCGCCCGAACAAGCCTTTGTCGCGCGCGAGGGCGTGTGTCAGGACTTTGCCCATATCATGATCATGGCACTCAGGAGCCAAGGTATCGCGGCCGCCTATGCCAGCGGCTACCTGCGCACCTTGCCCCCACCCGGCCAGCCGCGGCTGGTGGGCGCGGATGCGATGCATGCATGGGTCAATGTCTGGTGCGGCAAGGCGCTGGGCTGGATCGGCTTCGATCCGACCAACAATTGCCTCGCACGGCAAGACCATATCCAGATCGGCATGGGCCGCGACTATGCCGATGTCGCGCCCATCGACGGGATTTTCATCGGCATGGACGTGCAGGAGATGGAGACCGAGGTCGACGTCGAGGAATTGGGATAGGCGTTCAACGACGTTTGGCCGGGTCGATATAAGGAAGATGACGTGCCGAAAATGGTGAGTTTTCGCGACCCGGAGCGCAGCGACCTTATGGGGTCGTGAGCACCGGAAGCGCGGGAAGGCGCCATTTGCAGGCCGTCAGGGCTGGATGTCGCCCGACCTAGGCTTTCAGCCAGAACCGCAGCACCATCGCCACCGCGCCCAGTACCGCGAGGCTCGCCGCCCAGATGCCGGCCATCCATGCAAGGCGTTTCCAGAGGGGTTGATCTTCGGGCGGCTCGATTTCCGTCATTGCAACACCTGTCTTGTCGTCATTGCGGGCGTAGCGACGCAATCCAGAGATGGGCTCAGGCGACCTGGATTGCCGCGGGCTAAAGCCCCTCGCAATGACACCCGAAGGACCAAAACGCCTATTGACTAGTGATACCCCTCGTCGCCGACCTTGCCGCGAAACACCCAATAGGCCCAGCCGGTATAGCCGATGATCAGTGGCATGGTGATCGCCACGCCCACCAGCATGAAGATCTGGCTGCGCTCGGGCGCGGCGGCATCCCATATCGTGACCGCATCGGGCACGACATAGGGGAAGATCGAGAGGCCAAGCCCCGCCATGCCGAGCAGGAACAGTGCGAGCGCGTAGAGGAACGGGGCGACCTCCTGCTTCTTCACGAGGCCGCGCAGCAGCAGGAAGGCAATGATCGCAGTCAGCAGCGGCACCTGCGCGGCGAACAGCACGTTGGGCATCGTGAACCAGCGTTCCCAATACTGCGTTTCGAGGAAGGGCGTGTAGAGACTGACCGCCGCCATCAGCGCCAGCGTGGCGAAGGCTGCGCGAAAGGCCAGTCGGTACGCGCGCGCCTGCGCCTCGCCCTCGGTCTTCCACACCAGCCAGGTCGAGCCGAGCAGCGCATAGCCTGCGACGACGCCCAGCCCGGTCAGCAGCGTATAGGGGGTCAGCCAGTCCCACCAGCTGCCGGCATAGGCCCGGTCGACCACCTCGATCCCCTGCAGGATCGCGCCCAGCATCATCCCCTGACTCAGCGCCGCGACCAGCGAGCCACCGCTGAACGCCATGTCCCAGAAGGCGCGGTGCTGCGGGTTGCGCCAGCGGAACTCGAACGCGACGCCGCGAAAGACGAGCCCCAGCAGCATGGCGATGACCAGCGGATAGGTTGCGGGCAGGATGATCGCATAGGCGAGCGGAAAGGCTGCCAGCAGGCCACCTCCGCCCAGCACCAGCCAGGTCTCGTTGCCGTCCCATACAGGCGCGATGGAATTCATGGCCTGGTCGCGCTCGCTACCGACCTTGAAACCGGGGAAGAGGATGCCGATGCCCAGATCGAAGCCGTCCATGACGACATAGCCGAACACGCCAAAGGCGATGATGAAAGCCCAGATGACGGTCAGATCCACGTTCACCGGACGTCTCCCTTATCCTCGGGAAGCGGTTCGCCAGAACCCGGATTCTGGGTCGGTCCCGGGGTGATGCCCGCCGTGCGCACGGGGCCCCTCTCGGTCCGCTTGACGCCCTTTTCCCCGGCATGCGGTGCACTCTTCATCAGGTGCAGTATGTACAACGTACCCGCACCAAAGACCGCGAAATAGATGACGATGAATGCCAGCAGCGAAGCGCCCACGGCAGGCGCATCGAGCGGCGACGCGCTCTGCGCGGTGCGCAGCAGGCCGTAGACAGTGAAGGGCTGTCGCCCGATCTCGGTCACCATCCAGCCTGCGATCACCGCGACGAAACCGCTCGGCCCCATAACGATCGCAGCGCGGTGCAGCCACTGCCAGTCATACAGCTTGCCGCGCATCCGGGCGAGCAGGCTCCAGACCCCCAGCCCCATCATCGCAAACCCGATCGCAACCATGATCCGAAACGCCCAGAAGACCGGGCCGACCGGCGGCTGATCCGCGTCCGGAACCGTGTCGAGCCCGGCCAGCGGCGCGTTCAGATCGTGCTTGAGGATCAGGCTGGACGCCTTGGGAATCTCGACCGCATAATCCATCCGCTGCTCGTCATCGTTGGGAATGCCGAACAGTACCAACGGGGCGCCATCGGGGTGGCTTTCGTAATGCCCCTCCATCGCCATCACCTTGACCGGCTGGTGTTCGAGCGTGTTGAGCCCGTGCATGTCGCCTGCGAAAATCTGCCACGGGGCGACGATGGCGGCCATCCACATCGCCATGGAGAACATGGTGCGTGCGTGCTGGTTGCCTCGGTCCTTGAGCAGGTGCCACGCGCCGACCCCGCCGACCACG
Organism: Erythrobacter sp. UBA2510; assembly: GCA_002341345.1. GTDB lineage: Bacteria > Pseudomonadota > Alphaproteobacteria > Sphingomonadales > Sphingomonadaceae > Alteraurantiacibacter. The sequence goes on from DDNW01000126.1 coordinate 9,911, forward strand.
AAGGCGGTGGTGAGGTAGGCGGCCGTCACCGTGTGGAGCAGGCGGTAGGGAAAGCTGGGGTTGAAGACGATATCCCACCAGCTCTCGCCCGGCAGGAACTGGCCGCTCTCGCCCATGACATAGCCGACCGGGGTCTGCATCCAGCTGTTGACCGACAGGATCCAGAAGGCCGAAACGAAGGTGCCGCCCGCGACCATTAGCGTGGCCATGAAGTGCAGTTTCTTGCCGACCTTGTTCAGGCCGAACAGCATCACACCGAGGAAGCCTGCCTCGAGGAAAAAGGCGGTCAGCACCTCATAGGCCAGCAGCGGCCCGATCACCGGCCCCGCCTTGTCGGAGAAGACCGACCAGTTGGTCCCGAACTGGTAGGACATGACGATCCCGGAAACGACGCCCATCGCGAAGGCAATCGCGAATATCTTGAGCCAGTATTTGAACAGGTCGAGATAATGCGATTTGCCGGTCTTCAGCCACAGCGCCTCGAGCACGGCGAGATAGCTGGCAAGCCCGATCGAAAAGGCCGGGAAGATAAAGTGGAAACTCACCGTAAAGGCGAACTGGATACGGGCGAGGAGCAGCGCGTCAAACGAGTCCAACATAACACGGGCCGCATAGACCATGGCTATTGCCCGAACCATGCCTCTTCGCGCATAGGTTGATGCAGCTTTCGCACCACAGCGCTGCCCGGTTGAGTGCCGCGGTCGAACTAGGCCGTAGACTCATTAGCGG
>DDNW01000075.1:0-152 GCA_002341345.1 Erythrobacter sp. UBA2510
CCCCAGACGGTCCCGAACAGGCCCACAAAGGGCGCGACCGAACCAGTCGTGGCGAGGAAGTTGAGCCGGTCGGCCAGTGCATCGCTTTCGGCGGCGACCTGCCCTTCCATCGCCTGCGCCACGCGGGCACTGGCAGCGGCAGGGTTGCGGAT
>DDNW01000075.1:375-12527 GCA_002341345.1 Erythrobacter sp. UBA2510
CTCCCCTTGCCCGAACGGCCAAGCTCCTCCAGCCCGGCGGCGGCGACGCGTGCGACGGGCAAGTCGGGGCGGCGACGGCTCGACACCATGGCGTCAGGCTCTGCGGAGTCCCAGAAGCGCTCCTCGAACTCGTCCGACTTCTTGCGGATATTGCCCATCCTGAGGCCAAAGGAGAGGATAATCATCCACACCCAGATACTCGCCGCGAGCAGGCCGATGATGACCGCCTGCACGACGATATCGGCATCGAGGAACAGCTGCATCGGGTCGAGCCGGGTGGGAGCGATACTGGTGGCGGCAGCGAGAAGGTGGAACGTGCTCACTTAAGCTTCCTTTGCGGCGAATGTCTCGAACGCGGTGCGCCAATCGACCGGCTGGCGCCGCGGGCGGCCATCCAATCCCACGAAACCTACGCGCACGGCAATCTCGGCGAGGAGGTCTGTCCCCCGCGAGACGCGCTGGATCAATCGGACACTCACCGCTCTCAGTTCCAGCATTTCGGTGCTGACGATGAGCGCCTCGTCAAATCTGGCGGGCGCGAGGTAGCGCAGATTGGCATCTGCCACGACATAATGCCCCTCGCCCGCCTCCAGGGCAGCGCGCTGGTCGATCCCGAGCAGGCGCAAGAGGTCGCTACGCGCCCGCTCCGCCCATTTCAGGTAGTTCGCATGGTAGGCGAAACCGGTCAGGTCCGTATCCTCGAAAAAGACGCGCACCGGGAAGAGGTGGCGCGGCCCGGCGAGAATGCCGGATGGCGGTTGTGGATGCTCCTGCATAGATGAACGGCGCATTAGCCAGCGCGCGAGTCGCCCGGCAAGCCAAGTTGCGCCGATCTGCCGGAAATCTGAGTCGATTGGCTGATTTTTCGCCCGAAACAGGCACCCGCGCACAAATTACGCGGGGATCATCCGCCCCAGATTGGTCCCGCCGCACAGATGGACATGCAGGTGCGGCACGAGCTGGCCGCTATCAGGGCCGATATTGGCAATCATGCGATAGCCTGATTCGACCAGCCCCAGCTCGCGCGCAACCTTGCCTACCGCGCGCATGTAACCGGCGATCTCGTCCGCCGATGCCTTGGCCGAAAAATCGTCCCAGCTGACATATTCGCCCTTGGGCACGACCAGCACATGAACCGGGGCCTGCGGGTGGATATCCTCGAAGGCGAGCGCGTGCTCGTCCTCATAGACTTTCGTGCAGGGAAGTTCGCCACGCAGAATCTTCGCAAAGATGTTGTCGCGGTCATAGGGGGCGGAGGGATCGACGGGAGCCATGGTCATTACTGGTTCCTATTCCTTTGGCCTTGAAGCTTTTTCTTCGAGGCCCGACAGCCCCTCGCGGCGCTGAAGCTCGGCACGCACATGATCGAGCGACAGGCCCTTGGCGTTGAGCAACACCAGCAGGTGGAAGATGAGGTCCGCTGCCTCACCCACCAGCTCCTCGTCACTCCCGGTCAGCGCGGCTATGGCGGTCTCGACGCCTTCCTCGCCGACCTTGCGTGCGATGACGGGCATTCCGCGCTGGTTGAGTTTCGCGACGTAGCTTTCCTCCGGCGAGGCGGAGCGACGAGTGGCGATTACCTGTTCGAGCTGGGTCAGGGTGTCCATGAGCGTTGGGATGCTTGTGCTGGCCCTGATCGTCAAGTGGCGCGCGCAGGCAGGCCCGCATCGCGCAGGGCATCATGCGCCTCGGCAATCGTATGCTCGCCGAAATGGAATATGCTGGCGGCGAGCACGGCGCTGGCATGGCCTTGCATCACGCCTTCCACCAGATGGTCGAGCGTGCCCACCCCGCCGCTGGCGATGACCGGCACCGACACCGCATCGGCGATGGTGCGTGTGAGTTTGAGGTCATAGCCCTTCTTCGTGCCGTCGCCGTCCATGCTGGTGACGAGCAATTCGCCCGCGCCAAGCTCGGCGAGCCTGATCGCGTGTTCGACGGCGTCGATCCCTGTCGCCCGCCTGCCGCCATGGGTGAAAATTTCGTAGTGGTCGTGCACCCAACGCGCATCGACGCTGGCGACGCAGCACTGGCTGCCCATGCGCTGGGCGATGTCGGCGACCAGTTCGGGCCGTTCTACCGCCGCGCTGTTGACCGCGACCTTGTCCGCGCCCGCCAGCAGCAGCGCGCGCGCATCCTCCACCGTGCGGACCCCGCCACCGACCGTGACCGGCATGAAGCAGACTTCGGCAGTGCGCCGGACGATATCCAGCAGCGTGCCGCGCCCTTCGTGGCTGGCGGAAATGTCGAGAAAACACAGCTCGTCCGCGCCCGCCGCGTCATAGGCCTGCGCCTGTTCGACCGGATCTCCAGCGTGCTTGAGGTTTACGAAATTGACGCCCTTGACGACCTTTCCGTCGGCCACGTCGAGGCAGGGGATGACACGGATACGGACGGTCATTGCTCTGCCATTCTGACAGTGATTTTGACCGGGGCGTTTTCAATCATTTCAGCAATCTCCGCATCGTGAGCCTTGCTACTCAACCAGACCATGCCCATCGCCAGATTGAAATATAGCACGACGATGACCCAGTAACGTTCAGGTGAACGCAGCTTCGTCAACCTGAACGGTCCGAAGCCAGTTACGCCTCTGCGCCAATCCAAAAGCGCCGTCCCAACGAAGACTGCAGCGGCGATCAGAGCGACGTCGGACCAACTCATCGATTTGCCATCGCAATCGCGGTCGCAAGGTCAAGTTTGCCCTCGTAGAGCGCGCGGCCGGTGATTACGCCCTCGATCCCCTCATCGGCATTGATCGCGAGCATCCGGATATCGTCCAGCCCCTTGACCCCCCCGCTGGCGATCACCGGAATGTCGACGCTGCGCGCGAGGTCCACCGTCGCATCGACATTGCAGCCCTTCAGAAGCCCGTCGCGGCCAATGTCAGTGAACAGCAGGCTGGCAACGCCCGCATCCTCGAACCGGCGCGCCATGTCGACCACGGGGACGTCGGAGACTTCGGCCCAGCCTTCGGTCGCGACCATGCCGTCACGCGCATCCACGGCGACAACGATGCCGCCTTCGTATTCGCGGGCCATGTCCTTGACGAATTCGGGGTTCTTAAGCGCTGCCGAGCCCATGACCACGCGCGCAATGCCGAGATCGAACCAGCCCGCCACGGCCTCAGGCGTGCGGATGCCGCCACCAAGTTGAACGTAGCCGGGAAAGGCCGCGACGATGGCCTCGACCGCCTCGCGGTTCTCGGCGCGCCCGGCAAAGCTGCCGTCCAGATCGACCACGTGCAGGTGCTGCGCCCCGGCCTCCGCAAAGAGCAGCGCCTGCGCGGCGGGGTTGTCGCCATAGACGGTGGCTCGGGCCATATCGCCCTCGGCCAGCCGCACGACTTCGCCGCCCTTGAGGTCGATGGCAGGAAAAACAATCAAATTTTCCACTCCAGGAAGCGGGCGAGCAAATCCAGTCCGAAACGCTGGCTCTTCTCCGGGTGGAATTGCACGCCAACGATATTATTGCGCGCAACCGCCGCGACCAGCCCGCCGCCATGATCGGTCATCGCGGCGATATCGAGGCCGTCATCGGGCTGGAAGTGGTAGGAGTGGAGGAAATAGGCCTCGCCCTCCTCCAGCAGATCGTGGTCGCCGTGATGCGGGGTCAGGCGCACATCGTTCCAGCCCATATGCGGCACCTTGATCTCGGGATCGGTCCGCTCGATCAGCTTCACCTCGCCCTCGATCCAGCCGAGCCCCGGTGTCTCACCGAACTCGAGCCCGCGCGTGGCGAGCAATTGCATCCCCACGCAAATGCCGAGAAAGGGCACGCCCTTCTTTAGCACGCGCTCTTCCAGCGCCTCGACCATGCCGGGAATACCGGTCAGCCCCTCGTAACAGGCGCGGAAAGAGCCGACGCCGGGCAGCACGATCCGCCGCGCACCGAGCACGAGATCGGGGTCAGCGGTGACGGCGACATGCTCGGCCCCCGCCGCCATCAAGGCGTTGTGGACTGAGTGCAGATTGCCCGCACCGTAATCGATCAGAGCAATAGCTTCCGCCACAATTACCCGCCCAGTTGCCCCTTGGTGCTCGGGATCGCCCCGCCCTTGCGCGGGTCAAGCTCCACCGCCTGGCGCATGGCGCGGGCAAAGCCTTTGTACACCGCCTCGCACACATGGTGGTTGTTCTGACCGTAAAGCAGCTGGATGTGCAGCGTGATCCCGGCGGACTGGGCGACCGAGTGGAACCAGTGCTCGATCAGCTCGGTATCCCACTCGCCCAGCTTTTCCTGCGTAAAGCGCACCTTCCACACCAGATAAGGCCGCCCGGAAATGTCGAGCGTCACGCGCGCCAGCGTCTCGTCCATCGGCGAATAGGCCGCGCCGTAGCGGCCGATCCCGCCCTTGTCGCCGAGCGCCTGTGCCAAGGCCTGACCCAGCGCGATGGCGCTGTCCTCGGTCGTGTGGTGTTGGTCGACATGGAGGTCGCCCGTCACCTTCATCGTGACGTCGATCAGCGAATGGCGGCTGAACTGCTCGACCATGTGATCGAGAAAGCCGATACCTGTGGAAACGTCGTAAGTGCCCGTCCCGTCGAGATTTACCTCGACGAGAATCGCGGTTTCCGCGGTTTTCCGCTCTATCCTGCCTGTACGCATGGTTTCGCCTATAGGCCCAGCGCCGCGCGGTGCAAGCGGTGGCGGCAGGCGAAATGCCGACAAGGGCGGGGAAGCAGCGCGATTGCGACTTGACCGCAACGCAACAGATAGCCACCTGACACAAGATATGACCGAGGAAACGCCCGACAGCCTGATCCCCTATGACGAGATCGTGCAGGAGGCCCTGCGCGCGGTCGTCGGCCGTGTGCTGGGCTCGGTAGAGAAGGCCGGCGGCATGCTGCCGGGGGAGCATCATTTCTACATCACCTTCAAGACCGGCGCGCCGGGCGTCTCGATCCCCCAGCATCTGCGCGAGCGCTTCCCGGACGAGATGACCATCGTCCTGCAGAACAAGTTCAGCGACCTGAAAGTCGATCCGCGCGGCTTTTCCGTGGTGCTGAGCTTCAACCAGATGCCCTCGACGCTGGAAATTCCCTTTGCTGCGATCACCGCTTTCGTCGATCCGGCGGTCGATTTCGGGCTGCAGTTCCAGGCGGCGGCAAGCGATATCGAGCCGACCGATCATGTCGATGCCAATAACGATGCGCCCGACGGGGACGGCACGGATGGCGGCTCCAACGTCGTGACGGTCGATTTCGGCCGCAAGAAGTAGCCTTGGCCCGGCGCTCCAGCAAACCGGGACCTATTGACCGCACCAAGGCGTTGGTGGGCATGGACAGCGACAACAAGACCTTCATGACGGTGCGCGGTGCGTTGGGCAAGCCGCGCAAGACCACGCCGCATGTCCCCGGCCCCAGCCCGAACCCCGCGACCAACCTGCTCTTCGCCGACGTGATCCTGCGCGGCGCGGCCATCCTGACGCGAAGGGTAGTGGAGCGGACGCTGCTGGGGGCGAAATACGACCGCGAAAAGGCGCATGAGATCGTGGCGGGCAAGACGCTGGGCTATTCGATCGCCTCCTATGCCGTGGCCCGCCTTGCCACACGCTCGTTGCCGGGTCTGGGCATCGCCGCCGGTCTGGTGCTGGGCAAGGCGCTGTTCGACCGGGCCGCCGCGCGTGGACAGGCCGAGGCAGAGGGCCATGCCGAGCTGATGGACATGGCCGACAATGCCGATACGGGGGATACGGAGCTGCCCTGACCGCACAGGCCCCGCAGCGCTCTTGATTTTTCATGCCTGCTCGCGCCAAGAGCCGACATGTCCGATTCACTCGATCTTCCCCGCCGCGGCCTGATGTTCATCCTTTCCTCGCCCTCTGGCGCAGGCAAGACCACGATCGCGCGCAAGCTGCTCGCCGCGGAACCGGACCTCCTGTCGATGTCGGTCTCGGTCACCACCCGTCCCAAGCGCGAAGGCGAAGTCGAGGGGAAGGATTATTACTTCACCGAGAGCGAGGAATTCGACGCCATGGTCGAGGAGGACGCCTTCCTCGAATGGGCCGAGGTATTCGGCAACAAATATGGCACGCCCCGCGCGCAGATCATGGACGGATTGAACGAGGGCCGCGACTTCCTGTTCGACGTCGACTGGCAGGGCGCGCAGCAATTGTCGCAGCGGGCGGGCGACGACGTCGTCTCGGTCTTCCTGCTGCCGCCGAGCATCGCCGAACTGGACCGTCGCCTGCACGGGCGTGGGACCGACAGCGAAGAAGTGATCCAGGGACGCATGGCGCGCGCGCTCGACGAGATCAGCCACTGGGACGCGTATAATTACGTCGTCATCAATGACGATATCGAGGTCTGCTTCACCAAGGTGCGCGACATCCTGCATTCGGAGCGGCTGCGCCGCCACCGGCAGACCGGGCTGATCGAGTTTACCCGCACCTTGAAGGCTCTGGAGAGCTAGAATTTTCTGGAATAGCGCAAGGTCAGACCCCGGTCGTCGGGCAGATCCTCGTAATGGCCGGGATCGCGGCGGTAGAACAGGCTCGCGCCCGCATTGCCGCCCAGAAGCGAACCGCTCCAGCGCAGCTCGCCGATCAACTCGCGGCCCGTCGGCGCCAGCGAGAGGGTCTGCACGGCATTGGTCGCGGTGAGCGTTTCGTAGTCGTAATCGACCGGCAAATTCAGCCGCAGCCCGCCACTTTCGACCCTCAATGGCTGGGCCAGCCGGAAGGCCAGCGCGTCATCGGCGGCGAACACTCCCCTGCGTTCCAGATCGAGCGACCAGGCGCGACTGTGCAATCGCGAACCGGTCGCCACCAGTCCGCCCGACCGCGCGTTTGTCCGTCCTTCGACCAGTGAACCGCCAAGCCGCCAGCCGGGCGCAAAATTGATGCCCGCGGAGACATCGAGGAACAGGCTGTCCGCGCCGCCCATGCCGAACGCCCGGTTAAACCGCCCGCCCAGTAGCGTGGCGTCCTCCTGCATGAAGGTGACGCCCACAGCGGTACTGAAAGCACCCCAAGCACGGTCGAACGCGATCGAGGTGGCGCGCATCCGCTCATCCTCGCGATAATCGCGCCAGGCGGCGGCAGTGTTGGCCTCGGCGCCGAGCACCGCGCCGCTATCTGCCGCGATGGTCACCCCGATGTCGCCAATCTCATGGCGGAGCGCGAGCGCGGCGTCAGGCTGCATGAACAGGCCCTGTGCGCTGCTGGCGGCAGGCGCAATGGCGAAAGCAGGATGCGATTGGCCCTGCAATTGCGCGACCAGCATCTCGCCGCTCTGGCCATAGGCGAAGCCGAGTGCGGTCCCCGGCGCAATCTCCAGCGCCGCGCGTGCGGCCAGCACGCGGGCGCGGGCCGCATCGCTCTCGCTCAGTTCCAGCGCGCCGACCTGTGGCATGCCGGCCCCTCGCGCGTCGATCGAAAAAGCGATGGCCGCCGTGTCCGACCCCAGCGACAGATTGCGGCTGCGTGTCTCGACCGCACCGGCGAGGCGCGTGCGAACCGGAGCCGAGCGGAGCCCGGCCCCAAGATTGACCTGAAAGGCACGGTCATAACGGTCAGTCACGATGCTCGTCAGCAAGGCCCCGCCGACCGCGTCGCCCATGGCGGGCGAACCGCTGCCGGTATCGCTGCCCAGCACGATAGCGGTGGTGCTGCCCGCCAGCGAGGTCGGCCCGATCGGCTGGAAGGCGGCCTCGAGATCGAGGATGCCGTTGCCATAGACTACGTCCACCCCGCTCGCGCCCGCATCGCGCGCACTGTCGAACAGGATTTCGGCAATCTCGGTACCGGTCAGATTGGGGAAGGCCTGCGCCAGCAGCGCAGCCGCGCCCGCCACCTGCGGGGTGGCGAAGCTGGTGCCGGAGAACAGATATGCATAGCCATCCGCATCGACGTAAATGTCGCTGTCTTCATAGATGCAGCACAAGGTCTCCCCCCGTGCCGTGATGTAGCTGCCCGCATAGGTGCCTGCGCGGTTGCTGAAGTCGGAAATCGCGTCGTTCTCGTCGACCGATCCGACCACGATCACCCCGCCGCTGCCCGCATCGACAAGGGAGGCGGGGAAGCCTTCCAACTCGCTGCCGCCGGCATTGCCCGCCGCGACCACCACCAGCACGCCCGCCGCCACGGCATCGGCAACGGCATTGCGCAACTGGGTCGTGATCGAGCCATCCCCGCCGAGCGAGATGTTGATGACCTGCGCGCCGCTGGCCACAGCATAGTCGATGGAAGCGGCAATTGCGCTTTCGGAAAAGAAACAGTCATCCGCACTGGCCGGGTCGTCAGTGGTGCAAGAACCCGGCGTGTCGGCCCGGATCGCGAGCACATCGGCGCTCCACGCCATGCCCAGAATGCCCGAATTATCGCGCGCAGCCGCCGCGACCAGAGCAACCAGTGTGCCATGGTCGTCGGTCGCATCGAGCTGGTTGCGGCTCGAATAGATGTCCTTGGAAGCCGAGGAGAGGCGGCCCGCAAATTCGCTGTTGTCGACGTCGATCCCTGAATCGACGATGGCTATGGTCACGTCCTCGCCCGACCAGCCCTTCGACCAGGCCGAAATGGCATTGTGCTGCGAGGGACCATCAGACTGACGGTATTCGGCGGTGTCGAATTGCGCGGTGGGGGTCGCGGTCGGCGTAGGTGTCGGCGAGGCCGTGCCCCCTGTGCCCGGTGTGGAATTCACGCCCCCGCTCGATCCGCCGCCGCAGGCGGCGAGCATGGCGACAGGCGCAATCGCCCAGCCCAGCAGCAAGGCGCGGCGCAAACGGCCCGATACGGGCGCGAGTGACTGAACTTCCGACATTTTCGATCCCATTCCTACACCGCCAGCATGCCCGCGATATGACTAATTTTGCCTGAACGGGCTGCTCTGGTCCTTCCGCACCACTTGCCCAGCGCCCCCGCGCCCGCTAGCCGCGCGCCAGACACCTAAACATTCGCAAGAAGGGCACGAGGCGCATGACCGACCAGCTGGAACAGAAAATCAATGAGGCTTGGGAAGCCCGCACCCAGATTACGCCCGCGAGCGGCGATGTGCGCGAGGCGGTTGAGGCGGCGCTGGCACTGATCGATGCGGGCAAGGCACGCGTGGCGCAGCCTGACGGAACGGGCGGCTGGACGGTCAACCAGTGGCTGAAGAAGGCGGTGCTGCTGTCCTTCCGTCTCAATGACAACAAGATCGTCGAAGGCGGTGCGGCAGGTGCCCCCGGCTTCGACAAGGTGCCGAGCAAGTTCACTGGCTGGGATGAGGCACGATTCCGCGAGGCCGGTTTCCGCGTGGTGCCCGGCGCGGTCGCGCGGCAGGGCAGCTTCATCGGCAAGGGCGTGGTGCTGATGCCCAGCTTCGTCAATATCGGTGCCTATGTCGACGAGGGCACGATGGTCGATACCTGGGCGACGGTCGGCAGTTGCGCGCAGATTGGCAAGAACGTGCACATTTCGGGCGGCGCGGGAATCGGCGGCGTGCTCGAACCGCTGCAGGCCGACCCGGTGATCATCGGCGACGGCGCCTTTATCGGTGCCCGCTCCGAAGTGGCCGAAGGCGTGCGGGTGGGCGAAGGCGCGGTGCTCTCGATGGGCGTGTACCTCGGTGCCTCGACCAAGATCGTCGATCGCGCGACGGGCGAAGTGCATATGGGCGCGGTCCCGCCCTATGCCGTGGTTGTCCCCGGCTCGATGCCCGGCAAGGTCCTGCCCAATGGTACGGTCGGCCCGAGCCTTTATTGCGCGGTGATCGTCAAGACCGTCGATGCGCAGACGCGGGCAAAGACCGGGATCAACGACCTGCTGCGCGACTGAGTTTTTGCGTTGCCGCGGCACTGGGACAGGTGCGGCACCGGCCCATTCGCTCACGCGAGCTTTCCGATAGAGTAAACTTTGAGAGGTCGGGAGGGGGAGTGGGCTGGCGCCGCCAGCCCGCCATCGGAACATTCGCGAGCGCTGTCCGTATTTCCCATGGGTCACCAAACAGGGAAAAAAGGACAGGTCATGCAACAGCAAGGTAACGAAACCCATCTCGAAACTGATGAGGCACGTGGCGGTACGACCAAACACGGGGTCCGCTGGGTGCTGGCAATCAGCCTGCTGGCAGCGATCGTACTGCTGACCTTCACATGGATCACAGGCACGACCGTGAATGACGAAGAAAAGGGCAGCAGCGCTATCAGCGCCGAGCAGTCCGCATCCGGCGTCCAGCCCGGGAATTAGAATGGCCAGCTGACGCGGGCGCTCAGCCCACCGGCGATTCGATCGGCGGCTGGTCGGCGACACTCGCGGCATAGGCTTCCGCGCCGCGCATCACGCGCATCATGTTGCCGCTGGCGATCTTCTCCAGTTCGTCCTGCGTATAGCCGCGTCGCGCCAGTTCGACGAACAGTGCCGGATAGCCCGCCACATCTTCCATCCCGACCGGACCGCTCGGCATGCCGTCATAATCGCCGCCAATGCCGATATAATCCACGCCCGCAACTTCGCGTACGTGGTCGACATGGTCGGCCATGTCGGAGACCGTCGCCTCGACCGGCGGGAACTCGAGATCCCAGGCCGCCAGCAGCGCATCGACCCGGTCTGGCTGACCGGAATAGAGCGACTTCAGCTTCGCCTCTTCCGCCGCACGCGCGGCGCTGCGCTGGCGCATCGCTTCGCTGAGATAGCCTGGCAGGCCCACGATCATCACAATCCCGCCATTTTCAGGCAGTCGCGCCAATACGGAATCGGGCACGTTGCGCGCATGGCCGTTCACGGCGCGCGCGCCCGAGTGGCTGAACATGACAGGTGCCTTCGCAACATCGAGGGCGTCCATCATCGTCGCCTCGCTGACATGGCTGAGATCGACCAGCATGCCGATCCGGTTCATCTCGCGCACCACGTCCATGCCGAAATCGGTCAGGCCGTCATGCTCGGGCGTGTCGGTCGCGCTGTCGGCCCATGACAGCGTCGCCGAATGGGTCAGCGTCATGTAGCGCGCGCCCATCGCATACATCTGCCGCAGCACGGCGAGGCTGGAGCCGATCGAGTGGCCACCCTCCATACCCATGAGCGAGGCGATCTTGCCCTCGTCCATCGCGGCAGCAACGTCGTCTGCGGTCAGCGCCAGCGCGAGGTCGTCAGGGTATTGGGCGATCAGCCGCTCGGTGACGTCGATCTGCTCCATCGTCGCCTGCACCGCCTCGGGCTCGGGCATCGAGGCAGGCACGTAAACCGACCAGAACTGCGCCCCGACCATGCCAGTGCGAAGGCGCGGCAGGTCGGTGTGCATGGCCGAGGTTTCGCCCTCGTCCCCGGCCGGCTCGGCATGGGTATCGTGGAAATCGAAGCCGTCGAGCACGTTCGCGCGCCGCCCGCGCAGCTGCCATGGAACATCGTTATGCCCATCCCAGACCGGCGCCGCCTTCAGCGCGGCCTCGGCCACTTCCTCAGGCGTGGATTGCGCCTGAGCCGGGGCGGCGAGCAACGTGGAGGCGAGCAGAAGGCTGAGCTTGAACGCGGTTTTCATCGGCAATTCCCTGACTGGAACGAACAGAGGGGGGACGACCGGGCAGTCCTGCCCAGCCGGTTCGGATTGGAGTATGGCCGCTTGGCCTGCCAAGGCAAGGGGCTATGTTGCGGCTGCGAAGGCAAGCAGGAGGAAAGCGGATGGCGGCAAGTGCGGCAGAACTGATCGCGAGACTCGACCTTCAGCCCCACCCCGAAGGCGGCTGGTACAAGGAGACCTGGCGCGCGTCTGAGTCCGGGGGCGAGCGGGCCAAAGAACGTTCTAGTGCGACGCTCATCCACTTCCTGCTGGAGAACGGCCAGCGCTCACACTGGCACCGGGTCGATGCGACCGAGATCTGGCTCTGGCATGCGGGTAACCCGCTGACCCTGTCGATCAGCAAGGGCGAAAGCGGCATTATCGAAGAGGTGGTGCTAGGCCCCGACCTGATGGCGGGGCAGGTCGCGCAGCACGTCATCGCCGCAGGCGACTGGCAGGCGGCCGAGCCTGTGGCAGGCGCGCATGACTATGTGCTGGTGTCGTGCGTGGTGTCGCCGGGGTTCGAGTTTTCCGGCTTTACGCTGGCTCCGCCCGGGTGGCGGCCAGACGATTAGGGTCCTGACCCTATAGTGCGTTTCCGCTAAGCTGGAAAAAGTACGGCCCCAGCCGGCACCTCCTCCCGGCCTCCTGACAGGTATTTCCTTCGGAGGCCGGGAGGAGGGC